>CANOUR010000004.1 GCA_947570265.1 uncultured Bacteroidales bacterium | reverse complement strand
CCCCGACCCTCTGCTTGTAAGGCAGACGCTCTGAACCAGCTGAGCTAAGCGCCCGTCTCCTTGCTAAAGCGTTGCAAAGGTACGACTATTTTTTTTCTCTCCAAACTTTTCAGCCACTTTTTTTCGGCAAAATTTCGATGGATGACGTAAGGTGCTATCAATCAAACGCCCATCAGATCGCGAAAAATATCGAGGGCGGCACACAGGGAATCGTGGTCAACGATGTGGCCTGTGACAGGATGACCGAGAGATTCGAGAAGTGTGAAATTGATGTGAGACGGGGTGTCGTTTTTCTTGTCGTGCGACATCAGGCTGAGCAGACCGGGATAGTCATCGCATGAGATGGAAGGGGCGCCATAGAGGTCGCGGACGCGGTGTGAGAGAAGCTGGAGTGTGTCGGAACCGAGTCCGAGAAGCATACGCGACAGCACAAGCGACACGACCAATCCCCAGGCGACAGCATAGCCATGCGGCACGGGACGGCCGGCAAGCATGGCATGAGTCTCGAAGGCATGGCCTGCGGTGTGGCCGAGGTTGAGGGCACGCCTGATTCCCTGCTCGGTGGGATCGGTCTGAACAATGGCTTGCTTGACCTCGATGCTGCGTCTCAGCAGTGGCAAAAGATCTGACAGGCCTGACGGGTGGATGGCGAGAGTGTCGGCGAAGAGCTGCGGCGAGTCGAGGAGGCCGTGCTTTATCATCTCGGCATATCCCGAGAGGAGTTCACGATCAGGTAGTGTGGAGAAAAAACAGGTGGAGATCACAACGGCCTCGGCCTGACGGAAGACTCCGATCTCGTTTTTGAGCGAGTGGAAGTTGACGCCCGCCTTGCCCCCGACGGCGGCATCGACCGCACCAAGGAGTGTGGTGGGCACATTGATGAAGGGGATTCCGCGCTTGAATGTGGCGGCACAGAATGCACCGAGATCGGTGACGACTCCACCACCGATGTTGATCACGAGGGAGCGGCGCGTGGCGCCGGAGTCGACAAGGGCCTGCCAGACATCAGCGGCAGTGGCGAGAGTCTTGGATGTGTCGCCGGAGGGAATGATGATGCGTGGAATATCGGGGAGCAGATGGCGCGTGACGGTGGCTACGTTGGCATCTGTGACTATATGGACAGAAGCAGGACGCATCGAGGCCAGAAGCCGTTCGAGCGCGTCCTGCACGTTGTTGGTGTAGATGATCTGCTGCATGTGGACTGTTCGATGTGTGAAAGCGACAGCAGCAAAGTTAATGAAAAAAACCGATGTTTATGAAGCGTAGGAGAGCACAAGCTGACTCCGGACATCCACGCCATATTTGCGGGCGAAGCGGAGGATGGCATCGGCCAGCTGATGACGGAGGCCGACGGGACAGTAGCGGAAGTAGGCTTCGGCCGCGCGCACATGTGCGGCATCGGGCATGGGATATTCGCGGCGCTGCGGCAGTCCGAAGAGCGAGTCGGGAAGCGCCTTGCGCATGTTGGATGAGAGATGGTTGTCCATAGCCGTGATCATAGTTTCATGCGGAAACCGACCTGAACGAGGCCTTGCGCTCCGAAGCCGACTTCGCCGAACATCGAGAATTGACGGCTGAGGCTCACCTGTGCTCCGAGGGGTGCGATGTGGAAAGCGAAGTATCCGCGGTTGTAGGCATCGCCGCCACGGGGCTGCATGTGGGAGATGTCAGCGCCGAGTCCGACATGTGCATAGAGGTCGACGATGGAATTGCGATAGTAGGTGTAGCGTCCGTTGAGCATGATCACGTGGTAGGCGATGTTGCTGTGGTGGTGTCCGCCTTTTGTGGTTGTCGACGAGAATGTGTATGACGGGCCGATCCAGAGGTTGCGCGTCACCTGGAAATTGAGGCCGAATGTTGCCGCACCCCAGGCGGTGTTGACCCCACCCCATCCGTCGTGCATGTCCATGGCGTCCATCTGGGTGTAGCCGCCGTAGGAAGCTGTGAGTTCGATTTTCTGTGCTGACGCTGAACAGGCGACCGCTACAATGGCGACGAGAGCAAGTAGAAATTTCTTCATAATACAACTTGTGTTAAAAAAAATGATTTGTTTAAAAATCATAACACCATAATGCGGACAATGGTTTAGACCAGGATATAGATCCACATTTATATCCATATTTATATTTATTAGATCGCGTATATCTATACTCTTATATTAGATCGCGCGGGGGAGTGAACATAAAGTTTTTGAATGTCGTTAGGAATAAGGAGTCGATGCGGCATGAAAATGCAAAAAAATTTGCATCAGGGCAGATAATTTGTTATTTTTGAGTGTCGCATTTATGACATAACCAAAATATGACGCATCGGTGAGTATTAAATTAAAATCAATAACTCTCAAAAAGTTACTTAAATAAACTTCACTATCTGTCAACAAATCTTTATTCAACCACACTTTTAACGCTTAAATGAGTTACTTAAAGTTTGATAAAAACCTGATGATAAATCTCGGGCAGTCGCTGCCCAAGGAGATGCTCCGCACCAATCAGTCGGGGGCTTATCACTGCACAAGCATAGTCGACTGCAACACACGCAAGCAGCATGGGCTGCTGGTGATACCGATACCTGAGTTCGGCAACACGTCGCATGTGATGCTGTCGTCGCTGGATGTGACCGTGGTTCAGCATGGGGCGGAGTTCAATCTGGGGCTTCACCGCTATCAGGGAGGAGTGTATTCTCCGCAAGGCCACAAATATATCCGTGAATATGACTGCGACAGCGTGCCCCGCACTACATATCGAGTGGGAGGTGTGATACTGACGAAAGAAAAGATATTCATATCCAACGAGAACCGCATATTGATCCGCTACACACTTGTGGATGCGCACTCGCCGACGACTCTGCGTCTGCGTCCGCATCTGGCGTTCCGCGAGGCCAACGCGCTGTGCATAGCCAACGATGCACTGCAACCGGATTGTCCGGAGTGCAATAACGGTGTGTCGTGCTGTCTCTATCCGGGTTATCCGCGGCTATACATGCAGCTCAACCACAAGCCGCAGTGGCACTACGAGCCGAACTGGTACAGGGGCTTTGAATATGTCGAGGATCTGGAGCATGGTGTGCCCTACGGCGAGGATCTGTGGGTGCCGGGATATTTCGAGATTCCGATACGCAAAGGCGAGTCGGTGATTTTCTCGGCCGGCATCTCGGAGGTGCAGCCGCGCGGCCTGGCCAAGATGTATGAGAAGGAGATCGCTGCGCGCACGTGCCGCACGTCGTTTTTCAACTGTCTGAAAAACGCGGTGAAGCAATGCTACATAAGGGAGCACGGTGGGATGTATCTGATCTCGGGCTTTCCCTGGGGCAAGATATTGGCGCGCAACACATTCATGGCTCTGCCCGGGGCAACGATAGCCATAAACCACCGCGATGATTTCCACGCTGTGATGGACACGGCATGGAAGGAGCTGCGGCATTTCATGGACTCGGGCAAGGCCGAGGGGCGAATAGCCGGGATGGATCAGCCTGATATATCGCTGTGGGCTATGTGGGCGATACAGCAATATGCCAAGAATTATGGTGCGGACGACACCCGCGTGCGCTATCTCGACACGGTAAGACGCATAATAGACTATGTGGGATCGGGCAGCCATCCGAATCTGTATGTCAACGCTGACGGACTTCTGTCGACCGATGGGTCGAAGGTGGCAGTGTCGTGGATGAACGCGACGCTCGACGACAAGCCGGTGGTGCCACGATCGGGCTATCTGGTGGAGTTCAATGCTTTGTGGTATAATGCGCTGATGTTTGCGTCGCAGCTGACCGACGATGATGCTGAATCGGCGGCGTGGGCAGAGATGGCCGGGCGCGTCAAGGATGCGTTCACCGGCATGTTTCTGAATGACCATGGCTATCTCTACGACTATGTGGACGGGGCGTATGCCGATCCGTCGGTGAGACCCAACATGGCTGTGGCTATCGGTCTGGACCACTCGCCTCTCGACCGCAAGCAGCGCAAGCGTGTGCTCGACACGGTGACACGCGAGCTGCTCACGCCGAAAGGATTGCGCACGTTATCGCCGAAGAGCTATGGCTATCGCCCCAACTACACGGGAAGTCCGCGCGACCGGGAGCTGACGCTCCACAACGGGCCTGCGCGTCCGTGGCTGATAGGCTTTTATGCCGATGCCTATCTGAAAGTGTTCGGCATGAGCGGTGTAAGCTATATCGACCGTATGCTCATAGGCTTTGAGGACGAGATGAGCCGTGGCTGCATCGGTTCGCTGAGCCAGCTCTATGACGGCAATCCACCCTACAGCGGGCGCGGTGCGATCAGCCATGTGACAAATGTAGCTGAGGTGCTGCGCACGATCCGCACCCTCAAGCGTCTGGACGTAAGTGACGGTTCAAAATAAAACGTAAGCAATTCATGAAAGCACTAATGTTCGGCTGGGAGTTTCCGCCGCATATCCTCGGGGGTCTGGGCACTGCCAGCTATGGTCTCACCAAAGGCATGTGGGAATGCGGCGACATGGATATCACGTTTGTGATACCCCGGCCATATGGCGATGAAGAGCGTCATTTCGCAAATATAGTGGGCATGTCGCAGGTGCCCATAGCGTGGCGCGATGTGAGCCGCGGGTATGTTGAGCAACGGATCGGCAATCTGATGAGTCCGGATCTTTACTTTGCGCTGCGCGACCATATATATGCCGACTTCAACTATATGAACACAAATGATCTCGGGTGTCTGGAATTTTCGGGTCGCTATCCCGACAATCTGATCGAGGAGATCAACAACTATTCGATATGCGCCGGGGTGGTGGCACGCACGATCGAGTGCGATGTGATACATTCACATGACTGGCTGACCTATCCGGCCGGAATCCATGCCAAGAAAGTGACCGGAAAGCCGCTGGTGATACATGTGCATGCCACAGATTTCGACCGGTCGCGCGGCAATGTCAATCCGACGGTGTTCGGCATCGAGAAAGATGGCATGGATAATGCCGACCATATCATCACGGTGTCGGATCTGACGCGCGAGACGGTGATCACCAAGTATGGCATCAATCCGGCGAAGGTGACCACGGTGCACAATGCGGTGACACCTCTGAGCGAGGAGCTGCTGAATGTGGAGGTGACGCGTCCGAAAGAGAAGGTGGTGACGTTTCTGGGTCGCATCACAATGCAGAAAGGGCCTGAATATTTTGTGGAAGCGGCAGCGAAGGTGCTGAAAAACAACCGCAACGTGCGCTTCGTGATGGCCGGCAGCGGCGATATGATGGACAAGATGATCACACTTGCAGCTGAGCGCGGCATCGCCGACAGGTTTCATTTTCCGGGTTTCCAGAAGGGTAAGCAGGTCTATGAGATGCTCAAGGCGAGCGATGTGTATGTGATGCCGTCGGTGTCGGAACCGTTCGGCATATCTCCGCTTGAGGCGATGCAGATGGGTGTGCCGTCGATCATCTCCAAGCAAAGCGGGTGTGCCGAGATATTGACCAATGTGATCAAGACCGACTACTGGGACATCGACGCGATGGCCGATGCTATCAATGCCATAATCACTTATCCGGCGCTGTATAACCAATTGCGGCGCGACGGTCTGGACGAGGTCAACCGCATCACGTGGGACAAGGCCGGACAGAAAGTGATCGACATATACCGCAAAGTGATAAACAACCGCTAAACCTATCCCATCAAAACAAAGCATATTATTTTATGAAAGCCATTTGCTTCTATTTCCAGATACATCAGCCGTTCCGTCTGAAGCGCTACCGTTTTTTCGACATCGGCAATGACCACTATTATTACGACGATTTTCTGAACGATGAGATCGTGAGCCGCATAGCTGCGCGCAGCTACATACCTGCGGCCGAGACGCTGCTGCGGATGATCGAGCAGACGGGTGGAAAATTCCGCTGCGCTCTGTCGGTGACCGGTACGGCTCTCGAGCAGTTTGAGCAATATGTGCCTGAGTTCATCGATCTGCTCAAGAAGCTTGCCGACACGGGCAAGGTGGAGTTTCTGGCCGAGACGTATGCCCACTCGCTGGTGTCGCTGACCGATCAGGATGAGTTTGCAGCCCAGGTGAAGGCTCACGATGAGAAGATCATGCAGCTATTCGGCGTGAAGCCAAAGGTGTTGCGCAACACGGAGCTTATTTTCTGCGACGACATGGCCGGTCTGATCTACGGCATGGGCTACAAGGGGTGCATCACCGAGGGTGCGAAACATATATTGGGCTGGAAGTCGCCCAACTATGTCTATGCATCGGCGGGATGCCCCAAGCTGAAGCTGCTGCTGAAAAATTCGAAGCTGAGCGACGATATAGCGTTCAGGTTCAGCAACACGGAGTGGGATTCGTATCCGCTGACGGCCGACAAATATATTGGCTGGATAGCCGACACTCCGGCTGAGGAACAGATCGTGAACCTGTTCATGAATCTGGAGACATTCGGCGAACTGCACCCGCAGCAGACGGGAATATTCCAGTTTCTCGAGGCGCTGCCGCGCTTCGCGGCCGAGCGGGGCATTGAGTTCTGGACTCCATCGGAGGCCATAGGCAAGCTTAAGCCTGTGGCTGAGCTGAGTGTGCTGCATCCGATATCGTGGGCCGACGAGGCACGCGACACGAGCGCGTGGCTGGGCAATGAGCTGCAGAACGAGGCTTTCCGCAAGCTGTATTCCGTGGCCGAGCGTGTGCGTCTGGCCGAGGATCGCCGGTTGAAGCAGGATTGGAACTATCTTCAGGCGAGTGATCATTTCTTCTATATGTCGACGAAGCATATGGCCGATGGAGACGTGCATTCGCATTTCTCGCCTTATGAGACTCCGTTCCAGGCATTCACCAATTACATGAATGTGCTTGCCGACTTCATAGTGCGTGTTGAGGAGCAGTATCCGCTGTCGATCGAGAACGAGGAGCTGAACGCGCTGCTGACCACCATACGCAATCAGGCGCGTGAGATCGAGATGCTCAACAAGGAGGCGGCCTCGATGAGGCTCGACATCGAGCATCTGAATGAGGAGCACCGCCTGCGTAAGCCGGAGGGAGAGGAAAAAGCCAAGGCCGACAAGAAGCCTGCGGCAGCAAAGCGCAAGACATCCAAGACCAAAAAGGCCTGAGCGCTGACGAGAGCAGCGACAATAATAAAAGCCTCCCGCGGGAGGCTTTTATTATTGTCGTATTATGAATTATGAAGCGTGGGATCAGCGCACGAATTTGGCTGCGCCAGCTTCGGTTGCCACGAGATATGCTCCAGCGGCGAGATCGCTGATGTTGACACGGTTTCCGGCTCCGAAGATGTTTTTGACGATGCGTCCGTTAAGATCGGTGATCACGAGGTTGGCCACTTTTTCGACTCCTATGAGGCAGAGTTCGTCGCCGCACACTTCAGCGCCACGGAGTGCCATCACAGCAGCGGCAGAGACGGTGTTGATGCCTACAGGGCCGCTGACTTCGTCGTAGTCATACTCCCATGCGTGCATGAGCTGGAGCACGCCTGCATTGTCGACTCTCCATTCGTCCATGCCGACGAGCTGGTTGACGAGCATGCCATAGTGCTCCTCCTCGTAGACACCGCCAATTGATTTGACTACGGGATAGATCACGCGGTCGGCGGGAACGGACTCATCGACGGTGTAGATCAAACGTTCTTCTTTGTTCTCTATGTTTTTGGAAGCACCGGTGCTGAAACGCTCCTGAATGTTGCCTTCGGCATCATAGAGATAGAATGTGTATTTACGGGGCTTGAATGTGGCGAGATCGTCTGCTGTGGCTTCCTGATATGCCTTTTCCGAGATGCGGCCTTTATCGTCGTATGTGTAGACGTTGCGATAATGTCCTGCGATCTCGTTGGAGTAGTTGTAGGATGTCATGTCGTCCTGCTCGAGCAGTCCTTTGTCGTTATACTGGTAGGTGTAGAGCTGATAGGGGACATCTTTTGATTCACCGATGTAGAATCCGCGGTCGGTGAGCAGACCCTTGTCGTCGTAGGTGTTGTACCATATGCCGTTGAGTTCGGGACGCGACATGGGGTTGATGATGTTGGTGTTGCGGTATTCCTTGCTTATGGCAAGACGTCCGGCGTCGTCATATTCATACTCCGAGACTGATGTGACATAGTATTTGCCGCGGAATTCGTAGTCGAGATTCCATGTCTCTTTCACGCACTGACCTTTGTCGTTGTACTCATAGTCGTAGCGGATACGGCTGTCGCCGACGTAGAGGACAGATGAGAGGCGACCCTGCTCATCGTAGGTGTAGGTGTAGGTGTCGGTGGTGACAGAGGGGTCGGTCATCTCAGCCATGCGCTGAAAGAGAACTGTCTCTTCGGCGAACAATGCTGCCGGAGCGAGCATGGGAGAGAGAGCGAGTAATGCGATAATGCTTTTTTTCATATCTGTGATTTTGATTGAATTGGCTTAAGTAGCTGCTCAAATTAAAACGCGACTATATTTTTTTGATTAATGACTATTTGCACTGGAAGAAAGCTTGAACACAATCTGACCAGCTACTTATCTTACAAATTTAGCGTTGCCGGCCGATGTGCTGAGCACATATACACCCGATGCGAGATCGGCAACATTGATTTTATTGCCTGCTGAAGCAGCGGTCTTGACCACACGGCCATTGAGATCGACGATGCGCAGATCGTTGACGCCAGTGACGCCATGGAGGCGCAGCACGCCGCCATCGACTGTGGCTCCGGCGAGACGTGAGCCGAAGGTGTTGGTCACAATGTCTTCAACACCAGCAGGGCGCTGTATAACGTCGTAGTAGTATTCCCATGAGAAGAAGGGAATCGCTCCGGCAAGACCGGTGTCGTCGTCGGCCTTGTAATCATCGAGTGCCACGAGCTGGTTGACAAGCAGTGCATAGTCGTCGCTCTCGCGATAGGGCTGAGGTGTCTTGGGATAAATCACGCTCGATGCGGGCACTGATTCATCGACCATGAACACGGCGCGCTCGACCTTGTATTCGGGATTGTTGGTGCGTCCGCTTGTGCGGTAGCGTTCCTGAAGGTTTCCGTCGGCCGAATAGACATAGTTGATCCAGCCCGACACGGCGAGGTTCAAACTTGTATCAGACTCGGGGGTCTCGACGCAGACGGTCTGCACTTTGCCCTGCTCGTTGTAGGTGTAGATTTTGTGGTTGATATATACCACGGCACTTGTAGCCATGTCGTACTGAGTCTCGGTCTCTTCGGCCATGCTGCCGTCCTCGTTGTAGACAAACTGCTGCTTGGCGTAGGGAACAAGTTTGGCTTCGTCCCAGTATGTCTCGGTGCTTTCGAGCTGACCTTTGTCGTTGTAAACGCGGTATTCGGTGATCGACAGCTCGGCCTTTGAATCGGGCAGTGTGGGCTTGAGATTGTTGTAGAGGGCTACCTTGCTGATGCGGCCGTTGTCGTCATAGATATAGTCGTAGTAGCATACTTCGTAATATTTGCCATCGATCTCCTGATAGAGGGCCTCGCGCGTGCAAAGGCCTTTGTCGTCATACCCGTAACCGATACGGGTGCGCATCGTGAAAAATTCGTTTATCTCTTTGACACGGTCAGAATCATCCTCATAAACGAAGTCGTAGTATTCGCCATACTCTGAATCGACAACGCGCTCAAGACGCTCGAGAGTAACCATAGCGTTGTCCTGAGCCGAAGCAACCACAGGTGCGGCTGCAGCAATAGCCAACGCAGACGTAATGAATAATTTCATATTTTATGATATTTATTTGTTTTAAGATTTTCTATCTGCCAATTTGCCACCTAAAGTACAACGAGAGTTGAAAGTTGACAAATCCTAACAGGTCTTTTAAATTATTTTAACGATCAGTCCCCACACCTTTAGGGTGCGGGGACTGAGTGGTAAATCAGAATGAGGTCACCCGATCACTTGACGAGCACTTTCTCGGCATTTCCGCCGACCACTTTCACGTAAACTCCGCCAACCTCGGGGGCTGCAACGCGCACGCCCTGAAGATTGTACCATACGGCATCGGCAGAGGTTTCATCAGTTGCGATGGTGTCGATGGCCAGAGGTTTACGTACACGGTATTCAACTGTCAGCACTTTGCTGTCGGGCAGTCCGCCACCGACGGCAAAAGCTTTGATGGTCATCTTTTTCTCATTGACATAAATCGGCTCGGTATAGAGCAGCGATGAAGTCGTAGGCTCTGAGCCATCGATAGTGTAGTAGATGGTGGCGTCGTCAGCGCTTGTGAGCGTAAGATAGAACGATTCGTCGAATGTGCCCGATTCGGCAGAGGGAACGGGTTCGTCCTGACGTATGCGCAGCTCGACTTCGCGGGCGTTCATCACTTCACCGGTGAGACCGTCGCTGACGAGCATTGCGATCACTTTCACGCGGCTGCCTGTGACGTTGGCAAGCGACAGTTCGCGTGAATCAGTGGAGATCTCGCCCTTCTTCATACCCGCCTTGACAGAGTTGTCGAGGCCGGGGAAGCCGAAGAGATCGCGACCCACATGGTTGTGGCGCACATTCACACGCGAGGGAAGTGACTCCCATCCGCCCATATTGCTGTTGGTGCCGGCATAATTGTTGTCCTGACGATACGGGCCCATGTTATCCTGCGTGAGAGCGTAGGAGAGACGATAGTTGGATGTCGAGGGCATGTCGAGAGCAAACATCACTTTGGTGTCGACCTTTACATCGGTCTTGTTCTCGTCGGTGAATTCGGCTTTCAGCTCCATACCTGCGAAAGTGTTGGCCGAGCGCACACGATCGTAGTATTTGTCGGCGATCTCCGCAAGACCTTCGAGGCTGGCGATGCGGCCGAGCATGGTGTTGGTCTGACGATTGAAGAGGCCGAAAGGATAAGCCGTTGCATAGCGTGTGATCCACGGCTGGCACGACTCAACGGTCATCGGGTCGGATGAACCGCCATAATTGAGGTGGTAGGCCGCCATGATGAACGAGTCGGGATATTTCTCACCGAGATATGTCATTAGCGCAGCACCGGCGGGGCAAAAACCGCAGCTGAGGCTGGTAGCCTCCTCCATGACGGGAATACGCTCGTAGCCATCGTTGACCACAAACGTGGGGAACTCCATTGTGGCATAGCTTGTCGAGGTGGTGAGATTGTCATTGCCATTGACCTTCGATCCTTTGATCGTGAGCCATGTGGCTGTCGACTCTCTGTTGCTGACGATGCCGCTCACTTCGATCACACCCTCTTCGTTCTGTCCGATGGGACGGGGCTGACGGGTGACGGGATCAAGGATATTGCCTGTCCAGGTCTTTGTCTCACCGTTGAGGGTGTATTCGACAGTGACGGTAGCAGCCTTGTTGGCAGCAGTGCCACGCACGGTCACAGGCACGGTGAAGGGCTGGTTGAGATCGGCCACATAGGGCGATTCATGGCTGACGAATGTCACACCGTTCTGCGGGAGCGAGTTGCCTGAGAAGGTGACGCCGATGCAGGCGTTGCCCTGAGTGGCAGCTCTGTCCCAGTCGGCGCTGTTGGCATCGGTGTCGCCCACAACATATGAGTAGTTTGAGCCCACGGCAGCAGTTTTCGACTGGTCGGAGGGAAGATAATAGTCAAACGGGCTGACAATCTTCACGCGCACACCGACATAAAGAGGTTTTGAAGCATCGACAGTGGGCTTGGTGGCGAGCTGCACGGTTTTCTGAGTGAGATAGCCGTCGGGAAGTGAGACAGTCTCAGTGTAGAAAGGGGTCTCCGTGAGGCCGTTGCTCAGCACGATGTCGACAGTGCGGTAGGCGGGGGCGGAATATCCGGCCGCTGAATTGGCGATGTCAAATGACAGACCGCTGTAGAATGAGACAGCAGAGATCTGGTTGCCACCCAACCGGGATACCTCGGAGGCGGGCACGCGTATCATCTGCACAACCTCATCACCCACCTTCACGTCGACTGCATTATCACCGCTGCCGACCTTGGTGAGCTGATAGGCAGTGGTGGCGACACCGGCGGGTGTGTAGGAGTAGGTTTCCTGCGCCGAGGCGGCGATGGCCGAGAGGGCAAGAAATGATGTAAGGAATATTTTTTTCATTATTATTTCAATAAAATGTGTGGAGAGAAAGTTGATTATATCGATCAGCGCACGAATTTGGCTGCGCCAGCTTCGGTTGCCACGAGATATGCTCCAGCGGCGAGATCGCTGATGTTGACACGGTTTCCGGCTCCGAAGATGTTTTTGACGATGCGTCCGTTAAGATCGGTGATCACGAGGTTGGCCACTTTTTCGACTCCTATGAGGCAGAGTTCGTCGCCGCACACTTCAGCGCCACGGAGTGCCATCACAGCAGCGGCAGAGACGGTGTTGATGCCTACAGGGCCGCTGACTTCGTCGTAGTCATACTCCCATGCGTGCATGAGCTGGAGCACGCCTGCATTGTCGACTCTCCATTCGTCCATGCCGACGAGCTGGTTGACGAGCATGCCATAGTGCTCCTCCTCGTAGACACCGCCAATTGATTTGACTACGGGATAGATCACGCGGTCGGCGGGAACGGACTCATCGACGGTGTAGATCAAACGTTCTTCTTTGTTCTCTATGTTTTTGGAAGCACCGGTGCTGAAACGCTCCTGAATGTTGCCTTCGGCATCATAGAGATAGAATGTGTATTTACGGGGCTTGAATGTGGCGAGATCGTCTGCTGTGGCTTCCTGATATGCCTTTTCCGAGATGCGGCCTTTATCGTCGTATGTGTAGACGTTGCGATAATGTCCTGCGATCTCGTTGGAGTAGTTGTAGGATGTCATGTCGTCCTGCTCGAGCAGTCCTTTGTCGTTATACTGGTAGGTGTAGAGCTGATAGGGGACATCTTTTGATTCACCGATGTAGAATCCGCGGTCGGTGAGCAGACCCTTGTCGTCGTAGGTGTTGTACCATATGCCGTTGAGTTCGGGACGCGACATGGGGTTGATGATGTTGGTGTTGCGGTATTCCTTGCTTATGGCAAGACGTCCGGCGTCGTCATATTCATACTCCGAGACTGATGTGACATAGTATTTGCCGCGGAATTCGTAGTCGAGATTCCATGTCTCTTTCACGCACTGACCTTTGTCGTTGTACTCATAGTCGTAGCGGATACGGCTGTCGCCGACGTAGAGGACAGATGAGAGGCGACCCTGCTCATCGTAGGTGTAGGTGTAGGTGTCGGTGGTGACAGAGGGGTCGGTCATCTCAGCCATGCGCTGAAAGAGAACTGTCTCTTCGGCGAACAATGCTGCCGGAGCGAGCATGGGAGAGAGAGCGAGTAATGCGATAATGCTTTTTTTCATATCTGTGATTTTGATTGAATTGGCTTAAGTAGCTGCTCAAATTAAAACGCGACTATATTTTTTTGATTAATGACTATTTGCACTGGAAGAAAGCTTGAACACAATCTGACCAGCTACTTATCTTACAAATTTAGCGTTGCCGGCCGATGTGCTGAGCACATATACACCCGATGCGAGATCGGCAACATTGATTTTATTGCCTGCTGAAGCAGCGGTCTTGACCACACGGCCATTGAGATCGACGATGCGCAGATCGTTGACGCCAGTGACGCCATGGAGGCGCAGCACGCCGCCATCGACTGTGGCTCCGGCGAGACGTGAGCCGAAGGTGTTGGTCACAATGTCTTCAACACCAGCAGGGCGCTGTATAACGTCGTAGTAGTATTCCCATGAGAAGAAGGGAATCGCTCCGGCAAGACCGGTGTCGTCGTCGGCCTTGTAATCATCGAGTGCCACGAGCTGGTTGACAAGCAGTGCATAGTCGTCGCTCTCGCGATAGGGCTGAGGTGTCTTGGGATAAATCACGCTCGATGCGGGCACTGATTCATCGACCATGAACACGGCGCGCTCGACCTTGTATTCGGGATTGTTGGTGCGTCCGCTTGTGCGGTAGCGTTCCTGAAGGTTTCCGTCGGCCGAATAGACATAGTTGATCCAGCCCGACACGGCGAGGTTCAAACTTGTATCAGACTCGGGGGTCTCGACGCAGACGGTCTGCACTTTGCCCTGCTCGTTGTAGGTGTAGATTTTGTGGTTGATATATACCACGGCACTTGTAGCCATGTCGTACTGAGTCTCGGTCTCTTCGGCCATGCTGCCGTCCTCGTTGTAGACAAACTGCTGCTTGGCGTAGGGAACAAGTTTGGCTTCGTCCCAGTATGTCTCGGTGCTTTCGAGCTGACCTTTGTCGTTGTAAACGCGGTATTCGGTGATCGACAGCTCGGCCTTTGAATCGGGCAGTGTGGGCTTGAGATTGTTGTAGAGGGCTACCTTGCTGATGCGGCCGTTGTCGTCATAGATATAGTCGTAGTAGCATACTTCGTAATATTTGCCATCGATCTCCTGATAGAGGGCCTCGCGCGTGCAAAGGCCTTTGTCGTCATACCCGTAACCGATACGGGTGCGCATCGTGAAAAATTCGTTTATCTCTTTGACACGGTCAGAATCATCCTCATAAACGAAGTCGTAGTATTCGCCATACTCTGAATCGACAACGCGCTCAAGACGCTCGAGAGTAACCATAGCGTTGTCCTGAGCCGAAGCAACCACAGGTGCGGCTGCAGCAATAGCCAACGCAGACGTAATGAATAATTTCATATTTTATGATATTTATTTGTTTTAAGATTTTCTATCTGCCAATTTGCCACCTAAAGTACAACGAGAGTTGAAAGTTGACAAATCCTAACAGGTCTTTTAAATTATTTTAACGATCAGTCCCCACACCTTTAGGGTGCGGGGACTGAGTGGTAAATCAGAATGAGGTCACCCGATCACTTGACGAGCACTTTCTCGGCATTTCCGCCGACCACTTTCACGTAAACTCCGCCAACCTCGGGGGCTGCAACGCGCACGCCCTGAAGATTGTACCATACGGCATCGGCAGAGGTTTCATCAGTTGCGATGGTGTCGATGGCCAGAGGTTTACGTACACGGTATTCAACTGTCAGCACTTTGCTGTCGGGCAGTCCGCCACCGACGGCAAAAGCTTTGATGGTCATCTTTTTCTCATTGACATAAATCGGCTCGGTATAGAGCAGCGATGAAGTCGTAGGCTCTGAGCCATCGATAGTGTAGTAGATGGTGGCGTCGTCAGCGCTTGTGAGCGTAAGATAGAACGATTCGTCGAATGTGCCCGATTCGGCAGAGGGAACGGGTTCGTCCTGACGTATGCGCAGCTCGACTTCGCGGGCGTTCATCACTTCACCGGTGAGACCGTCGCTGACGAGCATTGCGATCACTTTCACGCGGCTGCCTGTGACGTTGGCAAGCGACAGTTCGCGTGAATCAGTGGAGATCTCGCCCTTCTTCATACCCGCCTTGACAGAGTTGTCGAGGCCGGGGAAGCCGAAGAGATCGCGACCCACATGGTTGTGGCGCACATTCACACGCGAGGGAAGTGACTCCCATCCGCCCATATTGCTGTTGGTGCCGGCATAATTGTTGTCCTGACGATACGGGCCCATGTTATCCTGCGTGAGAGCGTAGGAGAGACGATAGTTGGATGTCGAGGGCATGTCGAGAGCAAACATCACTTTGGTGTCGACCTTTACATCGGTCTTGTTCTCGTCGGTGAATTCGGCTTTCAGCTCCATACCTGCGAAAGTGTTGGCCGAGCGCACACGATCGTAGTATTTGTCGGCGATCTCCGCAAGACCTTCGAGGCTGGCGATGCGGCCGAGCATGGTGTTGGTCTGACGATTGAAGAGGCCGAAAGGATAAGCCGTTGCATAGCGTGTGATCCACGGCTGGCACGACTCAACGGTCATCGGGTCGGATGAACCGCCATAATTGAGGTGGTAGGCCGCCATGATGAACGAGTCGGGATATTTCTCACCGAGATATGTCATTAGCGCAGCACCGGCGGGGCAAAAACCGCAGCTGAGGCTGGTAGCCTCCTCCATGACGGGAATACGCTCGTAGCCATCGTTGACCACAAACGTGGGGAACTCCATTGTGGCATAGCTTGTCGAGGTGGTGAGATTGTCATTGCCATTGACCTTCGATCCTTTGATCGTGAGCCATGTGGCTGTCGACTCTCTGTTGCTGACGATGCCGCTCACTTCGATCACACCCTCTTCGTTCTGTCCGATGGGACGGGGCTGACGGGTGACGGGATCAAGGATATTGCCTGTCCAGGTCTTTGTCTCACCGTTGAGGGTGTATTCGACAGTGACGGTAGCAGCCTTGTTGGCAGCAGTGCCACGCACGGTCACAGGCACGGTGAAGGGCTGGTTGAGATCGGCCACATAGGGCGATTCATGGCTGACGAATGTCACACCGTTCTGCGGGAGCGAGTTGCCTGAGAAGGTGACGCCGATGCAGGCGTTGCCCTGAGTGGCAGCTCTGTCCCAGTCGGCGCTGTTGGCATCGGTGTCGCCCACAACATATGAGTAGTTTGAGCCCACGGCAGCAGTTTTCGACTGGTCGGAGGGAAGATAATAGTCAAACGGGCTGACAATCTTCACGCGCACACCGACATAAAGAGGTTTTGAAGCATCGACAGTGGGCTTGGTGGCGAGCTGCACGGTTTTCTGAGTGAGATAGCCGTCGGGAAGTGAGACAGTCTCAGTGTAGAAAGGGGTCTCCGTGAGGCCGTTGCTCAGCACGATGTCGACAGTGCGGTAGGCGGGGGCGGAATATCCGGCCGCTGAATTGGCGATGTCAAATGACAGACCGCTGTAGAATGAGACAGCAGAGATCTGGTTGCCACCCAACCGGGATACCTCGGAGGCGGGCACGCGTATCATCTGCACAACCTCATCACCCACCTTCACGTCGACTGCATTATCACCGCTGCCGACCTTGGTGAGCTGATAGGCAGTGGTGGCGACACCGGCGGGTGTGTAGGAGTAGGTTTCCTGCGCCGAGGCGGCGATGGCCGAGAGGGCAAGAAATGATGTAAGGAATATTTTTTTCATTATTATTTCAATAAAATGTGTGGAGAGAAAGTTGATTATATCGATCAGCGCACGAATTTGGCTGTACCGGCCGAAGTGGTGACAACATAGACACCCTTTGCGAGGTCAGCCACGTTGATCGACGATCCGGTGGTGGCGAAACGCTTGACGACACGGCCGTTGAGGTCGACGATGGTGACGTTTTCAGCCATGTTGAGACCGACGAGCTTGAGGACATCACCGTTTACCTGAGCAGCAACGAGGTTGCTACCGACGGCGGCGGTTGCATTTGAGATGCCGAGAATCTCGTCGTCATAGTTGTACTGCCAGTTGTGGTCGCGGATCAGCGGAGCGTCGTCCTGACCAAGCACATATTCCTCCACACCCATGATCATATAGGGCTGCGCGGGCATCAGCTCGGAATTGTAGAGAGGCTCGGGTATCGAAGTGGGATATACCACGTCGGCAGCAGGGATTGTCTCGTCAACGGTGTAGAGGAACGAGCTCTGCTTATTCTCGATATTCTTGCTTCCGCCGGTGGTGAAGATCTCTTCTATGACACCATTGTCAGCGTAGACATAGATTGTGTAGGCGCGGGGGAAGAACTGACCGTTGTTGTCGAGTTCCATCGAGCATTTCTCGGAGATGGTGCCATTATCGTTGTAGGCATATGTGACCCTGCCCTTGCTTACCTCCTCACCTGTAACGGGCTTGTAGTAGGTGTCGTTGAGCGTCACAAGCTGACCGGCCTCGTTGTATTGATACTCCTTGAAGATGACGCGGATTGTCTTTGTGTCATCGCGGAAATACTCTTCCTTGAGAAGCTTGCCGTCGGCATCGTAGGTGTAGTAGCATATTGCCTGAAGATCCCATTTGGGGATGCTCAAGTTCTCGGCCGTGTTTGAGTAGTTTGTACGGGTGGCGAGGCGTCCCTGCTCGTCGTAGGTGTAGTCGACATAAGCGGTCTGCACGAACTGGCTACCGATACGGTCGAGATCCTGGTTGTACATGTCGCGGATGCAGCGTCCCTGCTCGTCGTAGGTCAGATCGAAGCGCATGGTGATATCGCTTTCGTTGGTGTAGGATACGACTTTGCCCTGATTATTGTAGGTGAATACAAAGGATTCGCCCCACTCCTGATCTTCGATGTCGGTGAGCACGAATTTCGATGATGCTTCCTGAGCGTTGATTGCCACGGGAGCAGCAGCGGCTGCGATTGCGAGAAATGCAGATGCGATTTTTTTCATGACTGGTTATTGCAGTTAGATTTAAGTTTATCGGATGAATTTAGAAATGCCGGCCGGTGTTGCGACCACATACACGCCATTAGCGAGACCGCTGATGTCGACCTTGTTGCCACAGTTTGAGAGCGATTTCACGAGACGTCCCTCGATGTCGTAGACACGGAGGCTTTCGACACCTGCCACACCGTGGAGGAGAAGACAGTCGCCGCTAACGGTCACACCTGAAAGGCTCTTGCCGAAGTTTGACTGCACGCTGCCGATCGCAGAAGTCTCCTCATAGGAGAACTCCCAAAGTGCAAGGGTCACGCGCTCGCCTTCGTTCCATGTATATTTGTCCATTTCAACGATCTGGTTGACAAGCTTGTCCCAGTCCTGACTGCCGTACATCGGCTCGGGCACAACGGGATAGATTACGTCGGATGCGGGAACGTCTTCGTCGACCATGAACATGGTGGCATCCTGCTTGTTGTCGGGGCTGTTTGTCGCTCCGGTCTTGTAGCATTCGATGAGGTTGCCATCTTCGGCATAAACATAGTTGACCCATGAACGGACCACCATGTCATAGTTGTTTTCCTCATCGGCCTCTTCATTGCGCTCGAGGATCAGACGGCCTTCGGCATCGTAGCTGTAGACAGTGAGGCTCGACGGAATCTCGCGACCGGCCAGGAATGAGTTTGTGCGCTTGGACGCGAGCCGGCCGGTTTCGTTGTCGTACTCATAGGTGTCAGTGGAGATGCGATCGACCTTCTCCGCACCCCAGAAAAATTCGATAGAGGCCAGATCGCTTTTGTCGTTGTAGGTGTAGTATGCGGTAGCCTCGAGCAACATCTGAGATGCAGGATTTGTAGCGTTAGGACGGTTGTAGTTGGTACGTGTGGCAAGACGTCCCTCTTCGTCGTAGGTGTAGTCGACCATTGTTACCTCGTAGTATTTGCCGGATGACAAAGGCATTTCCTGCCACGTCAGTTCGCGGACGCACTCTCCCTTTTCATTATAGGTATATTCGGTGCGCAGGCGGTCGATGTTGAACTCGTTGAGAGTGACGAGACGGTTGTTTTCGTCGTAGGCAAATTCGTAGTATTCGCCATATTCGTCATAGTCCATACGTTCGAGGCGCTGGAAAGTGGCGCCATCGGCAGATGCCGGACACAGTGACGCGACTACCGCCGAGAAGGCGGCCAAAGTGGTAGTGATTTTTTTCATATGATAGTTTATTGTTGTTATAATTACCTGATTGTGTCAAATAGCCGTCTAAATTACAAAACAGCGCGATGTGATGCGAACTTGCCACACCGATTTAACACAGTTTAACGGCAATAGGCGCATCCCGCAAGTGACACGCCTATCTGTAGATTCATATTCGAGTCTGATGATCAGCGCACGAATTTTGCCGAGCCTTCGGGAGTGGTGACCATGTAGATGCCCTTTTCGAGCGAAGAGACGTTGACGGTGTTGCCGGTGTTGTTGCCGCCTGCAAACACCTTGCGGCCGTTGAGATCGTAGATGTTAACAACCGATGCGTTGGTAACGCCGTTGAGAGTGAGCACGTCGCCATTGACCTCGGGGAGGATGCGTGCGCCAAGGGCATTGACCTTCTCGATAGCCTCGATGCCGTTGATGCCTTCGATCTCATCATAGTCATACACCCAGTTGATGATCTGCACGAGACCGCCGGTGATGTCGTCGGGCATGTATTCGTTGCGCTCTACGAGCATGAACTTATAGTCGCTGTACTGCACAGAGTTGTCGAAGAGAGCATCGATATCGGTGACGGGATATATGACATTCTCGCTTCTGACATCTTCGTTATAAAGATATTTCACCATCTTCTGCTTGGTTCTGCGGCCTGCGCCTGTGAGGTAGGTCTCGTCGAGGACTGCGTCGGGATTGAGCTCCTCCTCACCCTCGTCGGTATAGACAAAGAACTCATAGCGGTCGGCTTTGTATTCGCCGTCGGTGATCTTTCCGGAGCCGATCTCGGTGATGCGGCCGAGAGCGTCGTAGACATACTCAACGCGTGAGTTGTCTTCCCATGTGCCGAAGTTGTTGATGCGATCCTGTGTGTATGAGAGTTGTCCGAGTTCGTTGTAATAGTACAAAACCTCCTGGAAAAGATTCTGACGGTTCTCATCGGTGTAATCGAGCATCTTAGCCAGACGGCCGGCATTGTCGTATTCCCATACATACATGCCTGAGAACATCATGGGTGCGCTACCAAGTTTGTTGTAGGCCTTGCGTGCTACCACACGACCCTGTTCGTCGTATTCATATTCGACATAGTAGCGCTGCTCATAATTTTCATCGAGGCCGCTCTCACTCTTGTCCTGCCAGCCCTCTTCCATGACAACCTGACCCTTGTCGTTGTAGGTATAGTCGGTGCGGAGATAGCCGCCCGACATGTTCCTGTATTGACGGACAAGACGGTTGCTCGAATCGTATTCGAATTTTTCAAGATCGGCACCACCACCCTGCTCGTCAACGAACTGGGCAAGACGATAGGTCGTTTCGGCCTGAGCCATGTTTGCCAGACCAAAAGCCACGGCAGCAGAAAGAGTAATGATTTTTTTCATAAAAAATAATGTGATTTATTACGCTGTGATGCGTGATAGTTGTTTTGTTTCAAGCGTAAAAGTAGACATATCCCGAGAGGGAGCAAAAAAACGACCCGTCATTTAACACAATTTCACTTTCGGACAACATTCACGCCCATAAGAGTCACCAGACCGTCATCGGCGAGGCGGCGCACGCAGTCGGCCACCTCGGCCACCGGGCGCGACAGATTGCCGGCGATCGCCGCGACAGACGAGCCTCCGGGATGCGAGGCGAGATAGAGGATCGAGTCGGTGAGAGACATATGCCCGGGGGCTTGCGACCTGCGGCCACGGCACACGTCGCATGTGAGGCAATCGGCCGGAGAAGCCTCGCCGAAGTAGGCGAGCATGCCGGCCACGCGGCAATGCGTGCCGTCGAACGCAAAGCGCTTCATGGCATCTACACGCCGCTGCATGCGCTCACGCTGCCGCTCGTAGACGTCGAGAGGCAATGATATGTAGCGCGGCTCTTCGCGCGATGTGGTGTAGAGCAGATAGGGGGTTGACTTACGCGGTATATAATGCAGTACGTGCGCGCGTGTGAGGGTGAGCATCGACCGGTAGACATCTTCGTGCGTGACCTCGAGACGCGATGCCAGCAGCGACTCGCTGATGTGGACATAGTCGGCAAACAGTCCGGTGTAGCTGCGCAGCAGCAGCTGCAGCACGCGGTCGGACATGTCGTCGAGTCTGACGGAATAGAGTTCGTGACGATCCATGAGCATCATCACGCGCGAACGGGTGTCGGTTTCGTCGACATACTCGACATAGCCGGCGCGTGTAAGCAATGCCAGGGCATTGCGTGCCGCCGATGCCTTCAGGTCGAAACGGCGGCAAAACTCGTTGAAATCAAATTCATAGAGCCGGTTGTAGCCCTCGCCCACGGCAACGTCGAGAAAGTTGCCCGCCAGCTCATAGACCCTGCTGACATAGTCCTTCGGCGGGAAAGACTCGGCAACGCGGCGGGTGAGCACCGCCTTGTCGGCCTTGGCCACGAGCAGCACGGCGAAGGAGTGAAGGCCGTCGCGTCCGGCACGGCCTGCCTCCTGATAGTATTCCTCGAGCGACGATGGCAGATCGAAATGCACCACTACCCTCACATCGGGCTTGTCGATGCCCATGCCGAACGCATTTGTGGCGACCATGACCCGTATAGCGCCCGATTTCCATGCGTCCTGCCGGGCGGCTTTCTCCTCGGAGGCGAGTCCGGCATGATAGAATGTGGCACTGATGCCCTCGCGGCTGAGCATGTCGGCGATCTCGCGTGTGCGGCGGCGCGAGCGCACGTAAACGATCGCACTGCCTGCGGTGGCACCGAGCACCCTTAGCAACATCGGCTCTTTGAAATCGCAGTGGCGGACAATATAAGACAGGTTGGAGCGGGCGAAACTTTTCTCGAACTTGCGGAAACCGGGACGGAATGCAAGACGCTCCATGATGTCGGCCGTCACTTCGGGAGTGGCCGATGCGGTGAGGGCGAGCACAGGCGCATCGGGATAAAGCTTGCGGAGCGATGAAATGCCCAGATATGAGGGTCGGAAATCATAGCCCCACTGCGAGATGCAGTGCGCTTCGTCGACCACGATCAGACTGACGCCGACGGCACGCATGGCGTCGGTAAACGACTGTGCCCTGAGGCGCTCGGGCGAGACGTAGAGGATCTTTATTTTGCCGAGCCGCGCCCTGTCCATGACGAGATTGTATTCGCGGCGCGTGAGCCCCGAGTAAAGGCATGCGCCCTTCACACCGACTTTCAGAAGATTGTCGACCTGATCTTTCATGAGCGACACCAGAGGGGTGACAACAACCGTCAGACCCGGCAAGATCAGCGCCGGAACCTGAAATGTGATGGACTTGCCGCCACCTGTGGGCAGCAATCCGAGGGTGTCGCACCCGGAAAGCACCGACACCACTATGTCTTCCTGCAAAGGGCGGAACGAGGGGTAGCCCCAGTGTGAATCAAGCACCCGGCGCGCGCGCGTCCGCAGCGCCTGCACGTCAGCGTCGGAGAGAGGTAGGGATGTCATCGGCGTATCACTTCAGGTGCAACTCCTTGATGAGAAGCTGCACTTGTCCGGCACCCTGATGCTTGTTTTCCTCGATGGTGTAGCAGATGTCGAACGGGCGGCCGGCATGAATGTGGTCGAAATAGCGTGCCATGTTGAATGCGATGCCGTTGAACACCTTGCCCGCCGTGTCGTCGACCAGCTCGAGCTTGAGGTGTTCCTGACGCTTGCCGACGAGCTTGCTTGTGCCGAAATCGAGCACCCCGCGGGTGCAGAAGATCGGCTTCTGATTGCCGGGGCCGAATGGATTGAACCGGCGCAGCATGCCCACAAACGCCGGAGTGATCTCGCTGAAGGTGATGACAGAGTCGATCTCGAGCGACGGCTGCTGCTGCGACGGCAGGATGTTGGCGGCCACATACTCCTCGAAGCGTCGGCTGAACTCGGGGATATTCTCTTCTTTGAGCGAGAGGCCGACGGCATAGGTGTGTCCGCCGAAATTCTCGAGAAGATCGCGAGCCGAGTCGACGGCCTTGTAGACATCGAATCCCTGAACCGACCGCGACGAACCGGTGGCGAGGCCGTTGGAGAATGTGAGCACCACGGATGGCTTGTAGTAAAGCTCGGTGAGGCGCGAAGCGACGATGCCTATGATGCCGCGATGCCAGTTTTTGTTGTAGATGACAATGGCTTTTGAATCGGAGTCGCTCTCGCCCCGGGCACTGAGGATGGCGTTGGCCTCGTCGGTGATGCGTTTGTCGAGTTCCTTGCGATCCTGATTGTACTGGTCGATGGCGCGGGCGCGGCGCAACGCGTCGTGGCTGTCGCGGCTGACAAGCAGCTCCACGGCCTCGCGCCCGCTCTGCATGCGTCCGGAGGCATTGATGCGCGGCCCGATCTTGAAGATGACGTCGCCGATGGTGATCTCGCGGTTGGAGAGTCCGCAGATGCGCACGATCGCGCGCAGACCGGTGTTGGGATTGGAGTTGAGGCGTCGCAGGCCGTGATAGGTCATCACACGGTTTTCATCGACCATAGGCACAAGATCGGCTGCGATCGACACGGCCACGAGGTCGAGCATGGCGTCGAGCTCAGCCGGGTCGAGGCCGTTGCTGCGCGCAAATGCCTGCATGAATTTGAATCCTACCCCGCAGCCCGACAGGTGAGGACACGGATAGGTGCTTCCCTCCATCTTGGGATTGAGGATGGCCACGGCCTGAGGCAGCTCGTCGTCGGGCACGTGATGGTCGCAGATGATGAAATCGATGCCGCGGCTTTTGGCGTAGGCGATCTCACTGATGGCCTTTATGCCGCAGTCGAGAATGATTATCAGCTTCACATCCTGCGATGCGGCGAGATCGATGACGGCGTTGGAGATGCCATAGCCCTCGTCGTCGCGTGTGGGGATGTAGTAGTCGATGTTGGAATAGAAATTCTGGAGATATTTATAGACGAGCGCCACCGCTGTCGTGCCGTCCACGTCGTAGTCGCCGTAGACCATTATTTTCTCCTTTGAACCCATAGCAGCATTAAGGCGCTCCACCGCCTTGTGCATGTCGGGCATCAGAAACGGGTCATGAAGATCGCGCATGGACGGATGGAAGAATTTTTCCGCCTGCTCGACCGTCGTGACACCTCGCTGCACCAGCAGCTCACTGATGACGGGCGACGCGGAATAGTGCTCCGCGAGATCGGTCTCCAGCCGCTGCTCTTCTTGTGTTAAGGGTTCGTAAGTCCATTTACGAGTCATTTATGTTGTTCTTTTTTATTTTCTTTCGCGGGAGACCTCGCACCGGCGATGCCGAAGTCTCAAGAGGAGCGGAGGGAAACGCAGCAGCGTCAGAGGTTTCTCCGGGTAGAGATCGAGGAGAGCCGGATGGAAACATTGCGACAAGGCAAAAATGCTGCTCATTGGCAAAATTAGCCAAAAATTCCGAGCTTCGCAAACATTAGCACAGTTTAACATGGATGTAACAGCCATGTAACATCGGGCGAATATAAAAAGAGACCGATGGCGGCGTGCAGCATGATGCTGGCACACCGCCATCGGATTATGCGGATTAAAAAAGGGGCTGGAACAGCGTCAGAACGCTATCTGCGAGGCTTCGACATCGGCCCGCATGAACACACGCGCAAGCTCGGAGAACTTGCCGGGATTGTCGGTGGTGAGATAGTGGGCCGAGCCGCCACGCGAGCATTGCCGGGCAATGTCGGGGTGGCGCTGGAGATAGCTTGCCAGACTGCGGGCCACGACATCGCCCTGAGTCATAACGGTGACACCGGCGGGGGTATATCGCATTATCTTGTTAAGGAGCAGCGGATAGTGGGTGCATCCGAGCACAAGGGTGTCGATGTCGGGGCATTCGGCGAAGAGCGCCCGGATGTCTTTGTCGACAAAATAGTCGGCTCCGTCGCCATCGGCCTCGAGATTCTCGACGAGCGGACACCACATGGGGCACGCCCGGCTGTAGACCTTGAAGCCGGGATAGAGCTTGGAGATCTCCATGTCGTAGCTGCGCGAGCTGACAGTGCCCTGAGTGCCGAGAATGCCAACGACACCGTTGCGCGTGACGCGGCCGATCTCCTCGACCGTCGGGCGGATCACACCGAGCACGCGGCGCGTGGGATCGATGCGGGGAATGTCGTGGCGCTGGATCGTACGCAGCGCTTTGGCCGAGGCCGTGTTGCATGCGAGGATCACCAGCCGGCAGCCCTGATCGAACAGATGCCTCACGGCTTCGAGCGTGAAACGGTAGACAACCTCAAACGAGCGGCATCCATAGGGTGCACGGGCATTGTCGCCCAGATAGAGATAGTCGTACTGCGGCAGCAGCTTGCGCACTTCGCGCAGGATTGTCAGGCCACCGTAGCCCGAATCGAACACTCCGATCGGCCCGGGTTGCGAGGTTGATAAGATTGTGGTGTCGGTTTCGCTCATTGTTCAGCAATTTCCGCGGGCATGGAGAATTCACATCCGCAGTAGCGTTGATTGTAGAAATTGAATTGCCTGATGATCTCGGCGCGGCGCTCGCTCAGGCCACCCTTGCGCCAGTTCTGCTCCCAGAATGTCACACCCGGATGAGCGGCAGCCGCGGCACGTCCGGCCTCACAGATCTGGTCGAGACTCTTCCACCGGCTTGAGGCCAATGTGGTGGTGATCACCTCAAAACCATTGTCGGCGGCATATCGCGCAGCCGAATCGAGGCGCATGGCGAAACAGCGCAGGCAGCGTGCTCCGCGCTCGGGTTCGCGCTCGAGTCCGGCCACTTCGGCGAGCCATGCCGAATGGTCGTAACCGGCATCAATCACCTCAAGGCCGAGCGCACCGGCATAGCGCACGCACTCGTCGCGCCGCCTGATGTATTCGGCTTCGGGGGCGATGTTGGGGTTGCAATAATAGATCACCGGTCTGATGCCGTGATGCATCAGGCACTCGATGATCGCTGAGGAGCATGGAGCGCAACAAGTGTGGAGCAGAACCCTGTCTGCTCCACACGGTACGTCTAATCTGAACGGTTGTTTCCTGCTCATGGATCACTTGCCGCCCTTCTGCTTCAGGTCGCCGCCTTCGGCAGGGGTGGGATGCCAGAGACCGCGGTTGCGCAGGAGTGCGTCAACCTTGGGTTCGTGTCCGCGGAATTTCACGAAAAGCTCCATCGGGTCGGACGAGCCTCCGGTTTCGAGCACATTCTCGCGGAAAGCTTTTGCTGTGGCGGGGTCAAAGATGCCTTTTTCCTTGAACAGCTCGAAGCCGTCGGTGTCGAGCACCTCAGCCCAGAGATATGTGTAGTAGCCCGATGCATAGCCGTCGCTGCCGAAGACATGCTTGAAATAGGGCGAACGATAGCGGTAGGCCACTTCGGCGGGCATGCCGAGACGGTCGGCCACAGATTTCTCAAACGCTTCGACATCAATGGCCTCGTCGTTGGCGGGATTGAGTTTGCCCCACTGGAGGTCGAGCAGAGCGGCGCCGGCAAGCTCGGTGGTGGTAAAGCCCTGGTTGTGTGTGGAAGCGGCCTGGATTTTGTTGACAAGCGAATCGGGGATAAGCTCGCCGGTGCGGTAGTGGCGGGCATATTCCTTTAGCAGTTCAGGCTCGAAAGCCCAGTGTTCGTGGATCTGCGAGGGGAGTTCGACAAAATCGCGGTCGACGCCCGTTCCCGACTGACTGCGCAGACGAGCCTTGGTGAGCATGCCGTGGAGACCGTGGCCAAACTCATGGAAAAGGGTCTGCACTTCGTCCATCGACAGCAGAGAGGGAGTGTCGGCCGAGGGTTTAGTGAAGTTGCCGACGTTGTAGACAATCGGACGCTGCGACGATCCGTCGGGATCGACAAACGATATCTGGAACGCATCCATCCACGCACCCTGACGCTTGGAGGGGCGCTGGAAATAGTCGGTCATGAACACTGCCACATGCTCACCGGCGGCATCTTTCACCTCGTAGACTTTGACATCGGGGTGGTAGCGCGGAGCATCGGGCATTTCGGTGAATGTCACGCCGTAAAGACGGTTGGCCATGTTGAACACGCCCTTGGTGACGCTATCGACCTGGAAATAAGCCTTGACATCGTCTTCATTGAGAGCATATTTGCGCTGGCGCACTTTCTCGGCATAGTAATAGTAGTCCCACGGTTCGATCTTGAAACCGCCCTTCTCGTCGTCGACCACCTGCTGCATCTCGGCAACCTCCTCGCGGACACGCTCTACAGCGGGTTTCCAGATCTGGAGAAGGAGATTCTCGGCATTCTGCGGTGTCTTGGCCATTACGTTGGCTGTCATGTATGAGGCGAAGTCGGGATAACCGAGCAGACGAGCCTTCTCGGCACGTGTCTTGACGATCTCTCCGATGACGGGATAGTTGTTGTATTTACCCGATGTGGCCTGTGTGGTGTAGCCCTGATACATGCGGCGGCGCAGATCGCGGTTTTCGGCGCTCTGGAGCACTGGCAAGCGACTGGGAGCGTGGAGCGTGAACACCCATTTGCCCTGCTTGCCGCGTGCTGCGGCCTCTTCGGCGGCAACGGCGCGCACCGATGCGGGAATGCCTGCGAGGTCAGCTTCGTTGTCGACAACAAGCTCGAATGAGTTTGTGGCATTGAGCAGATTGTCGTTGAATTTGAGGTAGAGGTCGGTAAGACGCGAATTGACTGCTTTGAGCTCTTCTTTCTGGGCTGCCGAGAGTTTCGCGCCGTTGCGCACAAACTGGTTGTAGGTGAGTTCGAGGTCGCGCAACGCAGGGCCGTCGAGGCCGAGTTTGTCGCGCTTGTCGTAGAGCTTCCGGACACGGTCGAAAAGTTTGTCGTTCATCATGATCTCATCCTGAGCCTTTGAGTAGAGCGGGAAAGCCTCGCGGGCGATCTCGTTCATCTCGGGAGTGTTCATACACTCGTTGAGTGACGAGAAGAGCATCATCACACGGTTGAGCAACGAGCCGGACTGCTCCATGGCGAGGATCGTGTTGTCAAACGTGGGTGCTGCGGGATTTGAGGTGATGGCGTCGATCTCGGCTTTCTGCTCGGCTATGCCCTGACGGATCGCAGGGAGATAGTCGGCATAGGTGATCTTGTCGAACGGTGGAATCTGGAACGGCGTGTCGTACGGAGCCAGAAGCGGATTTTGGTGTTGCTGCGACATGGCGTCAACTGGTGAGCACAGAGCCGGCATCGCTATTGCAGCGGCGACGGTCAGGCGGGTTAAACATCGTTTCATGTGTCTTGAAATGGTTTATTTATTGTTTAAGGTGTTATTATTGTTGTTTGATTTCATGCGGTCGGTCTCCAACTTCGACGGTTCGTCCCATACGAAGGTGGTGATGATGGGATAGTGATCCGACAGACCGCCCCTTATGCGCTGGGAATTGATGGCATGGAAGTCGCCGCGATAGAGCATATGGTCGATGCGGAAATAAAACCTGCCGGCCCGGTATGACACCGACGGGCCCGTTCCGGCATCGTAGAAAGCATCGCTCATGTCGCTGCCTTTGACCTCGCGCACGGCATAGCATCCGGGGATGTCGTTGAAGTCACCGCAGACGATGATGTCGCCCTTGCGGTTGTCAACGAATGACCGCAGGCTCTGTGCCTGCCGCGAGCGGTTGATGAAAGCGGCATAGAGTTTTGAGAATATGTTGTCGCGCACGCGGTTGATCTCCCCTACTTCGGTGCGTCCGTCGGTGATTTCGCGATAGAGAGCCTTGTCTTCGGGCGATAGTCCGATCGATTGAAGGTGGACATTGTAGAGTGTGAGCAGACGTCCGCGCACGTTCAACCGATAGCAGGCATAATCGGCTGTTTCAGAGAATCTGTCATTGTCGACAAGACGTGTGATCGGAAACTTGCTGTAGATCGTGAGGCTCGATGTCGGAACGCGCTCCACATAGGGATAGCGCTTAAAGAATTCGTCGAGCAACCCGGGGGTCACTCCAGGCGTGTGCAATGTCGGGCCGCTGCACTCCTGAAGGCACAGGATGTCGGGGTCGGCATCCAGCACAAGCTGCACGGATGCGTTTGGCGTCACGGTGTCGAGCCCTTCGTAGGAATAGTCCGTCCAGTTGAGCGCGTTGTATGTCATCACCTTGAATGACCGGGGGGCTTCCTGCTCCGACGGGGCATGACCGAAATTCAACGGACAATACACCAACAACGACGGCAACGACAGCAGGATCGACACGACCGGAACCAACGCAAGGCGGCGACGGACTATGATAAGCGCTACGAGCGTGGCGACACTGAGCAACATAAACACAGGAAACATCATGGCAACAAGAGCCGCAGCGGGTATCACCGACGGATTGACATATCCGCCGTAGCCCGAAACAACTGTGGCGAACGCCAGCAGCACAACCGCCGCCGTGAGGAGAAAATCGCCCACATCCACCACCCGGTGGACATGATGTCTCTTGATTGATTTAAATGCTTTTTTCATTTTCTATTTTATGCGGCTGCTCACGTCGAAAAGGCGCTTGCGCTCGTCGGGGGTGAGAGAAGAATATCCCGATTTCTTGATTTTGTCGAGTATGGTATCGAGCGTTGCCTGATCGTCGGCATTTCCGGCGCGGGGTGCCGATGGCCGGCTGTGCGGCGATCCGCTGTAAGGCCGGAATGAGGGACGGCGACGACGCGGCGCGAACGCGTTCGCAACTCGGTCGGCCACTTGGCAGAATGGCTTTGTGATGTCAATGCCGCGCCTCAGCGCCAGAGCATATACCGCTCCGGCCAACGCTCCGCCAAGATGCGCGATGTGACCTCCGGCATTAGCGCCGGTGACTCCGATCAGATCAAGCCCTATCGTGATCAAGGCAAGCCATTTGAGTGACACTCCACCAAACAGCAACAGATACATCTTATAGTCTGGAGCCATAATGGCCGTGGCAGCAACCACGGCTATGACCGCTCCGGATGATCCGATGAGCACGCCGTTCATGCCGTTGAACACCGGCATCACATTGTAGGCCAGCAGATACAGCGCAGCACCGGCAATGCCACCATAGACATATAGAGCCAGCAGACGCCGTCCGGTCGACAGATTAAGAAAAATCATGCCAAACCAATAGAGCCAAAGCATGTTGAACACGAGGTGCAGCACGTCATACTGCGCGAACATGTATGTCAACACTGTCCATGGCCTGTGCATCAGTGCGGGCAGAGCACTGGGCATCTCCACCCATGCCAGCACGGCCGACACATCAGGCGCTCCGGCGAAAAAACCGGCTATGGCAGCCAGCCTCAGGCCGACGAACACCACCGCATTGACCACGACAATCTTGACAAGCATTGTCGACATGCGGTAGCGGCTCAGCAACGAATCAATAGTTGTCGCCATGCACAGTACCTTGTTTTTTCCAATAATAAAGCATGAGGAATCCAAAGATCATGCCACCGAGATGGGCGAAATGAGCCACTCCGTCGGCCGCGCCACGCATTGTGCTCATGCCGATGAGGAGCTCTATGGCGCCATAACCTATCACCATCCACTTCGCTTTGATCGGGACAGGTATGAACATGAGGAAGAGCGGGCGGTTGGGGAAAAGCATGCCGAAAGCCAGCAGCACTCCATAGACCGCACCCGACGCCCCTATAGTGACGAGATAGTTGAGAAAGGGCAGCTCCTCACCGGCCGCCATGGCCTGATTGATAGCCTCGCGCGAGGTCTCGAAATCGATATGGTTGAGATTGGCGATAATGGGCACAAAAGTGTTTTCCCATGTCAACGCCCACACAAGCTCCTGCACGAGTGCCGCTCCGACACCACATGACAGATAGTAGAACAGGAAGCGCGTGCTTCCGAGCGTGCGCTCAAGTGTCACGCCGAACATAAACAGCGTGAACATATTGAAGAACAAATGTGCCGCCCCGGCGGTGGAATGCATGAACATGTATGTGAGCAGCTGCGCAGGATTGAAGTCGGGCGCACTGAAATAGTGCAGTCCGCCGAGCGCCTCGAAGTCGAGACCCAGTTTCTGCGGAAGGACAAGCATGGCAAGCCAGACGATAAAATTGATGATAATCAAATTTTTCGTCACGGGTGGAATCATGCCGAATATCGAGCGGGGATTCATATTCTGATAGGTTTAGGCCACAAATTTACAAAAAAAAGAGGCTATAATACCTTTTACAATCATTTTGAAAAGAAAAGTGAAGATTTTTAAACTATTTTTTGCAAATAATTGTGATGTTGTCAACTTTTAGATTATATTTGTGGGCAAATCACAGTTCAATCTAACAAATCATCATCAAATCATGAACAAAACAGACCTTGTCAACGCTATCGCCGAAAAAAGCAATCTCACCAAAGCCGACGCCAAGCTGGCTCTTGACGCGACACTCGAAGCCATCACCGAAGCTATGGCTAAAGATGAGAAAGTAGCTCTCGTTGGTTTCGGCACATTTTCAGTCACCGAGAAAGCTGCCCGCATCGGCATCAATCCGCGCACTAAGGAGAAAATCGAGATTCCGGCACGCAAGGTTGTGAAGTTCAAGGCAGGCGCAGACATGTGCAAGTGAGCCTACATCCTGCAGTTGAAATCACAAACGCACTGAGGAGGGGGAAAGCACCGAGCTTTCCCCCTCCCCTCTTTTTATGACGTTACAAGTTGTTATGTGCAGGCAGCGATGCCGTGCATTCATCAATAGTTAGATGCCTTGCGCTGGAAATAGCCGCGCGGCTTGCCGCACACCGGACATTTGCCGGGAGCGCTCTTGCCGTGATGGACATAACCGCACTCGCGGCACTGCCAATCGGTCTCTTCATCGGCGGTAGAGAACTCCGAGTCATTCTCAAGACGCTCGACAAGCGCATTATAGCGCGATTCGTGCATCACCTCGACTTTCGACACCAGCTTGAAAAGCATCGCGATATCCTTGAATCCCTCATCGAGAGCTGTCTGGGCAAACGACGCATAGAGATCGCTCCATTCCTCATGCTCACCGGCGCGGGCCTCCTTAAGATTTGTCAGTGTGTCGCCGACCACTCCGGCCGGATAAGATGCGGTGATCTCCACCATGCCTCCTTCGAGACGGTTGAAGAATTGACGGGCGTGGCTCAGCTCCTGTTCGGCGGTCTCCATGAAAATGGCTGCGATCTGTTCGTAGCCCTCTTCGCGGGCTTTTTCGGCAAAAAGTGTGTAGCGGGCTCGAGCCTGCGATTCTCCGGCGAAAGCGGCCAGAAGATTTTGTTCGGTGCGGGTACCTTTAAGTGATTTCATTTGTTATATCTGGAATATTTATAAACAGCTAAAACATATCTGTATCTTATCAACACCCGATCCGCCGAAATGTTCATTTGATGAACGCTTCGATCTGGGGCATGGCCTTGGGCGATGCCGCAAGCATGCACACATTGCGGCTCGGCGAGTCGGGTCGGAAACGTCGTGCGACACCTCCGGCTTCGGCCACAATAAGCTCGGCGGCCGCCACATCCCAAAGATGAAGATTCATCTCCCAGTAGGCATCGAGAAAACCGGCTGCCACATAGCACATGTCGATGGCTGCCGAACCGAGACGCCTGAGGCCTCGGACATGTGGCATCACGCGCGCCACATTGTCGAGATTGTTGTCGGGATCGGTCGCCTTATCGACAGGAAAACCTGTTGCCACCACCATACGCGTCAATCTGTCCTCGTCGGCCACATGCACCGGGCGTCCGTTGAGAAACGCTCCGCCACCTTTCACGGCCGTGAACAGTTCGTCGAGACGCGGGGCATAAACCACACCGAGCACTGTCTCTCCGTCGCGCTGTAACGCGATCGACACACTGAACAGAGGCAATCCGGCATTAAAGTTGGTAGTGCCGTCGAGCGGATCGACAACCCACCGCCATTGCCGCGATTCGCCGCTGCGCTCTCCCGATTCCTCAGAGAGCAGCGTGTGTGCGGGAAAGGCTTCCGTGATCTGCGCGGTCAGAAAATTCTCACACGCGGCATCGGCAGCGGTGACAATATCGGCATCGTTGAGTTTGGCACGCGTGTCGAGCCTATCAGTGCGGAAATATGACAATTGTATCGCTCCGGCCGCCCTGGCCCACGATACGACATCGGGGAGCAATGCTTCGAGATCCATATAGTCTTATTTAAAATAACCCTCAAAAAATAACCTGCAGTGGAGTCCGCAGGTTATTTAAACAATTTTTACAGCCGATAATGTTCACTCAGTCATTCTCGGGAAGGATGGGCACCTGACGGCGGAATCCTTCGCGGAAGGAGATGATGGTCTCTGTGCGACCTATGCCGAGCGGCAGCAGTTTCTCCTGAATGAAACTGAGCAGACCTTCGTTGCTCTTTGTATAGACTTTTACGAAGATATCGTATTTGCCGGTCGTGAAGTGGCATTCGACGATCTCGGGAATAGACTCGAGCTCCTTGACAATATCGGGGAAACGTTTGGGATCGTTGAGGAAGAAACCGATATACGCACAGGTGTCATAACCCAGTACGGCGGGGTCGATCAGGCTTTCAAATCCTTTGATGATGCCTATAGAAATGAGTTTCTGGATGCGCTGGTGGATGGCGGCACCTGAAACATTGCATTCGCGGGCAATTTCAAGAAAAGGCTTGCGCGCGTTGCGCGACAGCATATTCAGAATCTTAAGATCAAGCTTGTCAAAATGCAGACGTGCCATGGTTTTTAGATTAATTTGATGAGTTTTAATGACGCAAAGTTAAATAAAAATTTCAATATTTTCGTCATTTCAACTTATAAATTGTTACTTTTGTATCTATTTTATGAATTACTGCAATGAATTATACCGACTTACAGCTCACTAAGATTTCTGCCTCCGATGCCGCGGAAGCCGGATTACGATGCCTCTATGAGTCGGCATTCCCACACGAGGAACGCCGTCCGTGGGAGACGCTGAGCGAACTTCCTGCCGAGTTTTCAATCTATGGCATCACCTGCAATGGAGAAATGGCCGGCATGCTCACCCTATGGCTATTCGACAACGAGATGGCGTATATCGAGCATTTTGCCGTATTCGATCACATGCGAGGCAGCGGCATGGGTGCTGCGGCGCTGTCTAAAATCCGCGATCTGGCATCACCGCTGCCGGTGGTGCTCGAGGTCGAGCCCGACGGCACCACCCCGTTTGCCGCACGCCGCATAGCATTTTACAGCCGCAACGGTTTCGACGCTTATGACTACGAATATATCCAGCCACCCTACTCAGCGGGGTTGCCATCCGTGCGGCTCACACTCATGTCGACCGATCCATCGCTCGATCCCGGGAAGATCGCCTCACGCCTTCACCGCGATGTCTACGGCGTGATCTGACAGACCCTGACGTTTTTTTGCGTAATTTTGCAACCACATAGCAACCCAACACGTATATGTCTACGATCATCAACCGTTTTCTCATGTCCATGTGCATCATCTCGGTGACGATGCTCACCGGTTGCAATCAGCGCAAATGCACCAAACCGCTGGTCACAGTCAGTCTTCAGCCCCAGAAATATATGCTCGAACAGATCACCGGCGACACTTACGATGTGCGCTGTCTTCTTTCCAACGGAGGAAACCCGGAGACCTACGATCCGTCGTTCACCAATCTGATGAACACAGAAAACTCCGTCGCCTACCTGCGCATGGGCAATATAGGGTTTGAGGACGCCATCGTCGACAAAATCCACGAATCCAACCCATCGCTGCCCATAGTCAACACTTCGGAAGGCATCACCCCCGTGACAGGTACTCACGGACACGATCAGACCGATCCACACACATGGACATCGCTGCGAAACGCCCGCATCATAGCGTCAAACATGTGCCGCGCCATGAGCAAGATCGATCCGGACAACGCCAAACTGTTTGAGACCAACACCAAGCGATTCATCGCACGCATCGACTCGCTCGATTCAGTGGCCACGGCACATCTCGCACCGCATGCCGGAGAAGCATTCGCGGTGTGGCATCCGTCGCTCAGCTATTTCGCCCGCGACTACGGCCTGCGACAGATCGCTATCGGTGGGCATGAGCACAAGGAATCGTCGATCCCCGCTCTAAAAAACCACGTGGATGAGGCACATCAGAGCGGCGCACGGCTGTTTTTCATACACAAAGAGCTCGACGGACGCAACGCAGATGCCGTTGCCGACCGCATCGGCGCACGCCGGGTCGACATCAATCCGCTAAGCTACGACTGGCTGGGACAGATGAATCTGATCATACATTCTTTCGACAATGAGTCAGAATAATCCAGTGGTCATACGCCTCAACGGCATCGGCATGGAGTGGGACAACCGTCTTGTGCTCGACAACGTGTCGCTCAATGTGCGCCAAGGCGATTTCGTGGCCATAACAGGCCCAAACGGGGGAGGCAAAACCACCCTGCTCCGCATAATACTACGGCTGTTGAAACCCACAAGTGGCAGCGTCGACTATTTCGACCCATCGGGAAGAGGCACCGACCGTCTGCCCATCGGCTATCTGCCACAGAAAAACAGCATCGACTCGCGCTTTCCGGTGACTGTCACCGATGTCGTGGCATCGGGTCTTCTCGGCATCAAGGGCATCGGCAAAGCCGAACAATCCGAACGCATCTCAGAGATGATCGGACTCGTTGGTCTGACAGCACATGCCCGCCATGCCATCGGCAAACTGTCGGGCGGCCAGCTGCAGCGAGCGTTGCTGGGACGCGCACTCATATCGAAACCTGACGTGCTTGTGCTCGATGAGCCTCTGAGCTATGTCGACAAACATTTCGAGCATCAGATCTACGACATCATGCGATCGCTATCAGGCAAAACCACCATACTGTTGGTGAGCCATGAAATGTCGACCATCGCATCAATGGCAAACCGACATCTGATTGTCGACCGTCAGCTTCACGAATGCACCGCCGCCAACCACATGGTGCACTGCGATTGCAACGGCTGACGCAACACGGTCATTCTACACGACACAACGACGCCGCAATTCCCATGCAGGATTTGCGGCGTCGATCGTATCGTTTACCTGAATGCCTGTCAGCCGACTGTCCAGGTGTCGCCGGCAAGAGCCATCTCGCGCAGCGATTTGAAATTCTTGCGTCCTCGCACCTCGGCGATCTGCTCCTCAAGGGCATCATTGTAGACGGGGCTTTCCACATCGCGGATCACACCCACTGCCAGAGGCAGATCATGGCCGTCCATCATTGCCAGCTGGTGGTGGAGGAAGCTCGACGGTGTGGTGGCATCATGCACCAGCACATCATCGATAGTCCATCCATCCTCACCTATTGTCACAGCCTTCAGGCCGAATCCATCGGCAACGATTCCACGGTTCATATCAGCTCCGAAAAGCATTTTCTCACCATGGCGCAGGTGGATCGTACGATCGGCACGATGCTCACGGTCGGTGATGAAGTTGTGGATGCCGTTGTTGAAGATCACACAGTTCTGGAGCATCTCGACAACCGACGCTCCGCGATGGCGGACGGCAGCCTCGAGCACCTCGCGCGAAGTCTCAAGCTCAACATCGATGCTGCGGGCAAAGAAATGTCCGCGGGCGCCAAACACCAGTTCGGCAGGCACAAACGGATCTTCGACAGTGCCGTAGGGCGACGACTTGCTCACGAAGCCGCGGTCGCTCGTGGGGCTGTACTGTCCCTTTGTCAGACCATAGATCTTGTTGTTGAAAAGCAGTATGTTGATGTCGATATTACGGCGCAGGGCGTGGATGAAATGGTTGCCACCGATGGCCAGACCGTCACCGTCACCCGAGATCTGCCACACAGTCATGTCGGGACGGGCAATCTTGTAGCCCGTGGCTACGGCAGCTGCCCGGCCGTGGATAGTGTGGAATCCATAGGTGTTCATATAGTAAGGCAGACGCGAGCTGCATCCGATGCCCGAGATGACAGCTGTCTTCTCAGGCGCAACGCCTAACGCCGCCATTGCCTTGTGGAGCGAGTTGAGGATAGCGTGGTCGCCGCATCCCGGACACCAGCGCACCGACTGGTCGCTTTTGTAATCGGCTGCCGAGAAAGTTGTTTTTTCGTCTTTCATTGCGATGGTGTGGTTTTAGAGTTTGTTGTCTATTATTTCGGTGATGCGATCCTTGAGCTCGCCCACCATGAAAGGCTGACCCTGGACTTTGTTGATGCGTGAGATGTGTGCCTGGGCGAAGCGGCTCTGCAGATAGTCGGCAAACTGACCCGTGTTGAGCTCGGCGACAATCACGCGTTTGTAGCGCGACAGCACCTCGCCAGTGTTGGCCGGCAGTGGGTTGATATAGCGGAAGTGCGCGAAATCGATCTTGCAGCCCTCGTCATTGAGTTCGGCGGCTGCGGTGCGCAGATGTCCGTATGTGCCACCCCAGCCCACAAGCAGAGTGTCGGCATCGCCGCTACCCATCACTTCGAGAGCGGGTATGTCGTTGGCGATCTTCGCGATCTTCTCACGACGGGCGTTGACCATGCGTTCGTGGTTGGCCGGGTCTGTGGAGATAGCACCCGTGTTGAAATCCTTTTCCAGACCTCCGATGCGGTGGGGACGTCCGTGCTCGTCGCCCGGAATAGCCCAGCGGCGCACCATAGTCTCGGCATCGCGCATGTAGGGCTTCCAGTCTGCGGGGCAATTGGCAGCGTCAAGCAGAGGAGGATTTATTGCGGGCAATTCGTTTTCATCGGGTATGCGCCATGCCGACGAACCGTTGCCGATAAACGCGTCGCTCAACAGGATCACAGGAGTCATGTGCTCCATAGCGATCTTGCAAGCCTCAAACGCCATGGTGAAGCAGTCGGTCGGTGATGCGGGAGCAACCACAGCCACAGGGCTTTCGCCATTGCGGCCATAGAGAGCCTGCATCAGGTCGGTCTGCTCGGTCTTTGTGGGAAGGCCGGTCGAGGGGCCTCCGCGCTGCACGTCGATGACCACAAGCGGCAGCTCGGCGATCACCGCAAGACCGATTCCCTCGCTCTTGAGCGCCAGGCCGGGGCCGGAGGTTGATGTCACAGCCAGATCACCTGCGAACGAAGCTCCTATAGCCGAGCACACGCCGGCGATCTCGTCCTCCATCTGCACGGCTTTCACGCCGAGATCCTTGCGCTTGGCAAGCTCATGGAGTATGTCGGTTGCAGGGGTGATGGGATAGCTGCCGAGGAAAAGCGGACGCCCGCTCCGTTCCGAAGCGGCGATCAGACCCCATGCCGTGGCCTTATTTCCGGTGATGTCGGTGTAGACACCGGCAACAGGCTCTTCTGTCTCGATGCGGTATACAGCTCCGGTTGCATGAGTGTTCGCACCATAGTCATATCCGGCACGGAGCACCTTTGAGTTGGCCTCGAACACAGCCGGTTTCTTGGCAAATTTAGTGCGCAGGTGCTCTATGGCGCGCTCGAGCGGGCGGTCAAAGAGCCAGCATACCAGACCGAGGGCAAAGATATTGCGGCACTTGAGCACAGCCTTCACATCCATACCGCTGTCGGCCAAAGCCGCCTTGGTCAGAGTGGTGATAGGCACGCGCACCACACGCTCGTCCTTCAGACCGAGCTCGGCCACCGGATCATCTGTCGTGAAAAGCGCTTTTTGCAGATCAGCCGGACGAAACGAATCGCTGTCGGCTATTACTATGCCATCAGGCTTGAGGAATTTCACATTCTGTTTGAGTGCGGCCGGATTCATGGCCACAAGCACATCGCAGGCGTCGCCGGGAGTATGCACTCCGGTGCCTACGCTCACCTGAAAGCCCGAGACACCGCTCAGCGAGCCCTGCGGGGCACGTATTTCGGCGGGATAATCAGGGAAGGTTGACACCTGGTTGCCGAGAGCGGCCGACACGTTGGTGAAGATGTTGCCGGCCAGCTGCATGCCGTCGCCGGAATCACCCGAAAAGCGGAGCACCACTTTGTCGAGAGTCGTGATTTTAGGTATTGATGACAACGTGATTTGATTTTAAGGTGTTAGATATTATTGTAGATAATGATTGTTTTCGTTGAATCTCAGAGCCATGCCGCGCACATCGCGATCAACCCTGAGGCCGTCCCACACGCGGCGTCCGTTTAGCCATGTCGAGGCTACACGCCAACGCATATTCATGCCCGCGAGCGGAGTCCATCCGCAGCGGCTTATCACCTCTGCGTCGGTCACCGTGTGGTCACACCGCTCGACAAGAGCCAGATCGGCGAAATATCCTTTGCGGATAAATCCCCGGTTGACTATCGAATAAAGCGTGGCCGGATTGTGCGACATAGTCTCCACCACTTTCTCGATGCTGAAACAGCCATCGAGAGCCAGCGTAAGCATCGCCGGGAGCGAGAACTGTATCATGGGCATGCCCGACACAGCCGTGAGGGCATTGCCCTGCTTCTCGGCCAACAGATGAGGAGCATGGTCTGTGGCCACACAGTCGATCACTCCGTCGGCCACAGCGCGGCGCAGCGCGTCACGGTCGGCGGTATCCTTTATGGCAGGATTGCACTTCACCCTCGAGCCGCGGCGGCCATAGTCCGATGAGTCAAACAGCAGATACTGTGGACAGGTCTCGGCTGTGATACGTTTTCCACCGACATTGCCGGGCGAGAACAGAGCCAGCTCATCGGCGGTGGATATATGGAGCACATGGAGCCGTGCGCCGGTCTGACGCGCCAGTTCGACAGCCGCCCGTGTGGCGTCGGCGCAAGCCTTGCGCGAACGTATCTCGGGATGCTTCTCAAGAGGCACATCGTCGCCATACTCCGACATCATTCGCTCGCGGTTGGCACGGATCTCGCTCTCGCTTTCGGCATGCACCGCTATCAGAGCCTTCACGTTCGAGAAGATCTCACGCAGAGTGCTGCCACTGTCTACGAGCATATTGCCCGTCGATGAGCCGAGAAAGAGTTTCACACCTGCAATTGCTGTATAGTCGGCTTTCAGAAGCTCCGGCAGATTGTCGTTGGTGGCACCGATATAAAATCCGTAGTTTGCCGTCGCTGTGGCAGCCGCACGCTCCATCTTATCGGCGACTGCGGCCACAGTGGTCGACTGCGGCATTGTGTTGGGCATGTCGATAAACGACGTCACCCCTCCGGCAGCAGCGGCAGCCGTCTCTGTCACTATGTCGGCCTTGTGCGTCAGCCCTGGATCACGGAAATGCACATGTTCGTCGATCGCGCCCGGCACAAGCAGCGCGCCGCGGGCATCGACCACTTCGGCTGAACACGCCGCCATGTCGGCCGGGACATCGCCCTCGCCTACGGCAGATATGAACGGCCCGCTGACGGCCACCCATCCTCTGAAACTACGCCCCTCGTTGACGACGTTGGCATTGTGGATCAGCACATCAGTCTTTTGAGCCATATTGCGGAATTTTTTTAAACAGACTGTCGAGTTTCAGACGTATCACACCGAAAACCGCCTCGCCGAATATGCCTGAGTTCATCTTGCTTTCTCCAAGCACCCGGTTGACAAAAACTATAGGCACTTCCTTTATGCGGAATCCCATTTTGTATGATGTGAACTTCATCTCGATCTGGAACGCATAGCCCTTGAAGCGGATATTGTCGAGCGGCAGAGCGGCGAGAACGCGGCGTGTGTAGCAGACAAATCCGGCGGTGGTGTCACGCACCGGCATACCCGTCACAAGTCTCACATAGGCCGAGGCATAATAGCTCATCAGCACCCGCCCCATCGGCCAGTTGACCACATTTACACCGGTCACATAACGCGAACCCACAGCCACATCGGCATCTCCTTCGCGGCATGCCGAGTAAAGCGACTGCAGATCAGCCGGATTATGCGAGAAATCGGCATCCATCTCAAACACATATTCATACTGCCGACGTTCAAGAGCCCACTTGAAGCCCATGATGTAGGCCGTGCCAAGCCCGAGCTTGCCTTCGCGCTCAAGCAGATGCACGCGCCCGGGATATTCAGCCATCTTTTCTCTGACGATAGCCGCCGTGCGGTCAGGCGAATTGTCGTCGATGACCAGCACGTCAAATCCCTGTGGCAGCCGCATGACCGCGTCGATAATGGCGGCAGCATTATCCTCTTCCTTATATGTAGGGATAATGACGAGACCGTCCGCTGTGCCGACCGTCGACTGTTGATTTGAATCGTTCATGCGCGCGAATATGCTTTTAGGCGTGCAAATTTACACACATTTCCTCCATTTTCCGAGAAATACCGTATAAAAAAAGCCAACGCCCTTTTTTTACACCCGATGCCGGTCACAACACCTTATTTTTATGTAGCTTTGCAGCCGTTTTTTTACACATCGGTATGAACAAAGGTATATTCGCTCTCTCAACAGGCACATTCGCCCTGGGGATCACCGAATTTGTGATAATGGGCATACTTGTGACACTTGCCGACGACATGGGCATAAGCGTGGCTCGCGCCGGCGACTTCATCTCGGCATACGCATCCGGAGTATGTGTCGGCGCCGTGCTGATGCTGTTGTTCCGCCGCATGCCGCTTAAGCGGATGGTGATGATGCTCGCCGCAGTGATCACAATCGGCAATGCCGCAACCGCCTGTGCTCCGGAGTACTGGACTATGATCGCCGCACGCTTCGTGGCCGGGCTGCCACACGGCGCATTCTTCGGCGTAGGCGCCATCGTGGCACGCCGCCTCGCATCGCCCGGCCACGAGGTCAGAGCCGTGTCCTACATGATCGCCGGAATGACAGTCGCAACCCTCGCGGGAGTGCCCGTCGGCACATTCATCACCAACGCCCTGTCATGGCGGGCAGCTTTCGCCATCGTGGCGCTCGCCGGAGCCACCACCTATATATTAGCGCGCATGTGGCTACCACATATGCCGGCACTACCCGACCACGGTTTCAGGAATCAATTCCACTTTTTGCGCACACTGCCACCATGGCTCATATTCGGCGGAGTCATATTCGCCCAGACGGGGCTATACTGTTGGTACAGCTACATCGATCCGCAGCTCACCACCATAGCCCGCTTCTCCACCGCCGACCTGTCGTGGCTCATGGTCGTCGCCGGAGCGGGAATGTTCATCGGCAATCTCGCGTCCGGACGTCTATGCGACCGGTTCAAGCCATCGGCCGTGGCCGCCGGAGTGATGGTCGGGGGCGTTGTCGTGCTGCTGCTCATATTTTTCTTTTTCGACATCAAGTGGCTGGCCGTGGCGCTACTGCTATGTGGAACCGGCGCACTGTTTGCCTCGGGCAGTCCGTTGCAATCGTCGATTGTCGGCTATTCCAAAGGCGGCGAACTGCTTGGCGGCGCATGCATCCAGATAGCCTACAACGGCGGAAACGCCATCGCCGCCCAGATCGGAGCGGCGGTCATCGACACCGGACTCGGCTACCGCTACGTATCTCTCGCCGGAGTGCCACTCGTGATACTCGGCGCCACCGTCATATACATCCTCTACTTCCGCTACGAACGCCGGCACTGAGACATAAAAATTTTTAGTCAATTCGGTCTTTATCCTGATTTCTCAGTATCTTTGCGCATATTGTATGTTTGACATCATTAACATCCAACCAGACAACCCATGATGAAAGCCGGAGACAAAATGCCCGACCTGCTGGGCAGGGACGCTGATGGCAACGAAGTGCGCCTGAGCCAATATCCCGATAAAAAGATCGCCCTGTATTTCTACCCCAAAGACAACACAAGCGGCTGCACAGCCCAGGCATGCAGCCTGCGCGACTCATATCAGCAACTGCTCGACGCAGGCTATCAGGTGATCGGCGTGAGCGTCGACTCAGCCGAGTCACACCGCAAGTTTGCCGAAAAACACTCTCTTCCGTTTCCGCTGATCACCGACACCGACCATCATCTGGTGGAACTGGCAGGTGTGTGGGGCGAGAAATCGATGTACGGACGCAAATACATGGGCACATTCCGCACCACCATGATCATAGCGCCCGACGGCACTGTCGAACGCGTGATGCTGCCCAAAGAAATCAAGACAAAAATCCACGCCGACCAGATCCTCGGTCTGCCACAATGAAAAAAATAGAGAAGACAAATGCCGCACGCATGCTCGACCGCGCGGGCATAGCCTACGAACTGGTTCCTTACGTGGTCGACGAATCAGATCTGTCAGCCACCCATATCGCCGATCAGCTCGGTGAGGACATCAACCGCGTGTTCAAAACCCTCGTGCTTCGCGGTGAAAGACCCGACTGCCACTTCGTGTGCGTTGTGCCTGGCAACGCCGAGGTCGACCTCAAGAAAGCCGCACGCGCCGCAGGCGTGAAGAAAGCCGACCTCATACCCATGAAAGAGCTTCTGCCGCTCACAGGCTACATACGCGGCGGATGCACGGCAATAGGCATGAAAAAGCCCTTCCCTGTATTTTTCCACAACACGGCCACCGATGACGCATTTTTCTATGTCAGTGCCGGTGTGCGCGGTCTTCAGCTCAAGCTCGACCCCCACGACTTCATCAGATTCGCCAACGGCACTCTTGCCGATCTCACAGCCGACCACTCATGAACACATTCGGACACAACCTGCGCCTCACCACATTTGGCGAATCCCACGGCCCGGCCATCGGAGGAATCATCGACGGCATGCCCCCGGGCATAGCCATCGACCTCGGCGAGGTGCAGCACCAGCTCGACCGTCGGCGCCCGGGACAGAGCGACATCACCACGTCACGCGTCGAAGCCGACCGCGTCGAGATACTGTCGGGAATGCTCGACGGAACTACCACCGGCACCCCGATCGGATTCACCATCGCCAACACCTCACACCGCAGCGGCGACTACGACGAAATGCGCCACAATTTCCGGCCATCGCACGCCGACTACACCTACACAGCCAAATACGGCCTGCGTGATCATCGCGGTGGAGGACGCGCATCGGCACGTGAGACAGCCGCCCGTGTGGTCGGAGGGGCTTTCGCCCGGCAGGTGCTCTCACTCCATGGCATATCAATCGTGGCCTATACATCCCAGATCGGCCACATAGCCTTGCCTCCTCACCATGCAACGCCGGCAACAACCGACATCATCGACAGCAACCCCGTGCGCTGCCCCGATCAACAGACTGCGCGGCTCATGCACCGGCTCATCCTCGACACAAAACAAGCGGGCGACTCACTCGGAGGCATCGTCAGCTGCATCGTCACCGGACTGCCACCGGGCGTGGGCGAGCCCATATTCGGAAAACTTCAGGCATCTCTCGCCGCAGCCATGATGAGTATACCCGCCGCCAAGGGCTTTGACTATGGCATGGGATTCGCCGGAGCGGCATGCCTCGGATCAGAGATGATCGATCAGTTCGACATCACCCCCGACAACACCATCACCACACTCACAAACCACTCGGGCGGCATACAGGGCGGCATATCCAACGGCATGCCGGTCACAATGAGAGTGGCATTCAAGCCGGTGGCCACACTGCTCCGCGAGCTGCCCACGGTCAACGACCGCCACGAGCGCGTCACGATCCATGCCCGCGGACGCCACGACCCATGCGTCGTACCCCGCGCCGTCCCCATTGTCGAGGCCATGGCAGCTCTCGCCATACTCGACGCCATGCTATCCTCACGCCTGATCTGACCCCACTACTTTTAGCGATTGCAGACCTTTGACACGTTGACTAATTTTGTCACCGTGAACAGCCTGCTATTAACTGCCATCCTCGCCCTACAGAGCGCCCCCGCCGATTCGGTCACAATGACTGTGCCGCTTGGCGAAGTATCGGTCACGGCCATAAAGAGTGGCCGCGCAGGCATGGACATGTCGCCCGTGTCAGCCACTATGGTCGGTGAGAGCGAGGCACAGCGTCTGGGCATCATCACAATGAAGGGCGTGAGCGAGATCGCCCCCAACTTCTACATTCCCGACTACGGCTCGCGTATGACCTCGTCGATCTACGTGCGCGGCATAGGCGCGCGAATCGATCAGCCCTCCGTGGGACTGTGTGTCGACAACGTGCCTTTCCTCAACAAAGACAACTACGACTTCGATCTTGTCGACATCGAAAGCATCGAAGTGATGCGCGGGCCGCAATCCACACTCTACGGGCGCAACTCAATGGCCGGCACTGTCAACGTCACCACTCTCTCACCGTTGCGACGGCAAGGTGTGCGCATTCTCGCCGAAGGTGGCACCGGTGGCACGGCACGCGCCGCCGCCGGCATCTATGCCCGGCTGCTGCCTCGTCTGGGCATGAGTCTCACAGCCGATTTCCACTACACACACGGCTATTTCACCAACACATACAACAACTCCCGGGCCGACAGCGAAGAGGGCGGTTCTCTGCGATGGAAGACATCGTGGCGTCCATCACCGTCAGTAATGGTCGAGAACACGGCCGCCATCACCATGTCGGCTCAGCACGGCTATCCCTACGCATGGGAGAAAACCGGCACCATAGCCTACAACGACACCTGCTTCTACCGCCGCACAGGCATCACCGACGGACTCACCGTCAAATGGTCGGGAAGCAACATCTCTGTGTCGTCGATCACATCCTTCCAATACATCGACGACAACATGACACTCGATCAGGATTTTCTCACCGACAGCTACTTCACCCTCACACAGAAGCGACGCGAATGGGCGCTGACACAAGATGTGGTGGCCAAGGGCACAGCCGGACGCTACTCATGGCTCGCCGGCCTGTTCGGATTCTACCGCCACACCGGCATGGATGCCCCGGTGACATTCAAAACCGACGGCATCGCCAACCTCATCACCGGCCACCGCAACGAAATGAATCCCGTCTATCCCGTCACATGGGACTCCGACATATTTCCGCTCTACAGCACATTTACAATGCCATCAGGCGGATTTGCGGCCTACCATCGCTCGTCGGTTGAACTGGGTCGCTTCACCTTAGCGGCCGACCTGAGGCTCGACATCGAGCACACAAGGCTCGACTATCTAAGCCAATGCCACGCCACCTACACCATCCACGACCTCACCGACCCGGGCAATCCGACGGTATATTCGCAACCCACAATCGACATCGACAATCCCGGATCACTAAGCCGCACATTCGTCCAGCTGCTGCCAAAACTGTCACTGACATGGCGCATCCCGCAGCTGCACCGGTCAATCGCATATGCGTCAGTGGCTAAAGGCTACAAATCAGGCGGCTACAACACCCAGATGTTCAGCGACGTGCTTCAGCAGCAGGTAATGGCGCAGATGGGTGTCACATCGAAATACGACATATCCGAAATTGTCAGCTACGACCCCGAATCGAGCTGGAACTACGAGATCGGCGCACACATCTCCAACAAATCAGGCACACTGACAGCCGACGCCGCCCTGTTCTGGATCGAATGCCGTGACCAGCAACTCACAATGTTCCCCGACGGAGTGACCACCGGCCGCATAATGGCCAATGCAGGCCGCACCCGCAGCCGCGGCGTCGAACTATCAGCCCGGTGGCGCATAATCCGGTCTATCACCATGCAGGGTGCATGGGGATATACCGACGCCCGGTTCACCCGTTTTTTCAACGGCATCACCGACTTCAGCGGATGCCGCGTGCCATACGCGCCGTCAAACACCCTGTTCGCCGGAGCCACGTGGCATCACTCATTCCCCGGCGGAAGCCTCATCGACCGCATCGAGACAAACATCAACGTACGAGGCATAGGCGACATATGGTGGGACGAAGCCAACACTCGCCGACAGCCCTTCTATGCACAGCTCGGAGCATCCGTCCGCATCAGCCGCGGATGCTGGAGCATCGACATCTGGGGCGAAAACCTCACCGACACCCGGTTCGACACATTCAGCTACATCTCCATCGGCAACACATTCATGCAGCGGGGCAAACCAGCCCGCGCAGGCATCACACTCAGAATTGCCCTTGAAGACTTGCTCAACAATCCGATTTTCAACTAACAACCAACATCAAACAACAACCCACAATCATAATGAAAAAATTCGCCCTTATGATCACTGCCATCGCCACCGGCCTGGCAATGACCTCTTGCCTCGACAGCGACGACAACAAGGTGACTAACACCGTCACCCGTTCCTATGCAAAATGCTTCAACACAGTCTACGATGCCACCACCGGCGACATTGCCATCAATCAGCAGCCGAAATACACACTCACCATCAAATCAACCTCCAAAGGCGAAAACAGCATACAGATCAGCATGACCAATGTAAAGCTCGGTGACGACATAGCATACACCACATTCGATCTACCCGATCTTCCGATGAAGGTGACCGGCACCAGCGCGCCATATGTCGAAGCCACTGACGTCCGCCCGACAAACATTGCCACTCCATCCATCAACTTCTCAAGCATCTATGTCAGCGTACTCGACCGCTACATACACAACAGCTCTGCCAACACCAACGAATTCTATCCCGTCTACACAATCAATTTCGTTGTCAACAACCGCTACACCGTCACCACATATCCCACCGAGATCCAATACTTCGGCGAAACAAAGTCAACAGCCACGGCAAGCGGATCAGTCTTCACATCTTCCGATCCACGCTACGCCATCACCTTCGATCCGGACAAAAAGACGGCTTCAATCGACATCACAAGCGCACAATTCGTATCGGCAATGCCCAAGATGAACATGACATTCCCCGACATACCATTCACCACCGGCATCAACAGCCTCGAGATAAAGTCCGACGCCGTCACGCCCACCATCGCCGGCACACCCTATCCCACCTTCCCCATCACCGGCCTCGAAGCCACAATCAACACCCGTCAGGCGTCTGCGACACTTGTGTTCGATTGCAACCCCATGTCCATGGGTGATTACCATGTCGACGCCTCACTTTCTTATCTGCTCAAGCAGAACAAGTGACAAATTGTCAAACCTCATTATTTAACCATGTTGTAAAACATGGTTATTTTTTTGCCCGACCATTATCCATATTTCTAACATAGCGTTAATTTTGCGACTGTTTCACTTAAAAACTATCGCAATGATCATCGGAGTACCGAAAGAAATTAAGAACAACGAAAACCGCGTGTCAATGACACCCGCGGGAGTTAAAGAAATGACACGCCTCGGCCACACCGTCTATGTCCAGACCACAGCAGGTGACGGTAGCGGTTTTTGCGACTGCGAGTATGAGGCCGCCGGTGCCACGATGCTGCCATCGATCGAAGAAGTCTATGCCAAGGCCGAAATGATCGTTAAAGTAAAAGAACCGATTGAACCCGAATATCCCCTGGTGAGAAAAAATCAGGTGATCTTCACATATTTCCATTTCGCCTGCGACCGCAAGCTCACCGAAGCCATGATGAAAGCCGGCGCCGTATGCATCGCCTACGAGACAGTGCGCCTCACCGACGGCACCCTGCCGCTCCTCGTGCCGATGAGCGAAGTTGCCGGACGCATGGCCACACAGGAGGCCTGCCGCTTCCTTGAAAAGCCTCAGGGCGGACGCGGTGTGCTCATGGGAGGTGTGCCGGGCGTGCGACCCGCAAATGTGCTCATTCTCGGTGCGGGAGTTGTCGGACGCAATGCCGCGCTTATGGCAGCAGGATTGGGCGCCGACGTCACTATCACCGACATATCGCTGCCAACGCTGCGCCGTGTGGCCGACACCATGCCTCCCAACATCAAGACTCTCTACTCGTCGACCCACAACATCGAGCAGGAACTGCCCCACGCCGACGTTGTCATCGGCTCGGTGCTCATCCCCGGCGCGAAAGCTCCTCATCTGGTCACACGCGACATGCTCAAGCTAATGCAACCGGGCGCACTGCTGGTCGATGTGGCTATCGACCAAGGCGGATGCTTCGAGACATCCCATCCCACCACTCACAGCGAACCGACATATATGCTCGACGGCATAATCCACTATGCCGTGGCCAACATACCCGGAGCAGTGCCACGCACATCGACACTCGCCCTCACCAACGCCACCCTCCCCTACGCCATCCGTCTTGCACAGATGGGTTGGAAAGCGGCATGCGCGGCCGACAAAGCGCTCGCCATGGGTGTCAACATGGTCGACGGACAAGTCACATGCCCCGGTGTGGCACAGGCTTTCGATCTGCCACTCACCCAAATCGACAGCTTCCTTAATTGATCAACACACGCTTCCATTCTCCTCACAGCGGGGCATGCTACACGCATCCCCGCTTTTTTTATACCTTTGCCTCCATGAATCCACAGCCACTGCCTTGGCGCGATTACGCCGCTTTTCTTGCCACGCTGTTTCCCGGCAAAATGCAGAAACTGGCCGTCAATGCCGGTTTCACCTGCCCCAACCGCGACGGATCTATCGGTCGCGGAGGATGCATATACTGCACCAACACATCTTTTTCACCCGCCTACTGCCATCAACAGCAATCCGTAGCCACACAGCTCGAGGAGGGTAAGCGCTTCTTTGGCAAAAAATATCCGTCGATGCGCTATCTCGCCTATTTCCAAAGCTATACATCCACACACGGATCAGACACGGCCACATTGATGCAGCTCTACCGCGAGGCGCTATCTGTCAGCGGCATCGACGGCATCATCATCTCCACCCGTCCCGATTGCCTGCCACAGCAATTGCTCGACGCCCTTCCATCCCTGCCAGCAAAGGTGATAATCGAGCTTGGAGCGGAATCAAGCCACGACACCACACTGTTGCGCATCAACCGGTGCCACACATGGTCGCAGACCGTCGATGCGGTCACCCGCATCAATGCCGCAGGCATACCCGTCGGATTACATCTCATCAACGGACTGCCGGGCGAAACCACCGACATGATGCTCGACACCGTCGACGCCATAAACTCGCTGCCCATATCCACCGTTAAATTCCACCATCTGCAAATCCTGCGCGGCACACCCATCTCGCGCCACATCCCCGACGACATCATCAGCTTCACCCCGCAAAGCTATGCCACGCTATGCGCTGAAATCGTGCGCCGCCTACGTCCCGACATAGCCATCGACCGGTTTCTCGCCCAATCGCCCCCCGGGATGGTCATCTCCCCCCGGTGGGACATAAAAAACTACCAGTTCACACCGCTCGTCATCAAAGCTCTCGCCCGATGACAGGCTACCAACGACTTTCCCCTCCGGAGGGGCTTTCACAAGAGCCTTCGGAGGGGACAAGACAGAAAAGAGTATACAACTAATTATATTAAGTGACAGCCTGTATTTCGGGAACTATCACTTATCTCATTCACCATATCCGGCCGGAAATATCTATCACCGACCGTATGTTTTGCAATGATTCCGCGCAAGCAAGTCCGGGCTGCGCATAAAGACACAGCCGCTCCATAGGAATCACATCCGACGCTTTCTCTATTCGTTCGATCACATCACATGTAGCCTCACCGGGTCTCACGCCAAGAGCAACCACCGTGGCATCGCCACAATCTCCGACCGACCCTACCGCCACATCCGCTGCAAGATACAAGCCATTGATACGGTCATCTCCCAACCTCACCGGAGCATCGGCCGACACTGTCACATTCAGTCCGTCGGGCAACACACCCAGACCCTCCCCGGCATAACCCTCAAGCATCACATTGCGGCAGCCGAGATCATATAGCGCCGACATCAGGCGCCCCCATGCTTCAAGCATCATTCCGCAATCAATTCCGCCATCGCGGGCCATACGCTCCACCACCGCCGGAGCGACAACCATCTGTCGGGCTGTCATACCCATCGGAGTCACCGACAAAAGATAATTGAAATGCCTCAGAGCCGGATGAGCAGATACATCACCACAAAGAGCGTCCACAAACCTTTCGGCCGACATATCATGACGCCAGCCTCCATCACAGGCCACATCAACACCCATATAACGCAATTCCCTCACGAAAGCTCCGATCTCATCGTCCTCTATCATCGTCAGTGACGCGTCATCGATCTTTCCATCGTTGAAATAAGCCGTTGCCGTAGCAAGTCGTTCTGACATCGGAAACCGCGCGGCGATATCGGCGCGGAATGGTGGCACCAGCCTTTGCTGCAAATAGATCATCTCCCGGAAAAATTTACCGAGGACAAGACTCCACGCGGCACGACACCAGTCTCCGATGCCGCGCCACTCATATCTGTGATATTATTGGCTAAAGATAGTTTCACATCAAAATCCAATCCTCGAGATTATTGACTGTTATTTACGGAACTATGGCAGGTCTCCTGACTTATTCCGCGTCTCCGGCCGCCTTCCCGATCCGCTCCCGGATCAGTGGCATCGCGATCCTCAACATGGATCGCGGCCGAAACCGCATTACCTGGAATTTACAGTAGCGGGACTGTTCCGGACTCTCACCGGATTCCCTTTTAATCCATCGACCCTAAAGCCTCAGGAACCATATTCCGCCGCAAAATTAGCATTTTTTCCGTAAGTGACATCTATTTTATGCCGATTTGCGATATTTTATCGCGCCAGCGACAAATTGAACGATATGCCCGCCGATGTGTTCGTCGTCGGATAAGCCGTCGAGCTCACAAGCGGAGTGTTGATCTGATGGTCGAAATACGCACCCACAGTCAACCGCTTCGACAGAATATAATTGGCGGCAAAATTGATATTGATCGTGCGCGTGCCGTTCGTGGCCTGCGTGTAAGCCGTCTCGATCCGGCGTATCAGGGCATTGCTCTCCGAGAACGAGAAGTCGAGATTGAGCGAAAGGTCATTGCTTATGCCCTGCTGCGACCCCTTCATCTTCAGCACCGTGTTGAATGCCACTATCTTATAGCCTATGCCCGCCGTTATCCCCTTCTGGTTGGCCTCCACGATCTGCCCGGCCGAGGCGTTGAGTGTCAGCGTACGGCTGTCGCGGTATTCGGCGCTGAATGTCATCTCATTGTTGAGAGTCACCGACGCACCGATCAACGGAGCGAACTTCTCGGTGATCGACACCGTCGATATATTGTATGGCGACGTAGGCACAGGCTGCCCGGTGGCTTCATCGAGCGTGAAACCGAGATTTCCGCCATCGGCACTGAGCCAGTTGAGATAGCTCGAATACGATCCGACGCTGTAGGTACACTGATAGGCGTGGGTCAGCGTGAAAGCCTTGAACCACTTGCGCAGATTGCCGAGATTGATAAAACCGTCATAAGTCACACGCCAGTTAGGCAAAGCATGTGCCAGCGACGGGAAAGGCGACAGATATTGCTTATGAGGACTCACACCCGAATAAGCCGACAGAAACGCAGGAATAAGCACATCGCTCGACGTGGCGCTCACTGTGCCCGTCTGCGGATTGAACGGTTGACCGGCATTGACATTGCCCTGCATGAATCCCCCCTCGGGATAGCGCAACCCGCTGTACTGACCCTGCACACGCTCGGCGATCACAGGGATATTGTCGAGAAACGCATTGAAAGCCTCGCTGTTGTAACCGTCAATAGCCTTCGACCCTTTCAGCGACGTAGCCAGAGCCACATGCGTCTTCGTGTAGCTACCCGACAGCGACCGCGGCATATTGTCATACATAAACTGCGTCTGAGTCGTACGGTTGTCGGTGCGGTTTGTCGTCAGCACCACCTTCAGACCCTTTATCGGTTCGAGCGTAAGCTCAAGATTGATCTCATTGGTCGACGACCACACCGAAGGCGACGTCTGTCCGTCCTCGGTCAGAAGCCAGCCGCGGCGCTTGGCCTTTTCAACATATCCTTCGCCGATGAATCCAAACGCAAAGTCAAGTCCCGGCGACATTGGCCCGTAGCTCTTGCTCTGGCCGAACACGTTGCCTATATCGTTGGCAAAAAGCGGCAGCGACAGCGAATTTGTCCTGCGGAAACGCACCGACATGCTGCGGGGCATCATCACCACACGCATCGCATGCTCCCCGAGATTCTGCATGAAACTCTTGTCGGAATTCTGCTGCTCGGTCACCACAAACTTTATGTTCTGGTCACCACGTGTCAGCACCTCCACATTATTCTGATCCACCACACGGGTCTTGACGGCAAACGGCGTGCCATCGGTGGTCGTGGCCGTCACCTTCACCTTTTTCGTGCGCAGATTGTGCTTGATATTGATCGTCGTATCGGCCTGCAGCTTGAACGTACGCTCATACTTCTTCGGTTTCTTCGGCGTACTCGGCCGTCGCGTGTTGGCAAACCGCTTCTCCACATCCTTCACAAACGGAATCTTCTTGTACAACGACTCGAAATTAAATCGGCCGTCGGCGCTCCACGCAGCCTGATTGGCTATCGTGTTACCCATCGACACCCCGTCGATCGTCGCACCGCGATCCCACTGGTAAGTGGCATTGTAGCTCAGATTGGCAGTGAGAAAATCGAGCACCGGAATGCGGTTGAAAGGAGCTTTCCACGATGCCGTGAACGTCTGGTTATAGCTCCACGGCGTACCCATCGACAGAATGCTCGACCACACCGTGTCCTTCCACTCCTTGTAGCGGTCGGGAAACAGCTTTTTATTCACCGCACCCATCGCCTCCTCTATGCGTGCCGACGTGTTTGAATTGAACGACAGATTGATGGTCTTGGTGATATTCCACGTGACAGCAAGCTGGCGATCCCACAAAAAGTTCTTGCTCACGGCCACAGGCAGCTGAAAGTCCACATCGCTTTCCGAACGCGTCTGCTGCTCATAGTAGTAGCGCGACATGGTCGTCAGAAACGATATGTTGTTAGGCAGCCAGTTGATCTCCCATTCCTTCAGAAACTTCAGATTCTTATTCTTTGAGTTGACCCACCCGAACGGCTTCAGACCCTTGATATATGGCGAATAGCTGTACTGGAACGAACCACGGTAGTCATTCGTGTGCTCATACTCTGTCGTTGGATCTATTCTCGTCTGCTTGTTGAACGAGAAATTGAGCGTGAAGTTAGCCGGATCCCACGGCATCGGTATCTCGCTCTTCACATCAAATCTCAGACCCGAAAGCGAGAAGCTCTCGGTCGTGTTCCGCTCGATCGCATAGGCACGTATCGAATCCTTCTCATGCTTGGTCTTTAGAGCATCGAGAGCATCCTTGAGCTTCACATCCTGGTCAAGCGGATTATACTTGGGTGTCACTTTCTCTTTCGACACCGAATAGAAAATCGGGGCACGCAATTTAGCTCCGGCAGGGAAAAAGCGTCCGGCATCACCTTGCACAGCCACATTATACTGCTCATAGTCATCCATGCGCCGTTGGCTCAGCGACTGATCCACCGACCCGAATCCCGCCGTCTCTATGTGCGCCCCCAGATTGAGCTGCGCGATGTCACTCATGCCGAGATTCACATTGGCCTTGGCCGCCCAGCCGCCCTCGCTGTTGAAGTCGGTCACTTTCAGCTCATTGAGCCACACATTCGCATCCTTGGTCACATTCGAGTTATTGCGCACACCCACAAGCATCACCCTCACATCGCTCAGCGACGGATTGCCGATCACCGAAATGGTGTTGCGCTCATTGTCGGGATCCCGGCGGCTGAAACGCGACGCATAGCCCACACCCGGCTCTCCTGCGCTCTTGGCGGCATTGCGCTGGGTCTTCACATCCACAAGATTCTGCAGATTGAAATTAAAATAGTTGGCCTCGGGCCACACCTCATAGCGCTCAGCGGCATTATCGCCGTTATAGCGGCCGGGGCGGGTGAGCTGGAGCGGCACCTCATATTCATAGTAGTTGCTCTTCACATCGCTGCCCAGACGGATAAACACACTCATCTCACCGCTCTTGAGCTGCGTGACATTGTCGATCAGAGCCTCGCCGTGAGTCCACATCTGCATCCGCTCATAGTTGCGCAGGTCAAGCTGCGTGTTGCGGTACACACCGCGCGCGTCGCCGGCATTGAGTCCGGTGACCTTTATCGACATCGACTGCTCGTTGAGCTGAGTGATCTGCGCCTGTCCGGGATCGGTGATACGCGTCACACCCGGAGGAAGCACATAGTTCACCGGCTCACGGTCGGCATTCTCCTCGATATTCACCACCGACACATCCATCTGACCCTCCGCCGGAGCATCGCCGCGGTTATTGAGATTGAAATCATACGAACGCCACTCACCGCGCACAAGCTCGAGCGTAGCGAAGCGCAAGTGGGTCACCTGGCTGAATCCGGTCATGAATATTCTGGCGAAACGTATGGTCGAGAAATCGCTTATCGATCCGACCACCTTCTCATACTCGCTCAAAGGTATCTTGAACTGATACCACTCCACCTCCTGCGTCTTGCCATCGCGGGTCACCACCGCCGACGTCTGCTTGTCGGTGATATAGTTCTTGCCCACGACAAGATCCTGCGGACGTATCGACACCTTGTACTGGAAATAACGCTCATACTCATTGAGCGTGTTATCCTGATTGATATCCTCCACATCAGGCAGCGAGCGCGACGACTGATACAGAGGCTCGTCGCTGTCCTCAGGCGACAGTGAGTTGCCCTCCACACCGTTGTAGCGTTTATAACGGTCGAGAATGCCCATGCGCTCCTCGTCGTAGTCATATCCGCGATAGAAATGATAGTTGTCTCCGGCCGGGTCATTGAACGGAGAGAACGGATCAGCCTCCATCGCAGCTATCGCCGATGGCGACAGCTTACGCCTCAGCTTGTCGATATAGGTCTTGTACGACTCGAACCCAAACTCCATATCATTCCTCAGCCCGTCCAGACCGACGTCCTGCACCGGACGGCTGCCGCTGTTGTTGTCAAAGGCATAAGTCAGCGAATTCTGGGTCGACACGCGTCCCCACACTGTCTCGCGCATATATTCGTCGTTGCCGTCGTAAGGCACTCCGTTCTCATAGCTCTTCAACCCATCCTTGAGTATATCCTCCGAGATCTCGCCGAAATTGAAATAGAGATCACCGCCATCGAGATTGGGATTTTTCTCGTCCATGAACGGATTCATCAGCCAGAACTGCACATACTCGATGTTCGACTGCTCGAAATTGGTGTTGTCCATCTTGCGCATGATTCCACCCCAGCGACGCTCGGGATTAAGCAGATTACCGTCACTGTCGATATTGTCGGCATCGAGGTTATAAGGGCCACGCTCCCTCGGGTAAAACGACAGATTCAGAGTCTGTATCGTCGACGATTCCCCATAAGTGAGCTGACGTCCGGGGAATATCTCCCTCGAAGTCACCTCGCGCACATACGGATTCGACAGCTGCTCGAGATCCGAGCGCAGATAGCCCGGCGCAAGCGACGAATTGCGGTCGGTAAACATCCTGTCGATATAATACCAGTTGATCAGAGCGCGATTCTTGCCATAGTCGACATTATTGCTCAGGGCTGCCTCCGGAAACAAAGCATCATTGCCCGGATCATAAGGCGTCGAGGCCAGGAACCACGAATAGGGCGACCGCAGATCCACACCAGTCTGCGACGACTCGAAATCATCAATATACGAGCTTCCGCGCGTCGTTCCGGCCTTCTGCTTGTGGGGCACAAGCTGCGCGAACTCTCCCGTGACACTCAACGTCGACGGCTGCGTGGCGTTCACTGTCGGAATCTTGTTGAGCAGATTCGTAAGCCACATGAACTCCGTATTGTAAGCCACATTCAAACCCCACATCGTGTTGTTGACCACTTCGTCACCGATATTCACCTTCTCCACGAGCGACTTCTCGCCATAGTGCAGCAGCGTGCCACCTATCGTGAAATCCTTGTTGAACTTATAGCTCAGATCCAGTCCAAGCAATGTCTTGCGCTGGGTCGAGAACAGCGACTGGTTCTCGAGCGTCACATTGATGCTCTGCCCCGAATCGATGATCGACTGGTTGGTGATCGTCACAATACCCATCGTGTAGTCCACCGTATAGTCGCTGTTCTCCGTCAGGGTCACGCCTCCGGCGGTCACCACCACCGAGCCGCGGGGTATGTTCATGGCATCGAGCCGTATCTGCGAGCCGTTCGACGCCTGATATTTGCCCTCGATTATAAACTTGTTCTTATCGGCAAACTGACGCGCCACCACGAGCGTCGAGTCATACAGCTCCTTGTAGACATATGGAGCGGCCGCAGCCTCGCTCCCTATTTTCTTCTCAAGCCACGCGCCGAACGGCTCGGCCACCGGAAAGATTATCTTGCCCGACGAAGCCAGCACGGTATATCCCTCGAGAAAATCAAAAAATCCGTCGGGCGACGACTCCTGGTTCGAGTTCAGACGGTCGAGATTCATCACCTGCAGCAACGTCTGGTTGTTGATCGGAGCAACCGGCAGATAGCTGATCGCCGTACCGGTCGTGTCGCTGAGATACTTTATGTTGAGCCTGAAATTTGACTTCTGCACCTGATATGCGCCGAGCGAATACACATTCTTCATCATCAGCTTCCACATTGGCTGACGGGGATTCACCGTTGTGCCCTTGAGCATCTTCACATAAAGCGACTGCTCGGTCGAGGTGATGTCGCCCGAAAACTCGCCCACCTGATACACCTGACCCTGATACGTATACTCATACGCCACGGCAAGCACCTCGTCGCTGTTCAGCGCGCTCTTCACCGAGATATATCCCAAAGTGGGATTGAGCGTATACTCGCTCTCGGTGAGCAGACGCGCGCTCTCCACCTTCTCATACGAGTCCCCGCCATCCACACCGAAAGCGCTCAGAGGCTCGAGCGCCTGGGTGACAGTGTTGATATTGCGCGCCCCGGGATACTGATCCTTGATCGTCTGCAACAGATTGTTCGACGCATTCATCGGCACGGCCTGGGCGGCATTGCCTGTCCAGTAGTCGCTCGTGAGCACACTGTTCTCGCCGATGTCGGCAAACGCCACAAGGTTGCGGCTCTGGTTATAGTTGCTCTGCTTGTTGGTGATCCACACCTCTATGCGGGTGATGTTGATGCCCGACGACACAAACGGCAGCCGCGACGCGAAATCATCATAATGATCGCGGAAATACTGCGCCAGAAAAAAATGACGGTTCTGGTCATACTCATCGATATTGATCGAAAAATCCGTCAGCTGTGCGCCGCCGCGGGTGCTCACGCTCTTCGACTCCGAGTTTTGCTGCGACACCAGCGCCGTAGCCGTCAGCTTGCCGAACTGCAGCGTCGACTTTATGCCGAACAATGCCGTGCTTCCGCGTATCAGCGACGATCCGGTGGTCATCGACACATTGCCCGCCTCGATGCTCTTCACAATATCATCCTCCTTGCCCTCGTATGCCAGCTTTATGTTCTTCGAGTCAAAATCAAAAGTGGCATCCGTGTTATAGGTCATGTTGAATTTCATGCGGTCGCCCACCGAGGCATTGATCGTGGCCTGTATCTTCTGGTCGAAATCGAAATATGTCTTGCGCCGCGACGTCAGCGACAGTGCCGGGTTATCGGTCTTGTTCGAGTTGATACCCATTTTTATCTGCACATTGCCCTGCGTCTTGAGCTGCACTCCGCCCGGGCCGAAAATCTTCTCCAACGGTCCGAGTGCGAAATTCATGTCAAAGATGTTGAACGGCTCTTTATCCTTGTTCTGCGCCTGCGCGGCATTGCGCTCACGGTAATAATCCTGCATCGAGCGACGCATCTGCCAGTTGTTGTACTGGTCGGGCGAGAGCATGAACGGCGTGGCTATATCCATGTCGCCAAGCTTCGTGCGCACCACATAGCATCCCGTCGACGGATCAAACTCCGTCACCGTCCTGATATTCGACGGATTGTCCAGATCAGCCGCATATTCGGCATCCATCAGCTCCTCATACGTCTGGGGCACAGTCGGCTGCACCGGATATGGCATCTCCGGGCCTTCATCCGCCGGCCCCAGCGCCACAGGCTGCGGCACAACCGGAGCAGGAGCCGTGAATCCGGGCGTCACAAACTGGCTCTGCGCGCTCACATAGCCAAACGACAAAGCCGCGACGACAGCGCAAAGCGCCATCATCGCCACTACGAGCGACAGTTTGCTGCGGTTATGGTTCTTCATCTATCGTCAGCCGACACTCACGTGGCATTGGGCTGAAATCTCACATCATGGTGAGTGCGAGCTTTATAGCCGCCTCCACCTTCACTGTGGGATTTCCGTCGAAGATCTTCTTGAGCACCTTCTGGCTCTGCTGACGCTGGAATCCGAGCATCACAAGAGCCGACAATGCTTCATCAAACACCTCGCCCATGGCCACAGCCGGCTGTATGCTTAACGTACACCCACTGGGTTTTATTTTATCGCGAAGATCCACAATCACACGCTGCGCTGTCTTCAGACCTATACCCTTGACATTTTTCAACCGCGCATGGTCTCCAGTGGTTATCACCGTCTGCAGTTCCGGAGCCGGTATCGACGACAATATCATCCGCGCCGTGTTCGCTCCTATACCCGACACACCTATCAGCAGCCTGAACAGTTCGCGCTCATCGCTATCAATGAAACCATACAGCTGATGCGCATCCTCGCGGATAATCTCATGTACAAGCAGTTTCACCTCACGCGCTCCGGCACTCTCTATCGCCGTGAACGTTGTGAGTGTGATATTCAGCAGATACCCCACTGCGCCCGTGTCGAGCACCACAGCTGCCGGATTGAGGCTGTCTACACGCCCCCTTATAAATTCTATCATAAATACTTATCCGTGATTAAATGGATGGCCAGAACAGACACGCATCCCCATAGCTCAGAAAGCGATATTCACCCGCAAGCGCATAGTCATACACCCTGCGCCACTCATCGCCACCGCCCAGAAATGCCGACACCAGCAGCAGCAACGTCGAGCGAGGCTGATGAAAATTGGTGACAATCCCCTCCGTGACTTTGAAATTATATCCGGGCCCGATCATCAGGCGCGTTGTTGCAACCAACCGGCCACTACCCTCCGTGCGGAGATGATCGGCAATTGCCATCATAGCCTCGCGGCGGCTCAGACGCGGATGATCCTCCGAATAGGGATACCACTGCGGCAGTTCGCCCGCAAATCCACCCGACTTTATCATACATCCGATATGATAAAGGCTCTCGAGCGTCCGCACCGAGGTCGTGCCCACTGCCACCACCCGGCGGCTCGTGGTGGCAAGCTCGTCGATCAGATCGGCATCCACCGATATGAACTCGGCATGCATCTCATGGCCTCCGAGTGTGTCAGCCTTCACCGGTTGAAACGTCCCCGCCCCAACATGAAGCGTCACCTCACGCCGCTCTATGCCCCGGGTATCGATAGCCTCGAGCACCGGAGCCGTGAAATGCAACCCCGCCGTCGGCGCAGCTACCGACCCGTCGATCTGCGAAAACACCGTCTGATAATCCGTGGCATCGCTCTCCTCAGTCGACCGGTTGAGATATGGCGGTATCGGCAGTTCACCGGCCGCCGCTATCACCTCGGCGAAACTCACCGACCGGTCATCCCAGCTTAAACGCACCACCGACGCATTCCCTTCGCGTCCCGTGCGACAGGCTGTGAGCGTCACCTCCCTCCCGCCTACACTGATCGCCTGCGAAAGCTCGCCATCCTTCCAGCGCTTCGAATTGCCCACGAAGCATATCCACTCCACCGGCCCGGCCGAAGCAAAATTCAGCGCATAGTCACGGGGCAAAACCGGCTCAAGACAGAAAACCTCTATCAACGCACCATCCCGGTTCTCACCCTTGCGGAAACGCAACCGCGCATTGATCACCCGGGTATTGTTGTATACCAGCATCGTATCACCATCGAGCAGATCAGGCAAATCACTGAACCGCCTCGTCGAAAGCCCACCCGAGCCATCGCGCACCAGCAGCAGGCACGCATCGCGTTGAGCCAACGGATGCCGCGCTATTCGCTCGTCAGGCAGCGGATAGTCAAACTCGTCTATCGAAACTTCGCGTAAATCCATAATCATCCGCAAAGTTACTAAATTCCCACCACACCACACTGCATCACCCCTCTGACCACACGAAACCGCCCGCCCCCGCTCAACCGTGTCCGCTCAACCAACGGTATTATCCAGTAAAATCGTCATTTACGGCAACTGCCGCAAATCGTCATCTACGAGAGTGTCTCAATTATAAGAGCTACTTACCTGCTAATATGAATACTGCAAATGCTACAGCCATACATGCCAATATCATCACAACCACACTCCACGCCAGCAGATTTTTTGGCATGAATCCGAGCAGGTTCTCAACTTTTTTCGTATGCTTTTTCATTGCCCAAGTTCAAGTTGATTTTTTACAAGAGAATAATACATACCCTTCATGGCGGTCAGGGATTCATGAGTGCCCGTTTCTGCTATTTTCCCATGGTCAAGCACTACTATTTGGTCTGCCGAACGTACCGTCGACAATCTATGTGCCACCACCACCACGGTTTTGTCCCTGTACACCTCTTGCAGATTGTCTGTTATGGCGCGTTCATTCTCTGCATCGAGTGAGTTTGTGGCCTCATCAAGAAATATAAATCGTGGATTTCGGTATATCGCACGCGCGATCAGCAGTCGCTGACGCTGCCCTTGACTAAGACCTCGACCCTCAGCACCTACGGATGTGTCATATTTCATTGGCAACGATGCAACATAGTCATGTATCATAGCCAACCGCGCGGCGCTTTCGAGCCGCACCATATCGATCTCTCCGTCATCAACAGCTATATTTCGAGCTATCGACTCGCTGAAAATAGCTCCATCCTGCATCACCACACCGCATTGCCTGCGCCATTGTCTCACACTGATGTCTTTCATGTCATTACCATCGACAATCATCCTGCCACTATCTACATGGTAATAGCCAAGCATCAATTTTATCAATGTAGTTTTTCCACTGCCCGACGCCCCCACTATAGCTGTTACTTTTCCCTTCGGAATCGTCAGATTGATCCCATCAATTGTGGGAAGGGGAGAATACTTGTCGTAGCGGAACGTCACATTGTCCAACACGACACTTCCATCACTGTGTACAGCATCCACAGCTTCTTCAGAAATTTCCTCATTAGGTCTCCGTTGCACCTCGTTGATACGCTCAAGCGAGATCTTTAGATCCTGTATCGAATGGATAAAACTCACAAACTGACTCACCGGTGAGTTCAACTGCCCTATTATGTATTGTATGGCAAGCATTGCTCCAAATGTGATTTCTCCATTTATCACCGCCCCTGCAGCAAGCACTGTTATGATTATATTCTTTGTCTCATTTATAAACACGCTTCCTGCTTCCTGCGTCTGCTGCAACTTCATCGATTTCATCTGCACGACAAACAGGTCTGCCTGATTATCTTCCCACTCCTGTCTGCGCCGCGTCTCACATCCTTGCAGTTTTATCTCCTGCATCAGGTTCACAAGTTGATATGTCTTGTTTTGGTTTGTCGCCTGCTTCTCAAAAATCTCATAGTCAAGAATCCTGCGCCGCGACAGAAACAATGCGATCCATCCCCCGTATATTACCGATCCTATCATGAACACAGCGTATATCACATAGTCGTACACAAGAAGCACCACACTCAGCACCACAAAACTTACACACGAGAAAAACACACTCAGCACCTGCCCCGTCAGAAATTCCTGCACTCGCGCATGATCGCCTATTCGTTGCAGCAAGTCTCCCATATGCTTTGTATCAAAGAAGCCCATTGGCAACTTGAACAGCTTTATGAAAAAATCGCTAACAAGGTTGAGGTTCACACGCATCGATATATGCAACAATATCCACCTGCGCATGAAATCCACCGCCGTGCTTCCGGCCACGATAAACAGCTCGCCGAGCAATATCATCCATATAATGCCTATGTCACGTCCATTTATGCCACGGTCAACCACCGCCTGAGTCAGAAATGGAAGCACGAGTTGCAACACACATCCCACCAACAGTCCCGCCAACACATGCAACAGCCATGTCTTATATTGCCTTACATATCCGAGTACAAATTCAAAAACCTCTCGCGCGTCTGATTTTTCACGATCACGGACAAAGCTTTCCCCAGGAGTCAATGACATCGCTATACCCCTGCCGTCTCCGGTCGACACCCATGCATCGGCAAATTCTTCTGGCCGGTAACGTGTCATACCCTTAGCCGGATCTGCCACATAGAGATGCTTACGCGTGATCTTCCACAACACCACAAAATGATTCTGTCTCCAATGAACGATAGCAGGCAGATCGATCGCGCCGAGATCCTCGGGTGACAGCATCATCGCCTGAGACTTCAACCCAATCCTCTCTGCCGCTTTTGAGATTCCGAGAAGGTTGATCCCGTCCTTCCCCGGCTGACATACTTCTTCAAGCGTGTCAACAGCTACTCTTTTTCCCCAATACGATGCAACCATCGCAAGAGATGCGACGCCACATTGCATGGCGTCGCGCTGTTTGACAAATTCAATCTTTCGATTTAGGATCATTCACAATTTAGTTTCTACATGTATTGGCATTGAAATAAATATTCGTGCATATACACTTTGCTTTATCGCAGAAAGTGTTTGTAGCACCATTACTTTTGTACCTTGGACCATAACTTACTGCGTTACCACCATGGATTTCAATCATCTCCAATTCTTTCAAAAGTTGTGGAGAAACTTTGGTTAAGGACTTCTTTTCTTTCATAATACGAAAAATTTAGATGAATAAATATTGATTAGTTCGGCTCACTTGCCGAAATCCAGAGCCGAAGACGTGGATATCGCTCCCACACC
>CANOUR010000003.1 GCA_947570265.1 uncultured Bacteroidales bacterium | reverse complement strand
ATCCCATCCCTGAGGAAATTCAACCTTGGCTTGTTTTTGCGACCGGGTCTGGCTTTCCTGAACTGTAGAACCGCTGACATCACACACTGAGAATGCCATCACCGCACACAGCAACATGGCAATAAGATTACGTGCTTTCATGATGATTTTGATGATTTTGATGATTTTATTTATAAAATTTGATTGAATTCTGTTGATTGGTGCCTACTGCCTTTCAAGCGCTTCGGCTTTCTCTTTGTGACACCTTGGGGGGGATGGGCATAAAAAAAGCGTGGTGCCGTACTTGCTGTCCGTTCCCACGATTCGAGGCCTTCGCATTGCCTGTCTTTGCAAGGAACGAAACAACGCAGAGGCCCACGCGAAATATGTAAGTATTCGCCGGCGTGCCGAGTCTCTTGGATGAGGCTGCGGCTGGCGGCGGATAGATTTACATATCCACATGGCATCTACCGTTGCTCCGGCTCTGACAAAGACTGTTGAGGAAGTTGCGAAGTTCCGAATCGTCAGAACTGAAGCGTAGAGTAAACGCTTTCAGTATGTGTTGATGCTGGGATGTGCTCGACATGCCCGACATGGCAAATCTAATCAATATTTTGAAGTTGACAAAATATCGGCGATTTTTTCACGGGCGAGCCTCTGCGTTGCCTGTACAAAGGTTGGATATTGCGTTGATATGGGCAAGCGGGGAGGCGTTCACTCCGTTCACTTTGAGGAATTGTGTGGCGAACAATGTTTCGCATTAATCTTGAGTCCAATTACGGTAGAAAAGTCTCCCGCAATTGAATCTCAATCATAATACGAATTAACTGAGATTATTTCGATGCGGCAAGTGCCAATTATTTTAGTATATTTGTTATTTTGGAATTTTATTACTAATTTTGCAATACAATGAAACCATGAGTACCTGATGAGAGTTACAACTGAAGAACCGTTGAAGAACTACATATCACGCTATCCTGACACGGAAACTGCATTGCAAGCATGGCTAAAAACTGTAAAGAAAGCCAACTGGACCTGTTTTGCCGATGTCAAGAAGGATTTCAATAGCGTTGACAATGTAGGGAATCAGCATTATGTATTCAATATCCGGGGTAACAACCATCGGTTGATAGTTGTGATAAAGTTCGCAATCAAATGGGTATATATCCGCTTCATCGGGACACATCAGGAATACGATAAAATAGACGCATCAACAATTTAATAGCATAGCAGCCATGACAAAGATTGAAAACGAGCAGCAGTACCGTTGGGCTCTCAGCCGTGTTGAGGAAATTCTTCCTATGGTGAAGGATGACACTCCACTTACAGATCCTTACAGCATCGAGCTTGAATTGCTATCAGGACTTGTTGCCGATTATTCTGATGAACATTACTCTATCGGAGAGCCTACGTTGGTTGACATGCTCAAACTGCGTATGTACGAGATGGGGCTTACACAGTTGGCTTTGTCGAAACTTCTCGGCATCACTCCCTCTCGAATTTGTGAATATCTTTCAGGGAAAAAAGAGCCTACTCTACGCCAGGCTCGTGTAATCAGCACCAAGCTCAATATCGATCCGGCAATCGTGTTGGGCGTGTAAGAGAGTGTTGCCTTGCAATTCTAAAGTCGGATTTTATAATTGCAAAAGGGACTGAGCGATGGTGCCCAGTCCTCGGGAATATACGGCAGTGCCTCCCGCTTTGAGCGAATTCTCCGCACTTTCAAAATCCAGCATTATTCAGTAATTCTCTATCGGAAATCAGAAGTGAGTATCGAAAGCGATCACATTACCGTTGGATGTCTGTAAGTCATTTGAGCCGGAATAGATAACGGTTCTCAGGCTTTCAGGCGTGTTTGACAGGTCTCCCCATTTTTTAAGGCCATCGAAAAATGAGGGAGAGAATGTGCTGCCTGATTTTATTTCGTATCCATGCTGCTCTAATCCGTTTGTCTCTATCAGGTCAACTTCAAGCCCAGTGCTGTCACGCCAAAATGTCAAGTCTGGAGTTATTCCTTGATTCAGACTATTCTTCATGAACTGGTTGATAACCATATTCTCAAACAATCCGCCACGAAGGAAATGCGTATCAAGTTGTTCCGGTGAAGTTATGCCGAGGAGGTTGCATGCTAATCCGGTATCGTAAAAGAACAGCTTCGGTGTCTTGACAATCCTTTTATTATAGTTATTGAAATTGGGCTCAAGACGATATAGGATATAGCTTGCTTCGAGCACTGACAGCCATGATTCAACGGTCGGAATTGTCACCCCGGCCTCGGTTGCGAGATTCGATTTGTTGAGCAGCTGACCTATCCTCCCGGCACATAGGCGGATGAATCTGGTGAAACGTCCGAGGTCTCCGATATTGAGCATGGCGCGGACATCCCTTTCTACGTAAGTGGCGATATATGAGGGATAATAATCAGTCGGTGCTATATCCTTATCGTAAATACGTGGATAAAAGCCTTTGAAAATCTGCTCATTGATTGTTTCGGGTAATTCACCGGCTTCATGCAGTTCGTGGCGTGAGAACGGAAGAAGTTTCAGAACAGCTGTTCTTCCTGCGAGTGATTGATCGATGGCTGCCATCAGATGAAAATTGCGCGAGCCGGCCAGCATATACATACCCGACTCATTAACATCATCGATATGTGTCTGGAGGTATGAGAACAGCGATGGTACACGCTCGGCTTCATCTATAATCACACGATTATCGAATGTCTTGATAAATCCGTTCGGGTCATCTGAAGCGAATGACCGCATATCGGGGTTTTCCAACGAGACATATCGGTAATCAGGAAAGAGATTTCTCAGCAAGGTTGACTTTCCCGATTGACGTGGCCCTGTCACTGTCACAATCGGAAATTTATCACTTAGTTGCCTTATTTTATCGCTTATGTCTCTTTTAATCATTCTTTTGCAATTCTAAAGTGTGATTTTATAATTGCAAAGATAACAAATTTCCCCGATATTAACTGATATGGGCAAGCAGGGAGGCGTGGGATGAGGCACCGCGTGTATGGCAAGGGCTGCCTGCAAACGGCAGGCAGCCCTTGGATTGGTGTCAGGTGGGGGACACGGCAATGCTTATATCAGTTGCTGCATGTGCCCGAGAGCTGGATGTCGAATTCCTTGCCTTTTGAGTTGATCATTTTGCCGCTTGCCGAGATGCGGTTGTCGGACTGGTAGAGGAGCGAGAGGTTCCATGAGCCTGTGGGCTGGCCGCCGACCATCTCGCTGACGGTCATTTGGGTGGGATCGGTCATGAAGCCTTCGAGGGTGATGGGTGAGCCTGATCCGCTTTTGGTGTAGTAGTAGCTGCCGGTGACGTCGCTGCCTTTGATGCGGAGGCTGACGGTGACGGGATATTTTCCGAATGTGCCTGTGAGGCTGAGGATGGTGGATTCGGAAGAGGCGGATTCGGTGTAGTCGGCGGTGATTTCGTCGGTGACGGAGTCGTCGCCGGTGAGTTCTTCGCTGATGAGTTCCTGAAGCTTCGACTGGATTTCACTGAAGTCGAAGGTGTTGGATTCGACAGACTCGTATGACGAGGATTTGTTGTTGGACGAAGAGAGCACGGCCACGAGTGCGGCGAGGTTGGCCGATTCGGAACGGTTGACAACCTGCGAGAATGCCTGGTCACAGACTTCTTTGCCTTCTTTGTTGATGAGGATGATGACGCTGCCGGATGTGGTGAGATAGCGGTCGGCGGCGAGATATTCGAGTCTGTCGTATTCGAACGGGATGACGATCTCGTCGTTGGTGTCGACTACGCCGACGCGTCCGTTTGAGTTAACCGCGAGCAGGTTGCCGTCGCCCAGGAATCTGAGGCTGGGATATTTTGCGCGTATGACGATTTTGCCGGTGAGATCTTTCACGCCATAGAACTCTTTGTCGGAATAGATGATTTTGTCTTTGTTGACCGAGAGGTTTCTGAGGCTTGTGCCTTCGTTGACGGAGATGACTTTCTTGCCGGTTTTGTCGAGCAGCACAATGTGGTCGCCTTCGACGGCAAAGCAGTAGCCGTTTTCAAACGGGGTGATGTCGCTATATTGTCCGGTGTTGCCTTTGAAGAGGGCTGTGCCTGTCTTGTCGATGGCCTCAAAGAAGTTTTTGCCGTTTTCCTGACGGGTGACTACAATAGCGATGCCGTCGGAGAATGGTGTGGCATTGATGTAGCGGGGTTTGATGACGGTCTGTCCGTGGGTGTCGATATATCCGAATTGTTTTTCGGTGTTGTAGATCATGGCGAGTCCGTCGGGGCCGAAGCCGCTTGCTACGCCAAGTTTTTTGTCGAGTGTGGCGACGACCTGACCTTTTGTGTCGACGATCTGCCATGGCTCGGTTTTGACGCGTACGATGGCAAATCCGTCGGGGCTGAAGTTGGTGACAAAGGTGTAGCTGTCGCGGTTGAGCTTGTTTTTGGTGTTTTCGATGGTGTAGAGGTCGAATGTGCCGTCGTCGTTTTGCACGAAGAATGCGTTGTTGACAACGTTGGTGGCCGGAGCGAAGAACTCATCGGTGAAAACCATCTTGCCATTGTCGACGTCGAGAAGACTCCACATTTTAGAGTTATCGACCATGACGCTGATGTAGTCGGCGTCGGCAGCCGATTTGCTTCCACAGCTAGTGATTAAGAGTGCGGCCGCAAGGACTGAAAATAATTTTTTAAACATAAATTTTGGTTAATAAGTGATTGGTTGATCGTGATTGTTTATGAATGCCGAATTATATATTTTCCACATACTTGAAAATAAAAAAGCGTGGTGCCGTACTTGCTGTCCGCTCCCACGTCCTGAGGCCTTCGCATTGCCCGTCTTCGTAAGGAACGGAACAACGCAGAGGCCCACGCGAAATATGTAAGCATCCTCCGCGTGGCGGCCGGGTCTCACGGATGAGGCTACGGGGCGCGGCGGATAGGTTTACATATCCAACATGGCATCTACTGTTGCTCCGGTTCTGACAAAGACTTTTAAGGAAGTTGCGAAGTTCCAAGACGTCAGAACTGAAACGTCGAGTAAACGCTTTCAGTATGTTATGCCGGGATGTGTGTGTGATGTCCCGACTTCGCAAATCTAAGCAATATTTTGACGATGACAAAATATCGGCGTTTTTTTAATGCGCTTTTAAGTGAGTGTTCAATTAAAAAAGATTTTCATTAGTAATTGCCATCATTTTGGTTCATCTTCGGATTTCTTTCGGTCTCTTTCCCTCTCATCGTCAGTCACGTAGCTCGCTACGTTCCCTCCTCTTCGAGGAAAATAGTCTCGAAATAAATCTCGAATATATACCAAAATTTAAAATGAACACTCACTTATGAGCTGATCTGCGGCGTGGCTCTGCGTTGCAGAGGCCAAATTTGGCGGTTTTCTTTTGATCTGTGATGAAATGAGATCGTTCACTTCGTTCACTTTTAATGGGATCAATCACTATGTGTCGCGATAGATCATGATAAAACCGCTATATTCGTGGAAAATAAATAATTCAGCTTGGGACTGATGGTGCTGGCAATGTGTGAACGCTGTGAACACCCGTATAGCGTGGACAATCGTTGGAAACGGCTTACCTTTGCATAAAATACATAAAAACAGTTATGCTCAATAGCAGAATCAAACAGATGATACAGGAGAGATTCAACTCTCCGATACAGTACCCGCAGCAGTGCGAGGCTCTGGCCATGGCCATACAGGAAGCGACGGGGCAGACTTTGGGCACAACCACGCTGAAAAGGATGCTTGGTTTTGTCAATGGTCCGGCAAAGGCGCGGCCGTCGTCGCTCGACATTTTAGCGCAGTATCTGGGATATCCTGATTATAATCTGCTGGCCAAAGACTTGGGTGAGGACGCCGACATTTCTGATTTCCGTGTGGTGGAGAGCATCGATTCGGCTGACCTCGAGCCGGGGGAGCAAATACAGGTGACGTATCATCCCAACCGCCTGTTGGTGCTTAGCTATCTGGGCGAGAACAAATATCTTGTGAATGAGTCGCGCGGCAGCAAGCTGATGAAGGGCGACACACTGATGATCGCGGGATTCTACGTGGGGTTTGAGCTGCTTATCAGCGATGTGGAACGCGACAAGAAGCATCTCGGATCATATCAGGCAGCCAAGCAGGGCGGACTGACAGGGGTGGAGATTATTTGTTAGAATGTTTCCGGCCATAATCCTTGACTGCCCGAGATAGAGCGGATAATTTATTTGACCAATTCATCCATTCCTTGTTGATCTCGATTTGGAATCTAACCTTTGCTTGGCGTATGTGTGGGTAGCGCTCCTCTGCTTCCTTACATATGGAACTCGTTATATCCCAAAATTTGTCCCGAAGTTTACGTGATTCATCGTAAACTAATCCGGGGGATATTGTATCGCTTTCAAGCATTCGGTAGATCCTATCCAAATCGGCTTGAAGCACGTTGGCTTTTGACGCAATCAGTTTGCCGGCCCACTCGGCATCAATCGTATATATCCGTTCAATTGAATCGGAGTAGGCGTCGTACCTGTCGAAAAGAGCTCTGTTGGTTTTTACCCATATATTGTACTCTTTGGTGTCGGCTACGGCATTTCTAACTTTATCTATTGAGACATCCGGAAAGCGCACTTCGGCGGTGTCGAAAATCGCGTAACTCGTTTTATTAGTTTTGTCTATGTAATTGAACATAGCTTTGTCGACAGTAGCTTTAGTTGTCGTATCGCTGTTCATCAAATTATAAATCCTGTTGCGCTCTGCTTGGAATCTACTCATGTTGGAAGCGACCAGAGAGGCTAACCAGGAGTAGTCTATTCCGGAATTTGCGACATGGGATTCAGCCCGTTTTTCAGCGAGTGTATCAGAGATTCGGGCAAGTGTGGATTCGTCCATCACCTTGACACCTGAGGTGTCGGGGGAAACGGCCAATGCTTCCATGTCCACCGACGACTCTGTGCTGTTGTTATCTCCTGTAAAATGCCACAAGGAAAGTGCAAGCCCAAGCATCAGCATAGCGGCGCCGGAGAGATAGAGAGCGATTCGATTGCCTGGCCTGAGTGCTTGTTTGATAGACGCCACCGACACGTTGTCCTTTTCGCAGAGGCGTGCGACCTTATTCTGTCCGAGCGACGACGCTATCTTGCCGAGTCCGCGGAAATCAATCGTACCGTCGGCACAACCGTCGCAGCCATATTTCTGAGTGCTGCCGTGGGTAGAGTCGAGCCACGATGTGTAAGCCTTGTCGAGATCGATGAGCGTTGCGGGGCGGTCTTCATATGGCGAGACAATTACATTGTCAGCCTTTATGTCGCAGTGGACTATGTTGCGCCGGTGAAGATAATCCACAACGCCAACCAATTCGAGAAGCAACCGACGGACAAACTTACGGTTTTTGAGCCGTGGGTCACCACGCTTTATAAGGTCGGCGAGCGTATCACCCTCGATGAAGTCCATGACGATGTAGTCTCCGCCGAATCCGGTGTAGCGGGGCAATGACGGATGGTTCAGCGACACGCCGAGGTCATACTCCTTGTCGAAGGCCGCACGATACAGGGGATTGTCGCGATACTCAGCTTTGAGCCGCTTGACGAATACGCGCCGCCGCTGCACGGTACACTCGTAGGCATCACACGTAGATCCGCTCCTGTCCAAAGGTTTGGCCAAGGCGAAATCGACAGCGTCCAGCGCCCGTGTGTCAGCGCTGGCGAATCCAGAGACTATGAGATTGTCGTCATCCACCCTGCAAAGTTAATGATAATCTTTGTCATAGACGAATTCCGTTACGCAACAGTGATGGCTGCATCATCGTCTCAGGGATGAATTGTCTGAGGGTATCGACTACGGTGTTGAGCATGCGCTCCCTGACATAGTCTTCCCTGATGTACATCGACACCCTGCGCAGCGACAGATAGTCGCCATCGATGCGCCTCACATTGTCGCGCTGCCGTTCGCTAAGCAACGGCAGATGCATCTGCGGGATGATAGTGTATCCGCCGTTGGCATCGACGATGCGTATCAGCGTGTCGATGTTGCCGGCTTCGTAGACGTGGCGTTTGCCGACGCGGCCTTTACAGAAGCTGAAAGCGCTCTCGCGCAGACACTGCACTTCTTTCATCACCCACAGGTGCTCGTGTTCGAGATCAGCAGGCCGGAACACAGCGAGCCTCCGCCTGCAGCTTTCAGAGAGGTATACGAGAAAACGCTCGGTATACAACGGTATCTCATACAGTCCCTGTGTCGCAAAACCGGTTGTGGCAATGCCGGCATCGACCGTCGATGCGAGGAGTGACCTTACCATAGTCTCGGGGCGCATTTCCTCGACCGACAGCTCTACATCGGGGTAACCGGACATGTAGAGGCGGATGAAGTCGGGCAACACGTAGGGTGCTATGCTTGGCCCGACAGAGAGCCTGAACTGGCCGGAGACGGCACCACGGCTCTCGCTCACCATCTCTTTAATGCGGTCGGACTCCATGATCACGCGTCGCGCCTGATTGACAATCTCCTGTCCGATGCCGGTGGTCGTCACCTTGCGGCTCGTGCGCTCAAAGAGTTTCACGCCAAGCTCATCCTCGAGTTTACCCAGCATGCCGCTCAGTGTGGGCTGTGTCACGTCGAGAGCCTCGGCCGCGAGAGCGAAACTGCGGTAGCGGTCAATGGCCACGACATATTTCAACTGCTGCAATGTCACTTGTCCAATAGTTTTTAACTATGCAAAGATAGCGAAAACCGTTTGATGATCTATCGATATATATCTACATTTGCTCAAAAATCAACCATAAGCGAGTTTTATGAAATATCTGATAATCGGAGGTGTGGCCGGAGGAGCCACAGCGGCTGCAAGGATAAGACGTCTGTCGGAAGACTCCGAAATAATACTTTTTGAGAAAGGAGAACATATCTCATATGCCAACTGCGGGCTGCCATACTACATCGGCGGTGTGATCGCCTATCGTGAGAAGCTGCTTTTGCAAACGCCCGAATCGTTCGGACAGCGATTCAACATTGATGTGAGGGTGAGATCGGAAGTGAAATCGATCAACCGCGAGGAAAAGACGGTTGAAGTGACCGCCGCTGACGGCACATCGTACACCGAGAGCTATGACCGCCTGCTGCTCTCGCCGGGAGCGTCGCCTGTGCGTCCGCCTCTGCCCGGCATAGACATCGATGGCATCTACACACTGCGCAATGTAGCGGATACGGACATGATAAAAGCGCGGCTGTCATCGGGCGATGTGCGACGTGCAGTGGTCGTGGGCGGCGGATTCATCGGGCTTGAAATGGCCGAGAATCTCAGTCATACCGGAGTGGAGGTGACGGTGGTGGAGATGGCGCCGCAGGTGATGGCACCCATCGACTTCTCCATGGCTCAGATAGTGCATTCGCATCTTGCCGACAAGGGCATAGGGCTGTATCTCGAGACGGCAGTAGCGTCTTTCAAGAAAAATGACAAAGGCATTGAAATAGCATTGGCCGACGGGCGGAAACTGCAGACCGACATAGTGATACTGTCGATAGGCGTGAGGCCAAACACGGCATTGGCGACTGATGCCAGAATAGAGACCGGTGCGGCACGCGGCATAAAAGTTGACGAGTTTCTGCGCACGTCGGATGACAACATATATGCCGTGGGCGACGCCATTGAGTTTGCCCATCCGGTGACAGGCCAACCGTGGCTCAATTATCTTGCCGGGCCGGCCAACCGTCAGGCAAGGATCGCCGCAGACAACATGGTGATGGGAAACCACTCGAGATATGAAGGCTCGATAGGCACGTCGATCGCCAAAGTGTTTGACCTGACGGTAGCCGCAACGGGCATGCCGGCAAAACGGTTGAAACATGACGGCATAAACTATCTGTCGGCCACGATACATCCGTCGTCACACGCCGGATACTATCCCGATGCCCTGCCGATGACGATGAAGGTGATCTTCGATCCTGAGAACGGTAAAGTGCTTGGCGCGCAGATCGTGGGGCATGACGGTGTGGACAAACGCATCGATGTGATAGCCGATGTGATAAAGAAAGGGGGCACGGTGTCGGATCTGACCTCGATAGAGCAGGCCTATGCCCCACCCTATTCTTCGGCCAAAGATCCGGTGGCGATCGCAGGATATGTGGCTGAGAATATCATGAGCGGCCGCATGAAGCCGATATATTGGAGAGAATTGCAGGACGCCACGGAGTGCGGAGATGTGGTGCTGATCGATGTGCGCACACCCATGGAATTTGCCACAGGGGCACTGCCAGGCGCGATAAACATACCGCTCGACTCGATACGCGGACGACTCGATGAAATACCCCGTGACAAACCGATAGTGCTGTACTGCGGTGTGGGTCTAAGAGGTTATCTGGCGTCCAACATACTGCGGAACAATGGGTTTGACAATGTGCGCAACCTCGTTGGAGGGATAAAGACGATGCGCACTGCCACAGCATGCATAAACAACACTTGCGCCCGGGCCGCCTCGCATAACGACAGCGGAAAACAGACTGAGCACGCAACTGACGTACAGAGGATAAAGATCGATGCCTGCGGTCTGTCATGCCCCGGGCCGATCATGAAACTAAAGGAGACTGTCGACCGTATGGCTCCCGGCCAATCAATGGAAATCACGGCCACTGACCCGGGATTTGCGCGTGACGCCGAGGCCTGGTGCCGTTCGACCGGCAACAAATTCCTATCGTCGGAAGCCTGCGGGGGAAAATACCGGATAGCCGTGGAGCGAGGGGCGGAGTGTTGTGAGACTAATGACAGCTGCAAGCCAACGGCCGGCAGAGACAAGACATTTGTGCTTTTCAGTGATGATCTCGATAAAGCCCTCGCCACATTCGTGCTCGCAAACGGAGCAGCCGCAACGGGTGGAAAAGTGACAATCTTCTTCACATTCTGGGGTCTCAACGCCATAAAGAAGCCTCAGAAACCAAGGGTGAGCAAAGACATGTTCGGCAAGATGTTCTCAATGATGCTTCCGGGCGACTCAAGATCACTCAAGTTATCGAAAATGAACATGATGGGCGCAGGCAGCAAGCTGATGCGGCACATCATGAGGAATAAAAACATCGACTCGCTCGAACAGCTCCGCGATTCGGCGATAAGAAACGGCGTGGAATTCATAGCATGTCAGATGTCGATGGACGTCATGGGAGTGAAGCGTGAGGAACTTCTCGACAATGTGACAATCGGAGGCGTCGCAACCTATATGAACCGCACCGACAGCGCCAATCTCAACCTTTTCATCTGACATCGGACAGATCTCCTACCCTCCTACGCAACGCCAAGACGGCCGTCGCTACACGCGACGGCCGTCGAAATTAATATATGCGAAGCAAGATGGGGGATCAGCGGACAAACACCTTGTCCGTCCCTACGATGTAGAAGCCTGACGGGAGATCGTTGAGGGCATCGGCGCGCGGCACAGCGGCACGCACCTTGACTCCAGCGATGTTGAAGACGTCGACAATGGCGGGATCGGATGCACCGGGAGCGAGTGTGTCGATGCCAGCCTGGTCGGCGAGCATGACATCGTGGATGGTGACACCACTCGTGAAACCGTCAGAGGCCACACGGACGCGCTGGTTTCCGGCAGGAAGAGAGAGCGCGAAATAGTGGTTGAGGCGATCGGTGTCGCTGTTGGGTGTGGCGACTGATTCTTTATCGACATGGGTAGTGATGACATTGCCGAGTTCGTCGACGGTGGAGATAGTGAAGACGGGATCGAAATATGTCGGTTCGCCATATCCACCGAGTTTCAGACGGAGAAAGTAATCGCCTGCCTGAGGAACATCAAACATAAAGTCGAGATAGCCACCTGTGCCGAATTCGGTGACATAGGTCGAAGCTTCGCCGCCGTCTACTGCGGGGAGCGACCATTTGCACGAGCGGAAACCTGAGCACTGATCCACGCCGGCTGTCTGACCGACCGAAAGGATATGCGCGGGATCGGCATAGGGTAGATAGACATAATACTGTCCCTGCTGCGACAGGCGATAGCCTTCGGTCTGCAATGTAGAGGTGTTGATCACAGCTTCGACAAGACCATAGTTGGGGCCTTTTGAAGAATTGGATGCACCGGTGGCCATGAACCATGCGTAGCGGAAGATCCACGGGGTAGTTTCGAGCCAGCCGATCATAGGCTGCATAAAGCTGACCTGTGCCGACTGACTGACATTTTCTGATGACCAGTCGCAGAACTCGGTGAGCCACACGTCCTTGCCATAGCGGTTGTGGAAATCCTCGGCGAGCTGGCATGTGATGGAGTAACCGCCATAGGAATGGATGGCTGTGTAGTCAAATGAGTCGAGTCCGACAATGGCGACAAACTCATCCATCCACTTTGTGGGACTGGCATATGTGCCGGTGGAGAAGTTGAGCGCCGGAGCTACGAGCTTGAGTCCACACTCTTTGGCAAGCGCCACGACCTGCGGCCACAGCTCGGCGGCCTCCTGTGGAGTCATGTTGGCCTGATCGCCAAAGTTGGGTTCGTTGAATCCGAGCAGGTATTTGGTCTCGGGGTGCTCGCGACACCAGTCGCGCACTTTCTGATATGACTCTTCATTGGTCTGATAGCGACCCCAGATCATCGGCACAAATTCAACGTCGTTGTAGGAGCAGTAGTCAGTCTCGGCCTGAGGGACTGTGCCCCACGAATAATACCATGATATGCCCGGCTCCATTATCTGCATCTGCTCGATGAAGCCGAAATTGTTGTGACAGACACCGCGCTTGACGCTCTTGGCATCTGCGGTGAAGCCCAGCGCCATCACGCCTGCGAGAGCCAGTGAGATTGCTGTTTTTTTCATGTGCTGACTTGTTTTAATGAACTATTTTGAACGACACGGGGGTTCCTTCGGCGGAGTTGGGGGCAATCCACAGCTGGAAATCTCCGGGTTCGACAACATAAGTGTTGTCGAGGCGATGGAAACCGAGGTCGGCGGCTTTGAGAGTGAATGAAATCTCGCGGCTTTCGCCCGGGGCAAGTATGACCTTCTCGAAACCTTTGAGCTCACGCACCGGACGCACGAGCGAACCCACGAGATCGCGGACATAGAGCTGAGCCACTTCCGCACCATCACGCGAGCCGGTGTTTGTGACGCGGCATGTGGCTGTCAAGGTGCCATCGGGTGTGATCTCGGTTGCCGAGAGAACAGGATCGGAGTAGCTGAAGGTGGTGTAGCCCAATCCATATCCGAAGGGGAAGAGCGGGCCATCGCCGGCATCGAGATAATAGCTCGTACATCCGGTGGATGTCTGTCCGGCTTCAAGCTCGATGTCGTCGATAAGCGTCATCTCGGCGGCCGGACGACCGGTGTTCTTGCGGGCATAATAGATCGGGAGCTGGCCTGACATGCGTGGAAGCACGTTGGGCAGACGTCCGGAGGGATATGCACGGCCGGTGAGGACGTTGGCGATGCCGGGGCCAGCCATTGTGCCTCCGTGGAATGTGTAGAGAAGAGCATTGCTTGAGTCGAGATCGCCGGCAATGACCATCGGACGACCGGTGATGATGACTGTGACAACGGGTTTACCGGCTTTCTTAAGCTCTTTGAGCAGGGCGCTCTGTGCACCTGGCAGCGAGATGTCGGCACGCGAGTGAGCCTCGCCGCTGAGCACAGCCTCCTCGCCGACAAATGCGATGACGACGTCGGCCTTACGGGCAGCATCAAGTGCAGCGGCGAAACCGTCTGTCGAACGGTCGCGGGTATGTTTCAGTCCGGGGGCATATATGACTTTGTCTTTGCCGTATATGTCGCGCAGGCTCTCGAGAGGAGTGACCGACCGGTTCTTTTCCATGTCGAAGCTCCATGTGCCATTCTGATCATGGTGCGCATCGGCCATAGGGCCTACCACAGCCACCTTGATGTCTGAGGCGAGGGGAAGCACACCTGCGTCGTTTTTGAGGAGCACGGCGCTCTCCTCGACAGCGCGTGTGGCCGCTTCGAGAGACTGCGGCAGATAGAATCTGTTGGCAGTCTTCTCGTCGACATAAGGATTGTCGAAAAGGCCAAGACGATATTTGAGACGAAGTACATTGCGGACTGCTTCGTCGACTGTGGCCATGTCGACCTCGCCCGATTCGACAAGATCCTTGAGGTGACCGACATATGCGTAGCCCTCCATGTCCATGTCGACACCTGCGTTGATGGCCTGAGATGCAGCCTGACGCAGATCGGCGCTATAGCCGTGAGGGATCATCTGCTGGATCGAGCCCCAGTCGCTGACCATCATGCCATCGTAGCCCCACTCTCCGCGCAAGATGTCGCGCAGCAGATAGCGGTTGCCGCTGGAGGGCACTCCGTTGATGTCGTTGAACGAGCACATGAATGTGGCAGCTCCGCAATCGGCCATGGCCTTGAACGGAGGGAGCACCACATCGCGCAGCAGCGGCTCTGGAATCCATGTGGTGTTGTAGTCGCGTCCGCTCTCGCTATAGCCATAGCCGGCGAAATGCTTGGCGCATGCGGCCATGGTGTTGGGCTTTGACAGATCGTCACCCTGATATCCGCGCACCATGGCTGTGCCAAGCACTGTGGTCAGATAAGGGTCTTCGCCAAAGCTCTCGGCGATGCGTCCCCAACGGGCGTCGCGCGAGATGTCGAGCATCGGAGAGAATGTCCAACGCACACCGGTGGACGAAGCCTCGTCGGCAGCTATACGCGCACCCTGCTCGACAAGAGCGGGATTCCATGTGGCCGCCTGCCCCAGCGGAATAGGAAATATGGTCTTGAAACCGTGGATCACATCGCGGGCAAAGACCAGAGGAATGCCGAGCCGGCTGTTTTCGACAGCCTCGCGCTGCAATTTATTGACCGTGACCGGATCGACCTCGTTGAGAATCGAGCCTACGGCTCCGGCATTGATACGCCCTACCATGGCGGGATCATAGCCGAAACCCGACAGCTGGTTGAGCTGTCCGATCTTCTCTTCGAGTGTCATACGGCCAAGAAGATCATCGATCTTTTTTTCCGTAGCGGCAGCGGCAGCGGCATCAGCTGTCAACGACGGCAAGACAAGCAGCCCGGCGAGCAATATGGAAGCAAGTTTCATCTGATGAAAAGTATATGAAAGTATGTTGATATGTGTAATTCTATAAAGATGAATCAGAGCACAATCTTGCGCACTTCGGCGCCGCGTCGCTCGATCACAATTGATCCCGGCCGCGGATTACTGACCGGCATTCCCTGAATGTTGAAATATTCCACCGGGGCGTCGTCCGTGGACTCGACCGATGCTATGCCTGCGGGCTCTTTCTCGACGTCGCCATTGTCGGGGGCGGTGATGTTGTTTTCTTTCTGATAAACCTTCACATAGTTGACATACATAGATGCCTGCTGCGAGTTGGCTTCGTTGAGAGCCGTGATCTTGTCGGCGTTGGTGATGCCGGGGAAATGGCCGCCCACAGCAAGGTTGAACAGAATGAAACAGGGCTTGTGGAAATAGAGTCCGGTTCCCCAGTCGTCGCCGGTTTCGGTGACACCGATGCGATAATAAGGCTCGCGGTCGGGATAACGGTCGAGATCGCAGTACATCGATATGTATTCCTCGTCCCAGATGCATGTGAACAGGTGGAATTCACCGTCCTGAAGCGAATAATCCCAGGACACGGCATGGGCATAGTTGGGGTACTGGTTCTGCTCGTTGTAGAATCCCCAGTGGCAAGCACCGTTGAAGTAGCGATCCTGTTCGTTGCGGCGCATGCCGTCCTGATGTCCGAACTCCATGATGTCGATCTCGCCGCAACGGGGCCAGCCTACCTCCTGATAGTCATCGCCCATCATCCAGAAAGCGGGCCACAGACCGTCGGCCGTAGAGGGGAGCTTTATGGCCGCTTCGATCTTTCCATGAGTAAATGCTACCTTTTTGGTGGAATTGATGCGACCCGAGGTGAATTTGCGTCCGTTGTGATCCTCGCGTATGGCTGTGAGTATAAGACAACCGTTGCCCTGCCCGTCGTCGCCTACACGAACGTTCTTTTCATTATCGAGATAAAACTGCAACTCATTGTTGGCAGGACGCGACACAACTTCGACATTCCAACGGTCGCGGTTGAGCTGGCCGTCATCAAACAGATCCTGCCAAACAAGTTTATAGCCGTCGGCTTCGCCGGAACCGGTCTGGGGAGCTGCTGCCACAGCACTGATGGCCGACAGCAGTGAAAGAGTGATAATAGGAAAACGCATATATGATTGGTTGATGAATTTTCAGATTAAATTAATAAGTAGCTGCTCAAATTAAAACGCTATAATATTTTTAAATTAATGAATATTTAACCCGGAGGAAAGCTTGAACGGCTACTTACGAAGGGAAGAAAGAGATCCGAGGGATCGAGAGGTGGGGTTGGAGATGAGGGTGAGAGGGAGAAAAAAGTACAGAGAAGGCGCGGGCAGGTCGTTCCCACCCGCGCCTCTGAAGCCTCCTATGTGTGAAAGGCTTCCATCTATCTATGAGGGATTACAATATCAGAGAGCCACTTTCTTGGCAACGTTGCCAGCCTTAACAACGTAGACACCTGCAGCGACACCGTTGGCGTCGAGAGCAGCGCCGGCAGTCGACTTAACGAGCTGGCCGTTGAGGTTGTAGAGGGCGATGCCGTTTGTGCCGAACACGTTGATCACCTTGCCGTAGACAACAATGTCGTTTTCATTGACTGTGACACCTTCGATAGCGTCAGTAGCGGCAGGGGTGTAGAAGAAAGCAGAATCGATGCAGATGTCCTTACCAGCCTCAGCGCCACCGTTGAATGAAAGGGTGAAACCGTAGAATTCGTTGATCTTGTCGAGGTTGAAAGTTGAAGACAGCTTCTTAAGATCAGCGAAAGAGATGTCAACAGCCTGCCATTCGTCGGTTACATCGGGAGCGATAGATACGATGGCCACACCCTGATCTTCGCGGGCAGCGCCGATAGCGAACGAACCCTTGCTACCTGTGGCAGCGTTGTTGAGAATGTTGAACTGAGTCGATGAAGGAGCTGTGCCGAGAGTCTTATAGGCGAGGTGGAAACGTGAGTTTTCCATGCTCAGACCCGAGAGGTCGAGCTTGCCTTCTTCCTGGACATTGAAGCCGCCGCCCCACCATGTCTCGCCGGTCGGCTCGAGTTTGAGGTAGCCTGTGCCACCGTCAGCACCAACGCCACGGCCTTCGCCGAATACGAAAGTGTTTTCCCAAACCTGGAGGGGACGGAAACCGTTGACAAGAGTCTCACCTTCATAGTCGCCTTCTGCACCGATGAACTCGACGACCTTACCTGCCTGTTCAAGGACTGAGACAGTGTTTTCATCGACGAGGATGGTGTAGAACTTGGTGAGCTCGGGGTGAGCTGCGGCGGCAGCGGTGGTGGTGACATCGGCCGTTACAAAGTTCTGGGCATTTGCACCCATAGCTACAGCTGCGGCAGCAGCGAGAAGAGTAAATTTCTTCATAACTGATGAATTTATAATTGTTAATAAAAGGTTGATTTCAAAAGATAAGCATATCCGGGCGGCCTCAGGGAAGCGTCGGCCGCCCAGTAGGTGAGACGGACTTAATATCCGGGATTCTGCGTCATTGGATTGAGGTTAAGTTCCTCGGATGGTATCGGGAACAACTCATGCTTGCCGGCGACGAACGGTGCCATTTCCTTGCGGACAATCTCATCCTCGTTCTTGCCATATGAACCGTTGTCGCGATCCATCACCTGCGCGGCTATGCCCCAGCGCACGAGGTCGAACCAGCGGTGTCCCTCCATGGCCAACTCGACACGGCGTTCGTGACGGATGGCGTCGCGGAGCGACTCGGTGTTGTCGGTGTAGCCACGGTAGCCGGGGAAGGCGGGAAGCGCACCCGACACTGCCGGATCGGCATTGTTGCGGGCTCGGTCACGCACTTGAGCGAGCGCCCATTTCGCATCAGCCGTGTGACCGCTCTCGAGAGCCGCCTCGGCATAAAGCAGAAGGACGTCGGATGTGCGGATGAGGCTGTAGTTGAATGGCGAACGTGATGCATGTGCCAGTGCGGGGAATGTGCCGCCTTCACTATAGGAACTCTTGTTGTTATAGTAGGGTGAATTGAGATACATCACCTCCACTTCCTTCTGGCTGGCTTCATCGGGCACGCCGATTGCTGCCTCGCGACGTGTGTCACCCTCTTCAAACTCGGCATAAAGGTCGCGTGTGGGGTGATCGAAACCCCATCCGGTGTTGCCTCCGAGAGCCGACATGCGCGGACGGGTTAGGATTGTGGTGAACGATCCACGGGTAAACCCGTTGCCTTCACCATAGTCACTGGTGGGATCTTCCATGCGCTGGATCTCGAAGACGCTTTCAGGGCCATTTTCACCGGCGAGAGTGAAATTGTCGGTGAAGACGGGGCAAAGAGTGTATTCCTTACCGTATTGCTCGTCGACAAACTTCTTGCCCCACTCATAGGCTGCGGGGTAATCTTTCATATAAAGATAGACCTTGCACAGCATGGCAAGAGCCGCACCGCGGGTGGCACGTCCGAGATCTTCGGCAGGATATTTCGATTTGTTCCATAGAAGTCCCTCGGCCTGCTTGAGATCTTTGATGATGTGGGCATAGACCTCATCGGCCGTTGCACGCGGCTGCTGCCAGTTGTCGGACGAATCGATGACCTCATCGACAAGAGGCACACCGCCAAACACGCGCACAAGCTGGAAATAGTAGAACGCACGCATGAAGTAGACCTCGCCCATCAGACACTTGCTTCGATCCTCCGTGAGCACCTCGTCGAAGTCGACCTTGGGGATCTCCTGCAGCGCGAGGTTGCAGCGGGCAATGCCCTGAAACTTGGCACGGTAATAATCTAGAAGTATGCCGTTGTTGGTGTTGACCTTGAAATTGTCGATGTCGTAGGCATCGCTGCCGTCGGCAAGATTCTGACCACCTTTGAGAGCGTCGTCACTTGCTATGTCACCGATAAACCACTCTGAGAAATAGGTGTTGTTGTATTCCCAAGCCAAGGGGGTGTAGGCAGCATTGGCTACCATGATGGCATTTTGTCCGGTGACGAAATAGTCGGGCAGTGTGGTAGTGCCGGGAGTCTCCTCCTGAAGCCAGTCGTTGCATGACGAGAGTCCTCCCATCATGAGCATTGCGCATGCCGCCGGGATATATTTGTTGAATCGGAAATTCATTCTATTTGTGATGATGAGGATTATGATCAATATGTGATGTTGACACCAACCATGTAGGTGCGGCTCTGCGGATAATTGCCGTAGTCCACGCCGCCGCTCACCTCGGGGTCAAAACCTTTGTATTTGGTGACGGTGAAGAGGTTGGAGCCCTGCAGATAGAAACGACAGTTCTCGAAGCCTGCTTTCTTGATGAGATTGCGGGGCAATGAATAGCCGATCTGGAGATTTTTCAGACGGAAGTAGTCGCCACTCTCAAGGAACCGGTTGCTGACATAGTAGTTGACCGAATTTTTGGGATTGGGGATCGATCCGTCGGGATTATCGACAGTCCATGCGTCGGCCATCACAGGCGATACGACCGACTCTGTGCCGTTGCTTTCGAGACGGTGGCGCATCTGATTGTAAATTTTGTTGCCGCCGACACCCTGGAAGAATATCTGCAGGTCGAAATCGCGCCACCATGCGCCGAGGTTGATGCCGTAGTTGAGCCAGGGGATCGACGAACCGAGATCCATGCGGTCGTCGTCGTTGATTTTGCCATCGCCGTTTACATCGCGGTATTTTGCATCGCCGGCGTAGAATGTGTCGTTGTTGCCGAGGTAATCCATCACCTCTTCGTCGGAACGATAGACACCCATGTAGTCATATCCCCAGAAATAATAGAGAGGGTAGCCCTGGTTGACAACCTGCACATTGCCATAGTTGGTGTAGATTGGCGAACCGCCGTTGAGAGCCACGAGCTTGTTGTCGATGAACGATACGTTGCCACCCACTGAATAGTGGAAGTCGCGGCTGAGAGTGTTGCGGTGCTCGAGCTGTATCTCTATACCCTTGTTGCGCACCTTTCCGACATTGGCCATAGCCGAGTAGCGGTTGCCGACCTGCGCGGGAGCGGTGACATTCATGAGCATGTCGTTGGTGTTGCGGATGAATCCGTCGACCGAGCCGGTCAGCTTATTGCTGAAGAAAGCGAAATCGACGCCTACGCTCCACTGCTCGGTATTTTCCCAGTGACCACCCTGGTTGATCCATGTGAGCACTGTGGCACCGTTGGCGAGCGCCGGATTGAGACCAAACACATAATCGACGAATGTGGGGCCGCTGGAGAACATATTGAGCACAAAAGCATCGTTGCCGATATTGTCGTTGCCGACCTTACCCCAGCCAAAACGGAGCTTGAGGTCGCTGAGCGGAGTGAAGTCGCGCAGGAAGCTTTCCTGACTCATGCGCCATGCAAGGGCGAAAGAGGGGAAATAGCCCCATGCGTTGTCGCGGAACTTCGACGATCCGTCGGCACGGAAGTTGAATGTGGCCAGATAGCGGTCGTTGAAGCTGTAGTGAAGACGTCCGAGCCATGAGAAGCGGCGGTTGCGGCTCACACCTTCCGAGGGATCGCTATAGTCATCGGTGACCTGCGACAGATACCAGTTTTTCTCCACCGGATTGAGGATTGTCGAGCCCGATGCACCGATGGAATTGTAGTTGTATTCCTCGGTCGACTGACCCACCATCACCGAGAAGTCGTGTTTGCCTATGCGGCGCGAATAGGTGAGGATGTTGTCGACAATCCAGTTGTAGGTGCGTGCCATCGAAGCGCTCAGGAAGTTTTTATCGCGCTTGTCGTAGGCCGACACGATGTAGGAGTCCATGAAGCTCTTAGCCGTCGTCCATCTGTAATCAAACGAGAAGCTCGAGCGGAATGTCAGATACTTTATGGGTGTGATTTCAGCGAACACATTGCCTACCCAACGCTCGTTGCGATCCTTGGGATGAGAGTAAGTGACCATGGAGAACGGGTTGGTGACGTTGCGGAAGTTTGATCCTGCCGCGAAGCCGCCACTGATATCAGCGCCCTTGCGGTTGAGCGATCCTTCGGGATAGACCATGGGATCCCACGGAGCCATTGCGAAAGCGGCCGACAGGATGTTGGCACCCGCACTCTCGCTGTTGTCGCCGCTCTCATAGGCGTTCTTAGCCACAGACGACATGAATGAGAGGTTTTCGCCCACCTTGAGCCACGGGGTGGCCTGATAGCTGGTGTTGAGGCGTCCGGTAAAGCGGCTGTAGTCCGAGCCAACGATAGTGCCCTCCTGCCGGAACCACGAACCGGAGAGCGAATAGGTGAATTTCTCACCACCACCGTCAATGCCGATATGATAGTTCTGAATCATGCCGGTGCGGAAAACTGCGTCCTGCCAATCGGTGTCGACAGCGCTGTAATCGAATCCATCGGGATTTTTCTCGGTCATGACAACAGGGTAGAAGTCAGACGAACCCACACCCATGTATGTGTTGAGCCATTCGTTGAAGCCATTCTCATTATAGAATTTCTTCTCCGAGCCCGAGCCGTTGATGGCCACATAAGTATCGGCGAAGTCGCGGGCATTCATTACATCGAGTTTTTTCCAACGGCTCTGCCAGCCGACATAGGCGTCGAACGTGATCTTGGCATCGCGGTCGCGGCTTCCGCTCTTGGTGGTGACAATCACCACACCGTTGGCGCCGCGCGAACCATAGATGGCAGTCGCCGAGGCATCCTTGAGGATCTCGGTGCGCTCGATGTCGTTAGGCGAAAGAAACGAGATATCGTCGGTGATCACTCCATCGACAACATATATAGGTGATGCTCCGTTTGTGGTGCCGACGCCTCGGATACGCACCTCGGCAGCTGCTCCGGGTCGACCTGACAGTGAGTTGACCGTCACGCCCGCAGCTTGTCCCTGAAGAGCATTGGCAAGTGACGCAGCAGGCGTTTTCTGCAACTTGTCGGCAGCCACTGACGACACCGAACCGGTGAGGTCGCTCTTTTTCATTGTGCCGTAGCCGATAGCCACCACCTCCTGAAGCATGGTGCTCTCGGTCGAGAGGGTCACATCGACCGTCCCCGATTCATTGATCTTTTTTTCATATGGCTGACAACCGATATAGGTGAATCTGAGCGTCTGCCCGGGATTCACCATAATTGTATAGTTGCCGTCGAAGTCGGTTGCCACACCATTCGCGGGGTTCTCCTTCACCTGAACAGAGACCCCGATCAGAGGTTCGCCATCCTCGGCTGAAGTAACAACACCCGTAACCTTCAGATTCTGCGCCACTGCTGTCATGGCGAAGAACAGAAGAATCATGGTTAAAATTTGTTTCCTCATAGAAATAATGAATGGTATTAAATGACGTTTGTATTAAGAAAAGAAGTGCGAAGAAAAAATCACGCGATGCAGGATTACAGATTTGAAGTGCGCTGTGTTTCGTAGGGCAAAAGTAGATACACAGTGCTTTACCACAAATGCAAAGCGCTCACAAAAAACTCTACAAGCGACAAAACACAACTCTACAACACCACTACACAAACCACACAAAGCACTGTATTAATGAATGTTACAATAAATGTGTTTTATAACATGTTTTTTACATATACACACAATCAAGAATTTTTGCATTTTTGCGAAAACGGTCGGTTTCATTGCCAAAATTAATGTCGTTTGACGTGTCACACAACATTTGCCGTGATTTTTAATTTTGTTTTAGTTAAATGCGGTTTTAACTGAATTTATATTATGCTCCGCCTTATATCCGCGATAACAATATTGATGTGGGCACTGGCAGCCAACGCCGGACAACCGGTGGTGCGCACGTTCTCGCGGGCGGAATACGGAGCGGGGGCACAAAACTGGGCGGTGGCACAGGACTCGCTCGGACGCATGTATTTCGGCAACCGCTACGGCCTGCTGACATACGACAGCCAGACATGGGAATTGCTCCGCATTCCCAACTACTCGACCGTACGCTCTATAATGATCGACGACGCCAAAGGACGTATATATGTAGGGGCGAGCGACGATTTCGGATATTTCGAGGTTGAACGGGGCAGCGGGCGACGCGTATACCGGTCACTGCGACAGACACTGAAATCGTCCGACACAAGATTTTCGGAAATATGGAACATACACCGCGACAAAAATGACATATGGTTTCAGAGCGACTTCCATATATTCCGTTACGACGGTGACAAGACGGTGACGATCTCATTCGACGACAAGATCACTTCGTCGGCAATTATCAACGGACGCCTTTATGCCGGACTACAGACCAAAGGACTGGTTACCGTCAATGACCGGTCGATAACACCTGTGGCAGATGTCGAAAAACTCACAGGCAAACGCATAGTCGCTATTTTACCCGGGAGAGACGATAGGATAGTGGCGCTCACAGCATTCGACGGCATATATGAAGTGAGCCCAGACGGCATCGCACAACCCGATCTGCCGATCAACACGTTTCTAAAAGACAATCAGGCATTCAGCGGCGCATACAATGCCAAGACCGGCCAATATGCATTCGGCACAGTCAACGCCGGAGCTGTGATAACCAAATCAGCCATGTCGACACCCATACACATAAGTGTTGCCACCGGAATGCAGAACAATACCGTGCTCAACCTCGGTTTTGACCACGACAGCAACCTGTGGATGGCTCTCGACAACGGCATCGACTATGCCATCACCAATTCAGCTGTCAGCATACTACCCTATCCGGGCACTGTCTACGGCGCCGGATATGCGTCGCTGCTGCGCGATGCGACACTCTATCTCGGGACAAACCACGGCCTGTATGCTTTCAAATACCCGCATGCCACAACCACACAGCGCGAAAGCGGACATCAGCCACTCATCAAAGGCCAGATATGGTCAATCGACACCATAGGCAGCGACCTGCTCGTATCGGGCGATGCAGGACTATATCAAGGCTCGGCATCAAGAGGATTCCAACGACTGGAAAACATCAGTGGCACATGGTGCGTGAGGCCGATACCGGGAGACGGCGGCCGCGCCATCGCATCGGGGTATGACGGCTTCCATCTGCTTCAGAAAACGGCATCGGGGAAATGGATGGTGAGCAACCGGATAGCCGGACACAGCAATGCCACCGGCAAATTTATCATCGACAGCAACGGCGACATATGGATAGCACATTGGATGCGCGGCATCTATCGCCTGAGAATGAACAGAGCCATGACGGCTTTTGACAGCGAGAATCTATTCAACACCCATCACGGACTGCCTTCGGATCGCAACAACCTGATCTCGATGATCGACGGAGAGCTTGTTTTCTCAACCGAGAACGGCTTCTACAGGTTTGAGCCGAAGAGATCGAGGTTCGAGCCACACGAGATGTTAAACACCATGTTCCGCAGCCGCAAATCAGCGCGTCTCTATCAGAGCGCCGGCCATGAGGTGTGGAGCGTGTCGCCCGATCACGTCTGGCGCGCCACTTCATCGCCCGCAGGCGGGCATGATCTCGACACGACAACCTATCAACCGTTAGGCGAAAAACTTATTCCGGGATTCGACAATCTGCAATTCATATCATCGGGACGCAGCATAATGTCGTCGCAAGACGGGTTTTATGAAATAAACAGCAACTACACCAACCCTTCTCCGACCACGCAGACCCTATTCATATCGCACATCTACGCCAAGCAGGACTCCCTGATCTACACAGCGCCTCTGACCAATGCCATCACAGAAACCCTCGACGTGCCCTATGCGCTCAATTCACTGAAATTTGAGTTCACCGCTCCTGAATACAGGGCTGCCAATGCTGTGAGATACAGCTTTCTTCTCGAAAACTATGACGACGGCTGGAGTTCCTGGTCGAGATCGTCATCGAAAGAATACACCCAGCTTTCCGAAGGGACTTATACCCTACGGGTCAGAGCGTTTGACACATACAGCGGCGAGACTGCCGAGACATCTTTCAGCTTCGCAATAAGCGCGCCATGGTACAGGACGACACTTGCAAAGGTGATATATCTGCTGTTATTCTGCGCGGCAGGCTACGTGGTATACATGCTGCTGCGCGACAGCAGCCGACGCGCCGCGCGCGAAGTGGAACGCCGCAAAGAGGAGGAGCTTGAGCAGATGAAGCGTGCGGCCAGCGAGGAAGCACTGCGCAAAGACTATGAGATCGCCCAGCTCAAAAGCCAGCAGCTCGAGCACGATATAAAGCACAAGAGCGAGGAACTGAGCAATATCACGATGAACGTGATACGCAAAAACGAGATACTGCTCGACATTTCCGGCAAGCTCGACAAGGTGAGAGACAGCATTCCTGATGATGCCTCGGCAACCGTCGGGCGTCAGCTTCAGAAAATCAAGAAGCTGATTCAGGACAGCATAAGCCACGATGATGACTGGCGCTCGTTCACAAAAAATTTCGACATCGTATACGAGAACTACACCCAGCGGCTGCTTGCCCTTCACCCCGATCTCAATGCGTCGGATCAACGCATATGTTGCTACCTTAAGATGGGGCTGAGCAGCAAGGAGATAGCCCCGCTGTTCAACATTTCATACCGGTCGGTGGAGATGACACGCTACCGCCTGCGCAAAAAGATGGGGCTGTCGCGGGAGGTAAACCTCACCGAATATCTGCAGAAAATCTGACAGTCAGCGCATCACCGGCCAACGGAAAGACCGCAACATAGCGGACAGTTCGCGTTCACGACCGCCGCAGTAGGCATTGCAAAGCTCGTGAAACCTGCGGCTGTGGTTCATCTCAGTGAGATGAGCAAGTTCGTGCCAGACGATATAGTCGCGCAACTCAAGGGGGAGAAACACCACATTCGACGACAAAGTGATCTCGCGACGCGCATTGCACACGCCGAGCACTCTTGCTCCGCGTCCGATCTTCCACGCAGCGGGCGCCATTCCGACCTGCGCGGCAAGCATTCGCGCACGAGGCAACAGCAACTGTCCTGCGAAATGCGACGCCACCTTTCTGACCATGCCGCTTACCGCCACTGCGCCATCGACCGACAACGGATCGACCAACCCGCCATATTCGACATACGTCAGAGGCAACGCCGGACGAGCCGCTATACTGCGATCGTTACGCGGCGACCGCCTGAACTCTATCGCAATACCATCAAGCTCAAGACGCGACCCAACGCTGAAATCGGGCTGCGCCGGCTTAACAGCGAGCAGACGCTGCGACATGTCATCGAGCATGCCTGCAATCCTCGCGCTATCAAGATGACCTGGCAAGGAAATATGCACACAACCTTGCTTCCAACGGGCTGACACCCGACGCACATCGTCGCGCCGGTGAATCATCACCATGCCAAGCCGGGGATGCGAGATTGATTGAATCATCGCCCGTCGATGCCCCAAAGGAGCTTTGTGCGGAGTGTGTCGAAGAAATTATGTCCCTTGCGGTGGGCTATCAGCGTGGTGAAAGGCGCACGGCTGATAGTCAGGCGCGTGTCGAGCGGAAGCGTGACAGATCGTCCGTCGAGACTAAGACGATAGACAGGCACACGGCTGTCGACGCTCAGAGTCAGGCGACTGTCGGAGTTGACCACCAACGGTCTCATCGTAAGCGTGTGGGCAGCTATCGGCGACATCACCCAGCATTTAGAGGACGGATCGAGGATTGGCCCTCCGACCGAAAGATTGTAGCCTGTGCTGCCCGTAGGTGTCGACACGATCAGTCCGTCAGCCTGATAGACCGCCAGAGGCACGCCATCGAGGTTGGCACTGACAGAGATCATCGAAGCAGTGTCGTCACGCAACACCGCCACCTCATTGAGAGCATAGGGGAACGGAGGCAGATCGGCATTGCCACAATGATCATCCAGCTCCACACGCAGCAATTCACGCGACTCGACTGTGAGATTCATCCGCGCGATGTCACCGATGATGCTCTCGCTCTTCTCAAGCGTGACATCGGCAAGAAAACCGAGATGACCACTGTTGATGCCGAGAATGGGAATACCCCGGTCGGCGATCCAGCGTGCGGTGCGCAGAAACGTGCCGTCGCCACCGATGCTGAGCGCGAGATCGGCATCGAAACGATTGTCACCCACCGCCATTGCGACAGGAGGCAACATGCCGCGCGCCATCGATTCCAGCGCGCTGTGGTAACGGCGGTGCATGATAAGCACCGGATCGGGCACTGCGGCGTAAAGGCGGTTGAGAAATCCCACCGTCTCCTGAAGCTGGCTTTCGGTCAGCCGCCGTTTGCCATTTACAGCGATTCTCATATCAAACTCCGAGATAATGGATCAGTTCATTGACACGGTCGCGCATCGTCGGGTCGTCGGCGCCCTGGGCATGTTCGACGGCCACCACACGATAGCCGTAGCGTTCGAGTGAGCGCGCCACAGCTGACGCATTGCGATGGCTCACACGGATCTCCACCGCCACCTCACCGCTGCCGAAAGGATTGGCCGCGCCTGCAGATGTGACATTCAGATTTAGCAAATGAGCGTCGCAATCCTCGACAGCGCGCGCTATCCGCGACGCACTGTAGTCGAACCGCGGACAACACACCGTCAGACGGCTCGAATCCTCAACCTGCGGAAACAGCCTTTGCAAAGTGGCATCTGCGCCCACAGAAGCCGAACGGGTCAATATGTCATCGTTTGCTCTCAAATCAGATAAAGAATAAATGCTCTGGAAAACCGTTCCGTCGGGCAAATTGCAAATAAAATTTGCATTTGCTCTCGACTTATTCGTATTTTTGCATTTGCAATCTTTACGACACAAAGATACGAATAAATCTCAGATATGTCTTTTATTTGTTAACGTGCAAGATTGTCAAAAAGTTATTCAGACCCACATCCGATGACAAACTTAAGTGTAAACATAAACAAAGTGGCCACGCTGCGCAATGCGCGCGGCGAGAACAATCCTGATGTTCAGAAATTTGCCACCGACTGCGAAAACCTCGGCGCTGACGGCATCACCGTGCATCCCCGCCCCGACGAACGCCACATACGTCGCTCCGATGTGTTTCTGCTCCGTCCGTTGGTGAAGACCGAGTTCAACATCGAGGGCTATCCCACCGACCAATTCATGGATCTGGTGCTGAAAGCGAAACCCGAGCAGGTGACACTCGTGCCCGACGCGCCCGACGCACTGACATCGAACGCCGGATGGAATGTCGCCGCACATGCCGATTTTCTCACAGGCATAGTCGACCGTCTACGCGAGGCCGGCATACGCTCGTCGATATTCGTCGATCCCGACCCTGAGATGATACGCGAAGCTGCCAAAACGGGAGTTGATCGTGTGGAACTATACACAAAACCCTACGCCGACAATTACGCCGAAGACCCGGAGGGAGCTGTCGCGCCCTATGTCGAGGCATCGAGAGTGGCCCACACATGCGGACTGGGGGTCAATGCCGGCCACGACCTCAACCTCACCAACCTGAAATTTTTCCACGACCGCATGCCCTATCTCAATGAAGTGTCGATCGGGCATGCCATAATCGCCGACGCATTATACCTCGGACTTACAGAGACTATCCGCGCCTACAAAGCCTGTCTTGGCCGTTAATCAACCTTCACCCCCATCCACACCATGTCAATCCTTCTACAAGTGCCAACAACAACACCGGCCAGTCACGCGCCCACCGAATTGTCAGTCTGGGATCTCTGCGTCCAAGGCGGTTTCATCATGATACCGCTGGCATTGCTGTCGCTCATCTGCATCTACATCTTCATCGAACGATGCATAGTGCTGCGCCGTGCAGCCAAAAGCGACCCCACGTTTATGAACCGCATCAAAGACTATATTCATGAAGGTGAGATCGAGAGCGCGCAGAATCTGTGCCGTGCCTCGAAATCGCCCTACGGACGATTGATCTCCAAAGGCATCAGTCGCATCGGCCGCCCGATGAACGATGTGCTCGTTGCGATCGAAAACACCGGCAACATCGAGATCGCCGGACTCGAGAAAGGGCTGCCTTGGCTCGCCACAACCGCCGCCGGAGCACCGATGCTTGGATTTCTCGGTACCGTAATAGGCATGGTGCAGGCATTCTACAACCTTGCCTCTGCCGGATCGAGCGCCAATATCGACATACTCGCCGGCGGCATCTACGAGGCACTGGTCACAACAGTTGCCGGACTCGTGGTGGGTATCATCGCCATGTTTGCCTACAACTACCTTGTAGCGCGCATCAACGGTGTGATGAATCTGATGGAAGCCCGCACCATGGAGTTTATGGATTTGCTCAACGAACCTGCCTGAGACCGCTATGTCGCTCAAACGCCAGAACAACATGCTCGCGGCATTCTCTATGGCATCGATGACCGACGTCATATTCCTGCTGCTGATATTTTTCATGGTCACATCGACCTTCGTATTCCCTACCGCACTGGAGATAAATCTGCCACAGAGTTCGGAGCAGACGGCATTGAAACCCACCACACGCGTCTATATCGACGCCGGACAGAATGTCTATGCCACATTCGGCGATGCCGAGCCTCAGGAGATGACCGATACGGATCAGCTACTCACATTCCTTCAGCTGACAGCACGGGAAAATCCTCAGGAATTCATCGCCGTTTATGCCGATGAGAATGTGACTTACGGGCGTCTGGTAGAGGTGCTCGACCTTGGAGCCCGCAACAACCTGAAAATGGTGCTTGCCACAAAACCTGCACCGCGGTCGGCAATGCCTGCCGCCACAACAGCTGACCAATGAACCGTCGCGACAACCGGCACATAGCCGCCACACTGGTCACCCTGATCTTCCACGGTGCAATAGCCGTGGCCATGATATCCATATTTCTGCGCTACGACGCATCGGAGCAAGCGGAACGCACATGGCCGCCGGTCGATTCCTCGGAAATTCTTTTCGGAGGAGAATATGTGATGACCGGCGACATCGCCCAGACAACGCCAGACGACGCTCCCTCCGCCGCAGAAACCGCGCCGGATGAATCATCGTCGGCCGAACCCGATGTTGCTCAGGAGCCCGCTCCGGAGCAACATGTCACCACCACACACGATTCTCCGGCGAAAGCAGTAGATAGCCCTAAAGCGCCACAGCAATCCAAAGCCGAGAAAGAGAAAGAGGAACGCCGCAAAGCTGAAGAACAACGCCGCGAACGCGAAGCCGCAGCCATAAACTCGCGTGTGAGCTTCGGCTCAGGAGCAGGAAAAAGCGGACAGCCCGACGGCAACAACGCCACAGGAGCTGTAAGTGGTGTCACAGCGGCCGGACTCGGCAACCGTCAGGCACTGTCACTTCCATCACCCCCTAAAGGCCCGATGGGGAAGATCACCGTCACGGTGAAAGTCGACAGGCAGGGCAATGTCACATCCGCGACTTATCTTTCGGGCAGCGGAGCTGCAGCGGCCAATGCCAAAGCACGCAACCAATGCATAGCCGCAGCCCGTAAAGCCAGATTTTCTGCATCGTCCGACGCACCACCGACGCAGACCGGCACATTAACCTACATCTATAAATAACAGATTTGATCAGCCCTATATGTCAATTATCAAATGCGACGAATGCGGTCGCGAAATATCAAGCAAATCACTCTTCTGCCCAGGTTGCGGCTATCCCACCCACCTCAATGCCGCGCACCCCGACGGCCATGAACCCGAAGCCCTCGCCGCAATACGCAAAGCCATTGAGAATGACCAGCCAGAACCCGCGGCACAGCCTCAGGATGAGACAGACACTACGGTAGATACTCATCAGGAAGCCGAGGAAAGCAAAGTGTCGGCAACAGCCGATGAATGCGGACTGGTGCCCGAGACCGAACCTGAAGAAAATCCTGAAGAAGATCCTGAAGACTACAAAGAGTCGCACCGGAAAAACGAGCGTAACAAAGTGTGGTTGTTTCTCAGCGTGTTCATATTGCTGCTCGGTGTAGTGCTCTATTTCTATTTCACCTCGCCTGTCGACAAAGTCGAGGAAGAATCCGTCGATGAAGAGATGATTGACCAATATGAGAGTGATTCATTGTCAGTAGCCGCATCAACAGACCCCGACACGACAATGCACAACACAGCCGACACCGTGGCCAATCGGGCAACATCCAAGCCAGCGGCACGTCCGGCAGTTCAAACAGCGACAACGACACCATCTCAGGCCGAGGAGCGTGTCATCACTGTCGCACCACTGAGCCGCCAGGCGGCACACTCATCCGACACTACTGAAAAAACTACAACACAATGATCGATCCCCACAGATATTGCGTGATAATGTGCGGCGGCATTGGCAGCCGTTTCTGGCCATATAGCCGCACAGGCATGCCCAAACAGTTCATCGACTTCTTCGGCACGGGACGCACCCTGCTGCAGATGAGCTATGACCGCATTCTGCCACTGGTAAATCCAGAGAACGTGATCGTGGTCACCAATGCCGATTATGCCCCGCTGATCAAAGAGCAGCTGCCAGAACTGGCAGACAGCCAGATCCTCGCAGAACCAGCCAGGCGCAACACCGCGCCGTGTGTGGCATGGGCTGCATACCATATCGCTGCAATCGATCCCGAGGCATCCATGATAGTCACACCAAGCGATCACCTCATCACACGCGAGAGCATTTTCGAGCAATGTGTGAAAAAAGGATTTGACTTTGTCGAACACAACGATGCCCTTCTCACTCTTGGCATAACACCCTCGCGCCCGGAGACAGGATATGGCTACATACAGATCGGGCCGATGGCAGCCGACGGCATATTGAAAGTGAAAACCTTCACTGAAAAGCCTGATGCTGAGCTTGCGAGAGTGTTTCTCGACACCGGCGAGTTTTTCTGGAACTCGGGTATTTTCATGTGGAGCGCACGATCCATAATCAGCGCACTGCACACTTGCGCGCCCGACCTCGCCTCGGTGTTCGACAAAGGATCCGGATTGTTTGCAACAGACAAAGAGACAGAATTCATAGACCGTGAATTTCCTGGCTGCCCCGGCATATCGGTGGACTATGCCGTGATGGAAAAAGCCGCCAACGTATTCGTCGAGTGCGCATCATTCGGATGGAGCGATCTCGGCACTTGGAGCGCGCTCTATGACCATTCTCCCAAGAACAATCACGCAAACGTCACACAGCGCTGCAACGTGCTCGCCTACGGATCGACAGGCAATATTTTCGCAGTCAACAATCCCGACAAGCTGATCGTAGTCAAAAACCTGAACGATTATATCGTTGCCGATTCCGACGACGTGCTGCTCGTGTGCCCGAAATCCGACGAGCAGGAGATCAAACAAATCGTCAACGACGTGAAAATCAGCTTCGACGGAAAATACATCTGACACACCTGCTAACCAACAACTTCGCCACCATGCGCATCGACATACTCACAGTCCTTCCCGAAATGCTTGTGTCACCGTTGTCGTGCTCGATTCTCAAACGAGCGCAGGACAAGGGGTTGGCCGAGATCCATGTTCATAATCTACGCGACTACACCACCAACCGCTACCGCAAGGTCGATGACTATCCCTTCGGCGGTGAAGCCGGCATGGTGATGCAGATCGAACCGGTTGACCGTGCGATCACAGCATTAAAGACAGAGCGCACATACGACGAAGTTATATTCACATCACCTGACGGCGAACTGCTCACACAGCCCATGGCCAACAGCATGTCGCTGCTCGACAACATCATAATACTTTGCGGCCACTACAAAGGCATCGACCAGCGTATCAGGGAACATCTGATCACCCGTGAGATATCGATAGGCGACTATGTGCTCACAGGCGGTGAAATGCCTGCCATAGTGATCACCGATGCGATAGTGCGCCTCATCCCCGGAGCCATAGGTGACGAACAAAGCGCATTGACCGATTCATTTCAGGACAATCTGCTGGCTCCTCCGATCTATACACGTCCGGCCGAATACAAAGGCTGGCGCGTGCCCGACATACTTTTGTCGGGACATCAGGCCAACATAGACCAATGGCGACACGATCAGGCGATAGAACGCACCCGCCGGCTACGTCCCGATCTGCTCGCCGACAGCTGACACGGCAGAGCACACATGCCGAATTGTAATGTGCGTTGAGGGTTTGTGACGGAATTTTCGTAACTTTGCACAAAATTGCTTTTTACAAAAACGATGTCACAACAGTTTGAAATGGTGGCCAAGACCTTTCAGGGTCTTGAGGATATATTGGCCGGAGAACTTCGCGACCTGGGTGCGGCGAATGTCGAACCCGGGCGTCGCATGGTGGCCTTCGAGGGTGATCTTGAGATGCTCTACCGCGCGAACATGTGTTGCCGCACAGCACTCCGCATACTCAAACCGATATGCAAGTTTGAGGCACACGACCCCGATGAACTTTACGACCGTGTCAAGGAGATGGAGTGGGAGAGACTCCTGACCATCGAAAAGACATTCTCGATCGATCCCGTGGTCAACAGCGATGAGTTCAAGCATTCACGCTACGTGACCTATCGTGTGAAAGACGCCATTGTCGACCGCTTTCAGGATCGTCTCGGCGCGGGAAAACGCCCCGGCGTCAGACTTCACGACGCCGACGTGATGCTCAACGTACACATTTCAGGCACCGACGTCACGATTTCGCTCGATTCGTCGGGAGAATCACTTCACAAGCGCGGATATCGTGTGGCACAAACCGATGCACCGATCAATGAAGTGCTTGCCGCCGGCATTCTGCTCAAGAGCGGTTGGCGCGGCGATTGTCCGCTCGTCGACCCCATGTGCGGCTCAGGAACATTTCTGATAGAGGCCGCGCTCATTGCAGCCAACATCATGCCGGGCATTTACCGCCGTAATTTCGCATTTGAACAGTGGCCCGACTTCGACCGTGAACTATTCGAGAGCATATATCACGACGACTCGAAAGAACGCACATTCGACCACAAGATATACGGTGCCGACATCTCACCAAAGGCGGTGGCGATAGCTGAACGCAACATAAAGAGCGCCGGCGTTGGAAAATACATCGACCTGCGCCACAAGGCTCTGTCGCAATGGGAGGAAAGTCCTGAGGACGGCATTGAGGGCGTGATGGTGACCAATCCCCCTTATGGAGAGCGCATTGCGGTTGAAGATATGGAAGGTCTGTACCGTCTTCTCGGCACAAAACTCAAAAATGTGTTCAAGGGTTATCACGCATGGGTGATAGGATACCGCGACGAATATTTCTACAAGATCGGGTTAGCTCCGTCGACCAAGATGCCGTTGCTCAACGGATCTCTCGAATGCGAACTGCGTGAATATGTGATATTCGAAGGCGACTACAACACCTTCCGAGCCGAAGGAGGAAGCATCAAGACAGCCGCTCCTGAGGAATCGGATCACCGCAAGGATCGCAAGCCATTCAAGAAAGACCGCGACTTCAAAAAAGACCGTGATTTCAAGAAAGACCGCAAGCCGTTTAGAAAAGACCACGATTTCAAAAAAGGCGACAAAGGTGATTTCCGCCCGCGGCGCGATGAGGAGGAATCCGAGAATCCATTGGCTAAACGCCGCAACGTCCATGCGCTAAAAGATATACTTGGCCGCAAGCCGAAACTTGGCGGAGGCACCGTGATGCGTCAGCGCCGCGGATGGAAACGTCCGGACACCGACAACTCCACCCCGACTGACAACAAAGATTAATCTCTCACCCACACAATCATATCCAACATAAAATCATGAACATACTGCTGCTCGGATCAGGCGGACGGGAATCGGCACTCGCCTGGAAAATGTCGCAATCGACACTCTGCACCAATCTCTACATCGCCCCGGGCAACGGCGGTACACCGTCATATGGCACGAACGTGGCTCTGTCGCCCATGGATTTTGAAGCTATCGATGCGTTTGTGGCCGAAAACGGCATCGACATGATTGTCGTTGGCAATGAAGACCCTCTCGTGGCCGGCATCACAGATTTCATGGCCGAGCGCCGTCCCGGACTGCCCGTAGTCGGCCCGTGCAAGGCTGGCGCCATGCTCGAAGGCAGCAAAGACTTCGCCAAACGGTTCATGGCACGCCACGGCATACCGACCGCACGCTACCGCTCCTTCACTGCCGAGACTCTCGGCGACGGACTGTCATTTCTCGATGAATTGCAGCCTCCTTATGTGCTAAAGGCCGATGGTCTGGCAGCCGGCAAGGGAGTGCTCATAATCGACAATATCGAACAGGCACGCGACGCACTGCGCGAAATGCTCGGAGGCATGTTCGGCAAATCGTCGGCAACGGTGGTGATTGAAGAATTCCTGTCGGGCATCGAATGTTCGGTATTCGTGCTTACAGACGGTAATGGCGGCTACAGGACACTCCCTGTAGCAAAAGACTACAAACGCATCGGCGAAGGCGACACCGGCCCCAACACCGGAGGAATGGGAGCAGTAAGCCCTGTAGTTTTCGCTGACGAAACTTTCATGCGCAAAGTTGACGAACGCATCATACGTCCCACGATCGATGGTCTGCTCTCCGATGGTATAGACTACCGTGGTTTCATATTCCTGGGACTGATAAATGTGGGTGGAGACCCTATGGTGATCGAATACAACGTGCGTATGGGCGATCCCGAGACCGAAGCCGTCATGCCACGCATCGAGTCGGATCTCGTGGCACTGATGCGTGCCGCCGCTCTTGGCGATCTGGGCGATATGCGCCTCGACATCTCGCCAAAAGCCTGCGTGACAGTGATGACCGTCAGCCAGGGCTATCCCGGCAGCTATCCCAAAGGACATATAATCGACATAGCCGACGACATCAACTCCGACACCATCATATTTCACGCCGGAACGGCACGCGATGCCGATGGCAGACTTGTGACATCGGGCGGACGCGTGATCGCTGTCAGCTCTCTGGGCAACGATACAGCCGATGCGCTGTCACGATCGATGGAAGGTGTTGCGAAAATCGGATTTGATGGAAAATATTATCGCCGTGACATCGGCCAGGATCTTTTAAGCCTCTGACAACAAGAGAACGTAATATTGCCCTGTTCGTGCAGTCGCGCCCGATGGCGGGACTGCTCGCTGCATTGGCACTGACCGCCTCCTGGATTTCATGGATCTCGGGAGCCGACGTGATGTCGTTCATAGCCCATCGCGGCTTTGCCCTTGAATCGCCTTCGCAATGGCTTTTCGGTCATCCGCTGTCATCGTTCGTCACCAACATATGCGTGCTCATAGCCACAGCGGCGACAATGGCGTGGATCAACAACCAATACAACATACTGCGTTCGTTTTCGGTGACATTCATCGGCCTGTTTCTGCTGATGAACGCAGCCACGCCGGCAGTGTCGACACGATTTGCGGGCGGTACATTGCTGGCACTGATCGTGATGGTGGCTATGCTGATGATGTACTCGGTCTACAATTCACCCCGGCGGGGCGCAAAGCGCATATTTCTGGTGTTCCTGCTCCTCGCGGCCGGAGCGTTGACCCAATATGGTTTCATGGTCTACATCCCTGTGTTCATAATGGGCATAGGCCAGATGAGGGCTGTGAAATTCCGCACGCTCACAGCCGCGGCATTGGGAATCGTGACCCCGCTGTGGCTATGGTGGGCACTATGGCCCGATGGATTTCCCACACCACAAATGCCCGAGCTCGACAATCCATTTGCCACTCTCGAACTATCAGACCGCATACATTTCTTCGCAACCATAGGCGTCACACTGTTCACCGGGCTGATTCTCGGAGCGTTCAACCTGATGAAGATATACAGCTACAATGCCAAGGCACGCGCGCTCAACGGTCTGCTCACCGTCATAGGCGTGATCACTGGCCTGGCAGCTCTCGTTGACTGGACGAACATGCCATTCTATGTGCCGCTGCTCAACGTCTGCGTGGCTTTTCAGGCCGGACATTTTTTTCACATTAGCATCAAATACCGGTGGGGATATCTGACCATGCTGCTGCTTTGCGTGATCTACACCGGTCTCTGGATATGGTGCATGATCTGATCGGCGATGAAAATCACAATCGATGATAAGATACCGTTTCTGCCAAGTTGGCTCGCAGCTATCGACGGAGTAGAAGTCACAACCTTGCCCCCCGACAGCATCGACCGCCAGAGCGTGGCCAATGCCGATGCCCTGATAGTCAGGACACGCACACAATGCGACGCGTCACTGCTCGAGGGCAGCCACGTGGGATTCATAGGCTCAGCCACCATAGGTACAGACCACATAGACATGTCCTGGTGCGCTTCGGCCGGAATCGAAGTGGCCAATGCTCCGGGATGCAATGCTCCAGCTGTAGCCCAATGGGTTATAGCCGCTGCCGATGCCATAAACCGGCATCAGAGCCTCGAAGGATTGACACTCGGAGTTGTCGGCGTGGGCAACGTAGGCACAATTGTAGCACATTATGGCCGTTGCTGCGGCATGAAAGTACTTGAATGTGATCCGCCAAAAGGTCTGCCGCTCAGCCTTGAGGAAGTAGCCGCACAGGCCGATATACTCACATTCCACACCCCCTTGACGTCAACCGGTAAACATCGCACACATCACCTCTTCGACAACCATATAGCATCGTTGCTCAAACAGGGAGCAACCGTGATGAATGCCTCCCGTGGTGCTGTCACCGACACATCCGCGCTGCTTCAGGCCATCGCACAACGCGGCATCCACGCAGCTATCGACTGCTGGGAAAAAGAGCCGATGATCGACACCCGTCTGCTGGAGCTTGCAGATGTGGCCACTCCACACATCGCAGGCTATTCACTGCAGGGAAAACTGCGCGGATCACTGATGATCTACAAGGCGTTAGCGGATCATTTCGGCATAGACTCCGCTTTGCCGGAGGAAATGCCGCCCATAGCCCGAAGCATCACACAGCGCATTGCGGCTGACAGCTACGACATAATGGCCGATACACACGCACTGCGACAAAGCGGTGGCAAAAACTTCGAGATGCTGCGCAACACATATAACTTCAGAAACGAAATTGATTCCCGATCATGAAAATCGCTCTCATTGGATACGGAAAGATGGGTCATGCCGTCGAACGCATGGCTATCAGCCGGGGACACCAGATCGTGGCCCGCATAGATATCGACAACATCAGCGACATCGACAGCGAAACATTTGCATCGGCCGACGCTGCGATCGAATTCACCACACCTGACACAGCATTCAACAACTGCGCCCGCTCGCTGCAACGGGGTGTACCCACCGTTTGTGGCTCTACGGGCTGGACCAACCGCATGCAGGAGATGGAGAAGATCGTAAACGAGACCAATGGCAAATTTTTCTGGACATCCAACTTCTCACTCGGGGTGAATATTTTCTTCGAGATCAACCGCAAGCTTGCTGAATTGATGGAGCGTTTCGCAACCTACACGCCATCAATGAACGAGATCCACCACATCCATAAACTCGATCATCCGAGCGGCACTGCCGTGTCGTTGGCCAACGACATTGTCGAGCGGGTGGAACGCATCGACAGATGGACAGAGCAATCAGGCGAACCTGCGACATTGCTGATCGAACATCAAAGAGAAGGAGAGGTGCCAGGAACTCACATAATAAAATGGGATTCGGCCGTCGACACCATCACACTCGAACATCGCGCCAAATCGCGTGACGGATTCGCCCTCGGAGCTGTCATCGCAGCCGAATGGCTTATAAAGCAACAGCCGGGATTTCATAAGATGACAGAACTGATGTCGGCTCTCTGACAAACGACAACATGCTCCAGATTCCGGATTGTTTTGCCACAATAAGCCTCGACCAGATGAAAACCGTGAGGCTTATGAATCGTGTCGACACCAAATTCGTCACCACGGAGCAGACTGTCGCACGACTTCTTGAGCTGGCATCGTCCGAATACGCTCTGCAACAGATCGGCAAATCGGTGGTGATGCCCTACTACTCGTGCTATTACGACACGCCCGAGGCAGAGATGTATCACCACCACCTTCACGGACGTCTGACCCGAAAGAAAGTGAGGGTAAGGCGTTACGAGAACTCGGGGCTGGAGTTTCTCGAGGTAAAACTCAAGAACAACAAAGGACGCACAGACAAACGCCGCATAGCGACCGCTGACCTCCAACCCGACGACCGACACGCTTTCCTGCTCGACAACGCCGGCTATGACACCAATAGCCTTGATGCACGCATCGAAAGCCGATTCAACCGCATCACACTCGTCGACAAGGCAATGAGCGAGCGACTGACAATCGACACCGGACTGCGCTTTACCAATCTCACAAGTGGCATCACATGCTCGCTTGATGGACTGGCAATCATAGAGCTTAAACGCAACGGGCGCATGACATCGCCCATAGCACAGATACTAAATACGCTACGGATAAAGCAGTCGGGATTCAGCAAATATTGCATCGGCATGGCTCTGACCGATCCAACGATATGCAGCAACCGATTCAAGCCGCGCTTGCGCATGACCGGAAAGCTATGCCATATAAACACTTAAACAATATCTAAACCACAATATGGACGACCTCGAACTATTCGACACTCCCATTGCCGATGCCGGCGACATGACGGCACTGCTGTTCAGATTTCTGTTCAACTGTATTTTCGTCGGAGTGATAATCCTCGGTCTCTACTATCCCAAGAGCCGTAAAAGGGAATATTTCTTCACATTCGCACTCATCTCAGTGAGCATATTCTTCCTGATCTACCTGCTGGGCAGCGTCAAGATAAAGGTTGGATTCGCTCTCGGGCTTTTCGCCATATTCGGTATAATACGCTACCGCACTGAATCAATGTCGGTGAGAGAGATGACCTATCTGTTCGTGATCATCGCCATGTCGGTGATCAACGCACTTGCCGTAACACTGAGCTATGGCGAACTGGTCATGACCAACCTCATATTCATCGCCATGACATTGCTGTGCGAACGTATGCCGTTCATAGGATCGCGCCTGGAGAAACTCGTGCTATACGACCGCATCGACCTGATCGTGCCCGAAAAAAGAGAAGAACTAATCGAAGACCTACATAAACGACTTGGCATCAACATTGTCGACATCGAAATCGGGGCTGTCGATTTTCTTCACGACACAGCGATGCTGAAAGTGGTCTACACCGACCGACAACGCACTACCAACACTGTTGACAAAATGCTCAAATTCCCGAAAGTGAACCAATAATTCCCCCACAAATGACCATAAGAAAAATCATCATAGCACTGGCGTTGGCCATCACTCCGGCAATCGGCATGTCTCAGATGCTCTGGACTTCCGCGGCATTCAAAGCCCCGGCCGGTAAACATTGGACATTCAGCGCCGAAGCCGACTACCGCACCCACAACAAGCTCAAAAGCACCGAGCGATGGTCAGTCGGTGTGAAAGCCGAATACAAATACCGTCAATTCAAAGCCGACGCCGGCTATACATACATCGACCAGCGAAAGCTCGCCGACAGGACTGACAAAGGCAATTACGTGCCGTCGTACTGCATCGAACGACACCGCGCCTATCTGTCGACCAGCGTGAAGCTGAAAGTAGGCCTCATCGACCTGTCGCTGCGCGAGCGCTATCAGTTCACACACCGCATGGGCAAAAGTGTGCCAAAATTCAGCCCCGACGGCTCGACACGCAAAAACGACAAATGGATACCGAGCCGCGACAAACACGAACTGAGGTCGCGCCTGCAAGGTGAATACACCATACGCAAGAAATGTCCGTTCAAGCCGTTTGCCGCAGTTGAGTTTTACGACAATCTGACCGGAGCTTTCAATCTTGAAAAAATACGTTTCACCATCGGATCGAGTTACCGCATCAACCGCCACAACGAGATTGAACTGTTCTACCGATACAGCCACACAGACGAAGCCGACAGCGACGACCGTGGCCACATCATTGGAGTGGGTTACACATTCAAACTTTGAGTACAACTCACAAAATACGCCGTAATTACACATTCATTTATTTCTGCGATCCATTTTTCAAATGAAATTCCGAGACATCACGCACTTTGCATTAGCAGCGATTCTCGCAATGGCAACAGCCTGTAGCGACAACACACCCGACAACCCGTCTGATTCCGATCCCACTCCTGAGCTGCCGCCCGAGGTGAGCGGAGGTGAGGGCATTTCAGCCAACGATGGAGACATGCCTTTGGACAATGGCAGTCTTTCATCATGGAACGGCATCACTGCCACTGACGCCGCTGCTGACAAAGCGGGAACAGACGTCGATCTGTTTCACGAGGCCAACACTTTCACTAATATCGTCACCGTAAAATACAACGGATCAGAGGCCACAGCCGTCAGCAGCAACCCATCCATAGCCATACACACCGATGGAGCATATGTTGCCATTGACTTCCAAAGCGGAGATGTCAGCGGTGTGGAAATACACCTAAGCGGGTCAACAACCGACGGCGGCCTGAAAATCTACGGCAATTCAAAATTCATGCTCACTCTTGATGGAGCGCACATCGAATCACAGCGAGGGCCGGCAGTGAACAGCCAATGCCGCAAACGCATGTTTCTTCACCTCACAGACGGGACAAAAAATGAACTCGCCGACGCTCCTGTCTACACAGACGATCACTTCTACCGCTTCGGCTACAATGCCACCAATGAGGATCGCAAAGGCTGCTTATTCACCGAAGGGCATCTGATTGTAAGCGGACATGGATCGCTCGAGGTGAAAGGCCGTCAGCGCCATGGAGTGGCCACCGACGGATACATGTACATGCGTCCGGGTGTGACGCTTGCAGTGACCGAGGCTGCCAAAAACAGCGTGCATGTAAAGGGTGATGTCACCGATGGCATCGGATTCAGGATGGACGGCGGCATGCTCTATGCCAACAATGACGCGGTTGCAGGAAAATGCATCAAGACCGACCTCGATATAACCGTCAATGGAGGCATGATCCGACTCTACTCCACGGGAAATGCCATTTACGACACCTCCGATGCCGACACGTCGTCGGCTGCCGGACTGAAAGCCGACCGCAACATCACGCTAAACAGCGGGAAAATAGAGATCTTCACCTCAGGCGACGGATCTAAAGGTATAAATGCTACCGGCAGACTGACCTTATCTGGCGCTGACCTGACAGTATGCGACACCGCCGGACGCTTCACAGACGATGCCGGCCACAGCGCAGCTGCCCGCGGCATCAAGTCAGACGACGGAATAACCATTACAGGCGGCAAGATCAATGTATATGCATGGGGAGACGCAATGAAAGCTCCGGAAGTGACAATCAGCGGCGGCAATGTGACTGCTTATTCGGGCACGGCTGACGGCATTGATGCCGACCGCATACTCTCGATTTCCGGCGGCACTGTGAAGGCAAGCGGTGGCAATACCCCTGAAAGCGGTCTCGATTGTGAATCTGCCGACGGATTCATGATCACCGGAGGAACAGTCTTTGCAATTGGTGGCGCACTGCAGAACACACCGTCGGCAATGTCGTCACAAACCGCAACGATCATCACTGACGTCACCGCATCAAAGGGCGAGGATCTCGTGCTGTACGACACTGATGGCCAAGCTGCTCTGACCATAAATATGCCACGCTCGGTTGAAGGCGCGGTACTTCTTGTGAGCGCTCCGGGGCTGTCAGGCCCGCTCACTATCGAGTAATCCTCATTTCAGACCCCGCCACTCGCTAACCATGACTGCAAAACCATCCCTCTCCAGTCTGGCATTCCCGGTCACGATGCTACTCACAGGCATCTACTACGCGATGTTCACCTACTATGTGCCGTTTGTGGGTGATGACTACCTTTTCATGCGCGATTACCTGCCGTTCAATGGCAATAGCCCTGACTTCGACCTGCAAGCCTGGTGGAACTACATCATGTGGCTACGTGATACCGACAACAGCCGCTCATGCAATGCGCTCTACATGGTGCTACGTTGCTTCGACAGCCACACGGTGATGGCAGTGGCGGCAGGCACAATCGCCATGATGATGTGTGTGGCAGTCTATCTGACCTGCCTGCGCCGACTGCGGCCGACAATTCTATTCATCTGCATCATTGTGGTGCTGTTTCCATGGCGGGAAAACACAATTGCCACGATCAACTACATGAACACGATGCTGTCGTCGGCAGTCACATTGCTTTTCCTGCATATGCTTATCCAGCACAAAAGCAGATCAACAGCGGGATTGGTCGCTACCGCACTGTTCTCATTTCTGGCTGCAACTGTCCATGAGGGATACTCCACGGCAGTGTGTGTCGGAATGTTCGCACTTCTCACTCGGAAACGATTCAACATACCGGCCAAATGGTGGGTATTGGGTCTATGCTACGCAGCCGGGATGATCTATGTCGCCACATCACCGGGCATAATGATGAGAGCATCTGATCGCGTGACGCCATGGGTTTCATTAAAGGGCACACTGACAATGACAATGCCCGTGTGCATCACCGTTGTCACATTTATCTGCGCCACTGTTACAAAATCAGGGCGATCGCTTCTGCGGCGCACATTCAGCTCAGATATTTCCACAATCATAGCTGCGGCATTTCTGACATCATTGGCTATGGCGGCCTTTTCTGGCTTGGAGAATCCGCGAGCCTTATGGATTCCATGCCTTTTCGCGACAGTGATGCTCGTCGACTTCGCCACACCGCTTCTCTACCGCCGCAATGCACGCTTGGCAATGGCATTTATGGCACTCCCGACGATGCTTTTTGCTGTAAATCAGGTCAGATTTCAGCGGAATCAGATGATACTCCATGATGAGATAGACCGATTGATGGCCAAGTCGCCGCACGGCACCGTGTTCCATGATTACCACCCGTTGATTCCACGTATCCATCTCATGCAACCGGTTTTCAACGTGTGGTTCAATATGCTACACTTAATGTCGGTAAACCTCAACCGCACTCATGGAAACATCTATGGCGTAGTTGCCGAATCGCTCGCCGGCATCACATCAGGACAGGCGACCGCCATAAACAATCATGGCGATCCGGGATATGGATTTAAGGCAGTCGAAGGCAAAGATGGATGGTGGTACTATGGTAATGAGATCGTAGCACCCGACTCACTGATAATTTACAATCACTGGACAGGCGAGAGCAGATCAAATGTATGCGCCAACGAACACTACGATATCGTGTGTCATCCGGGCGAGGATACCATTAGAAACGTCCCTATGATTTTACAGAAGTTCGTGACCTCTTCAGGCGATTCACTGTTGTGGATACACACATCCGCCAGAGGTATACACCCACCCTTCGTATCAATGAAGAAAGTCAGATAAAAATATTTCGAGAGATCCACCACACCACCACTATTGCAAGGATGAACCTCGGAAGCCACACAGAGCGTCTGAGACGCTTAAGCCACCCAGACCTCACAGGAATACACAGCAACGCCAGAAGTGGCAGAGAAAGCACGAAAAGCGCATTATAACCCCACGCCGATGAGATGTCGGCATGCAGCAAAGAATGGATTGCCCGTTGCGATCCACATCCCGGACATTGCCAGCCGGTGAGCATCAGAAACGGGCATTTGGGAAAATATCCGTGCGATGGGTCAAAAAGCGCGTAGGCCGTCAGCAAAATGCCGACGGCCCCCACACAAAGTATTATTATGGTTTTACGCGACAGAGTCAAAGCAATGAATTCGCAAACTCAAATCCGACAGCGATGACGCCCCATACAAGACCGAGCACAACCGACACGATTATCCACATCTGCGCATCACTTGACTTTTTCCGCGCAGCTTCGTAATCGCCACGGTTGTAGGAGGAGGTGACGCCACAGCTTTTGACAACGGCCACAATGCCGAAAGGCATGCAACAAAACAATGTGACCAAAATGCTCCATACAAGATATGTCGGCGGGCATTCGGGTATCCAGTTATCGGGCTGGCCGGGTGCATAGTCCGGGACGGTGTCTTCTTTCGCCTTACCTGAGTTAAACGACGCCGCATAAGGATCGTATGACTCACGCGGGCGACCGATAGCCACCGGTTCAGAGACGAAAAGTGAGGAAAGCTCTGTCACATCGCCACAAGGAGTCCAGTCGGCCATTCCTTCGCGCCACACCGGCGTCTGAGCCGTCACAGGCAACTTGCGGAGCTCGGAAAGATCGAGCGGCCCAAGCTGAACGTCGTTGAGTATTATGTAGTATTTCATTTCTAATTACTGTGTTGGCCTAAAGCCATATCAGAAAAATTTGGTTTCTTCACCAAGGATGTCACTGAGGAGATTATTGGCCAGACGGCTTGCACCGATACGGAAATATTCGTTGTCGGCCACCCATTTCTCTCCAAGCACCTCTTTGACTATAGTGTAATATTTGACGGCTTCTTCGGTCGTGGCGACACCTCCGGCAGCCTTGAAACCTACCATGCGGCCATGAGCGGCATAATACTCCTTGATGCACTGACACATCACATAGCAAGCCTCGAGCGACGCTCCGGGATATTCCTTGCCTGTTGAGGTCTTCAGGAAATCAGCACCGCTGTAAAGGGCGAGAACCGACGCATTGCGTATGTTTTCGGCACTTTTCAGCGCCCCGGTCTCGAGAATCACTTTCATCAGTGATTCGCGGCAAGAGTGTTTCATCTCCTCGAGATCGTCGCACAACGATTCGTAATCACCGTCGAGGAAATCGCCCACATTAAGCACCACATCTATCTCGTCGGCACCTGCCTCTACAGCAAGAGCCACTTCCGCAACCTTTACCTCTGTGAAGGTCTGCGACGATGGAAAACATCCTGCTACAGCGGCAATATCCACCGACGATACTTCAAGAGCCGAGCGCACAACCGGCACAAACTTTGGATAGACACATATCGCAGCGACATTCGGCAGGTCACCGTGCTCGTTTTCGAAAGCGTTGACACGCTCGGCAAAATCACCTACAGACCGCTCGGAGTCGGTGCTCTTGAGTGTGGTCAGATCGATGCTGTTGAATATGCGCTTGTAGACTTCCACATTGCGGTTCTCATCAAGATGCTTGTCGAGAATCTCGGCTACGGCAGCCTTCACTGCATCATCGTCGGCCACAACTTTGCTTGCCTTGATAGCTTCGGTATATTTGTCGGACATAGTAGTTATGTTTATGATTTATGATGTTCTGAGTTTGGGATTGTTTTTGTGGCGGTCGGCATCGCGGCTTGTTTTTTTGTCTATATTGGCACGCAATGCATCTGTCAGATCAACACCAGTCTGGTTTGCGATGGCCATAGTCACCCACAAAAGATCGGCCAGTTCATCGGCCAGATCACAGTTCTCGCCAGGTTTAAACGATTGATCGCCGTATTGACGCGCCATAATGCGGGCGACCTCCCCGGTCTCTTCTGCAAGCACAGCCATATTTGTCAACGGAGAAAAATACCTCTGTCCTATGCCGGTGATCCATCGGTCTACCATTGCCTGCGCCTCACGCAGCGTTATGTCGTCGACATGTTCCATGATTCATTCTCTCAGACGTGAATCTATAACAATCGTAACCGGACCGTCGTTTAATATCGACACCTGCATATCGGCGCCGAATACTCCGCGGCGCACCTCACGCCCGAGCAGACGGGTCACCTCGCGGCAATACTCATCGTAGAGTGGGACAGCGACATCATGGCCGGCAGCACGGATATAACTCGGACGATTGCCTTTCTTAGTCGATGCTGTAAGGGTGAACTGACTGACCGCCAGCACATCGCCCCCGACATCAGCAACCGACAAATTCATCACTCCGTCAGCATCGTCGAATACACGCAGACCGACCGTCTTGGCAGCAAGCCATCGCACATCGTCGGATGTGTCACCATGCTCAACCCCGACAAGCACCATAAGACCCTGATCAACAGCCGAATGCAACTGGCCATCGATGGTCACGGAAGCTTGTCTGACACGCTGTATGACAATTCTCATGCCTCAAAGATACGAAACTACATAGAAAAAACCTAATCTTCACCGGCGTCAGATGAATGTAAAGCCATGTAGACCACTGATGCACGAGCAGGGCCAACCACCTCCGCTATCGCATCGAGATCGGCCTCGCGAAGCCGTTTCACACTCTTGAAGCGGCTGAGAAGCGCTGTCCGTGTCTTTTCTCCGACACCTTTGATGCCGTCAAGCGCCGAGACTGTCTGACCCTTGCTGCGACGATTACGGTGATGCGTGATACCAAACCTGTGAGCCTCATCACGCAGATGCTGGATCACCCGCAGAGTCTCGGAATTCTTGTCGATATAAAGCGGCACACTGTCACCCGGAAAATAGATCTCCTCAAGACGCTTGGCTATGCCCACAACAGCTATCGTGCCACGCAAACCTATCGACTCGAGAGCCTCCACCGCGGCACTCAGCTGACCTTTTCCGCCATCAACCACAATAAGCTGCGGCAAACCTCGTCCCTCCTCCATCAGACGTGTGTAACGGCGGGTAAGCACCTCCTTCATCGACGCGAAATCATCGGGCCCGACAACCGTCTTTATGTTGAAGTGACGGTAATCGTTTTTTGCCGGACGACCGTTTCTGAACACCACACATGACGCCACCGGATTTGTCCCCTGTATGTTCGAGTTGTCGAAACACTCGATGTGACGGGGATACTCCGAAAGTCGGAAATCCTCTTTCATGCGTTCCATCAGTCGATCTGTCCGCTGTTCGGGACTCGTCCGCTCCATATGCTTGAGCATATCGATCTTATACTGGCGCGCATTCTTTTCCGACACTTCAAGCAGCTTGGCCTTGTCGCCGCGCTGCGGCACCGTCACTTTCAGACCATCAAATTCCATGTCGAGATCCTGCGCGGCTATGATCTCACGAAATCTGATGCCGAATTTCTGTGAAATCTCATTGACTGCAAGCGTCAGCAACGACGGCACAGGCTCATCGAGACGCCGTTTGTAATGGAGTGTGAGACTTCTCACCACCGCTCCGTGGCGTACGTGCATATAGTTGATGAACACATCCTTGCCGTCATCGTCGACGCCAAACACATCCGTCTCCTCGATAGTCTGGCTGACAATGACACTCTTTGCCTGATAACGGGCAATAAGATCATACTTGACCTTTAGCTCCTGCGCCTCCTCAAACCGCAACTGCTCCGACAGCCGCTCCATTTCCTGACGCAGATAGTGCATCAGCTCTGCCGTATCGCCACGCAGTATCTGCCTCACCCGCTCTATCTGCATCATATAATCGGATTGCGGCACCTTGCCAACGCAACAGCCTCCGCAGCGTTTCATGTGATATTCGAGACAAAGTCTGCCCTTTCCTCGCGAAATATAGTCTGGCGTTAGCGCCAGACGGCATGAGCGTATCGGATATAAGTCCCTCACCAGCTCGAGGACAGTACGTGCTACAGCTGCATTGGTGTAAGGCCCGTAATATTTCGACCCATCCTTGATCCGCTGACGCGTCATGAAAACTCTCGGAAAATATTCATTCGTCACAACGATCCAAGGATAGGTCTTATCATCCTTAAGCAATACATTGTAACGCGGCTGATACTCCTTGATCATCGAAGCCTCAAGATTGAGCGCATCCTGCTCGGTGGGAACGACGATATAGGTCATGTCGGCGATAGCACGCACAAGCAGATTGGTGCGGAGCGAATCGTGTGTACGGTTAAAATACGACGACACGCGACGCTTCAGGTTCTTAGCCTTGCCCACATAAATCACCGTACCCTCGGCGTCGTAGTATGTATAGACACCGGGGGTATCGGGCAAGATCGCGATTTTATCGCGCAAACGGTCTGATTTCAGGTGTTTTGCCAAATCAATAGGTGATTAGCGATGTCACCTCGGCATCAGCGGGCAAGTTGGCGCGTCCACCGAGATCCGATAGCTCTACAATAAAATTGATATATATTTTTTTAGGGTTCATTCCTTTCACAAGCTCATACGCAGCAGCCATTGTTCCGCCTGTCGCAAGCACATCATCGTGGATCACCACTACATCATCCGGACCAATTGCATCGCGATGGATCTCGATAGTATCCGTTCCATATTCTTTGGCATACGATGCTTTGATCGTATCAGCAGGCAATTTACCGGGTTTGCGCACAGGCACGAAACCGGCGCCAAGCTCAAAAGCAAGAATCGAGCCACCGATAAATCCACGGCTTTCAATTCCTACCACTTTAGTAACACCTTTGCCACGGTAGAGTTCTGACAAATCCCAACCGATTATATGCAAAGCCCTCGGATCTTTGAATGCTGTGGTGAGATCGCGGAAGAGCACTCCCTTTGAAGGAAAATCCTGCACATCGCGAATTTTAGACTTGATATATTCCATGATATTTAAAGTTAAATGTTAGCTTAAGATTGTGTTCCACGTGGAACATTTGTCTATTATCTCCCTGTCAACAACAAGAGTATGCTCACATCAGCAGGCGATACGCCCGGAATACGAGATGCCTGTCCGATTGTTGCCGGATCGATACGCTGCAACTTCTGCCGTGCCTCAGTCGACAGCGCTTTTACAGACGAATAGTCTATCCGACCCCGCAAGGGCACATCCTCAAGGCGCGACATCTTATCGGCCAACTGGCGCTCTCTATCAATATAGCCCTTGTATTTGATGCGAATTTCGGCAGCCTCAACAATCTCATCTCTGCGATCGGCAGGAATATTACTGCCTATCCAGCGCGACAATTCGTCTAAAACAGCCGACAGACTGTTTATACTGAGCTGCGGGCGCGTGATCAGGTCGTAGAGTTTCACCGACTGACGCAAAGGCGACGACCCAACCTCATCGAGCAGAGGATTGATACTTTGTGGCTGCACGGCACAATGCTCGGCAAAATCGACAAACCGGGCGATAACATCATACTTCTCATGCATCAGCCTCAAGCGGTCATCTGTAGCCAGACCTATCTCATGCCCTAACGGCGTAAGACGTTCATCGGCATTATCCTGACGCAGTAAAATCCTGTATTCGGCACGGGATGTAAACATTCGATAAGGCTCATCGACCCCCTTTGTGACAAGGTCATCTATCAGCACTCCGATATAAGCCTGATTTCTGCCGAGCGTGAAAGGTGGCTCGCCTTTGACAGAGCGCGCAGCATTGACCCCAGCAACAAGTCCCTGCCCCGCTGCCTCTTCATATCCGGTAGTTCCATTTACCTGCCCGGCGAGATACAGACCCTTTATAACCTTGCTTTCAAGTGTATGGTGAAGCTGCGTAGGATCAAAAAAGTCATACTCTATGGCATATCCGGGGCGATAGACGCGCACATTCTCAAGCCCCTGCACCGTCTCAAGCGCTTTCAGCTGTATGTCGACAGGCAGTGATGATGAAAAACCATTGAGATAGTATTCATTGGTTGTCTCTCCCTCCGGCTCGAGAAAAAGCTGATGTTCAGTCTTATCAGCGAAAGTCACGATCTTTGTTTCGATGCTCGGACAATACCTCGGGCCTATACTTTGTATCTGACCATTGTAAAGAGGCGAATCCGGCAATCCTTCGCGCAATATGTCATGCGTTCGCTCGTTGGTATACACCATGTAGCAATCTCGCTGCCGCAGATCGGTTCTGACATCAGGCAAGAACGAAAAATGATGGAAATCAGCCTCAGGCTGCTGCAACTTCGCCTTCGACCAATCTACAGATCGCCCGTCGATACGCACAGGTGTTCCGGTTTTCATCCGGTCTACCCTTACACCCGCCTCGGCAAGCTGCGCAGCAATTCCATACGATGCCGGCTCGGCAATGCGCCCTCCCGGTATCTGTACTCTGCCAACATGCATCAAGCCATTGAGAAAAGTGCCGGCAGTGACAACCACCGTATCGGCACGGAAATCGACACCCATACGAGTGCGAACACCCTCCACGCGCCCGTCCGTTATCAAAAGACCCGTGACATCATCCTGCCAGATATCAAGTCCATGAGTATTCTCAAGAATATCACGCCACAACTGGCTGAACTTCATGCGATCGCTCTGCGCACGCGGACTCCACACGGCAGGACCCTTCGACCTGTTGAGCATACGGAATTGTATCGAGGTGCGATCCGTTACTATTCCCGTCATTCCGCCCAACGCATCGATCTCACGCACAATCTGCCCTTTGGCTATGCCGCCTATAGCAGGGTTACAGCTCATCTGAGCTATCTTGTTCATGTCGATGGTAACAAGTAGCACATCAACACCGAGACGTGCGGCGGCATGCGCAGCCTCGCATCCGGCATGACCGGCGCCGACAACTATTACATCGTAATCAGTTTTCATCGAACTGCATTTTCTTTAAAAGGGAAAGAGCTTCATCCTCATGGCGTTCCATCACTTCACGCTCTCCCTCTCCTTTATCGTTAATTCCACAAAGGTGCAGCAATCCATGCACGATCACCCGATGAAGTTCCTCGTGGTACGGCCGATGGGACACTGTTTCAGCATTTGACCTGACCGTATCAAGTGAAATAAACATATCGCCACTCACTCGACGTCCGAGCGTATCATCGAAAGTGATAATGTCGGTGTAATAGTCGTGCTGCAGATACAGGCGGTTTACATCGATGATCTCATTGTCGTCACAAAAGATATAAGTCATCGGCCCGACCACGCGATTGTGCGCAGCAGCCACCGCACACAACCACCGCTCTACAATATCGCAATCTATTTCAGGAAAATCTACTTTTCCTCTGGTTAGCCATTGAAACTGAGACATACACGCAAAATTACAAAATTTTCGCAATTCACCGGATATTAGCCAGCGACGATTTTTCCGGCCTTAACTTCCAAGTACCAAATTTACATTTATATCGCTATATATCTGCCACTTATACACAATAATGACTGCGTGAGATTTTAACAAACGCATCGACGCTATAATCCGTACAGGAATAACGCAGTCTCGCGGACTCAAAAAATTGTTACCGATAAATTACAATCTCAGCCGAGACGGAAATTTTATTTATCTTTGCAAAATCACCAACTAAAATTCAAAGCATCATGAAAAAGATTGCACTTGCCACACTCGCGGCTCTCGCGCTAACATCATCAGCCTATGCATCAACCCCGGCTAAAGGTGACCTCATCGGCGATATCGGCATCGGCGTTGGAGCTATGGATGGCGGAAACTCAGTTGCCGCGTTCACACAACGTCTGGCCGTAGAATATGGCATAGCCAATTTTTCAATGCTCAACTCAGACTGGACTGCCACAATAGGTTTCCAAATCAACAACGGTGTGCATACATCGAGCCACACGGTGAGCGAAGTGTGGACAGGAACAAGCACCAAGTTCACCAACACAAGCGACGACATCACATTCATGCCCACGGCTTCGATTCACCACGGCTTCACTGACCGCATCGACGGATTTGCCACGCTTGGTCTCGGCTTCGGACTGCTCAACGGAAAGATGTCGGGCGGCTACAGCGACTCATGGACTGAAGCATCGTTCGCTATGGCGTTCAACATTGGCGGACGCTACTGGCTGTCAGACAACCTCGCCGTAAACGCACAATTTGGTCTGGTGAGCGCGTCATGGAAAAACAGCTATGGCAGCTACAACATACTCTCTGCCGGCATATCCTACAAATTCTGATACACCGCAACTCCCTACGTCATGGACGCGCCTACAAAGCACGTCCATGACATATATATAAAAGATGGACTACACCTACACACACTATCTGATCACCCTGTTCAATATCGCGCTGTGGTCCGAGGACAAGACCAACGCCCCGACACGCACACGACATTGGCTCGACAGCCGATGCGATCTGTTCGAGCGGTGGTGTCTGCCATCTGTTGCAGCTCAAAAAGGAGCAAAGTTCAGGTGGCTCGTGATGTTCGATGCAGACACGCCTGACGACGTGCGCCGACGCATCGAGCGATGGCAGAACCAATGTCCGTCACTCGAGCCATGTTTTTTCACCGCCGAAGAGGTGGCTGGCTTCACCGGACGCTCAATAGGCCGTCAGGTGAAATTCATCAACAAAGCCATCAGGCAACGGCTCGATGGAAGCGAGCAATGGCTGCTTACCACCAATCTCGACAACGACGACGCACTCGCGTCAGATGCGATGGCACGCATACAGCAATCGTTCACATCCGATCCTTGCAAAAAGGTGATATCGCTCGTAAACGGCCTGCAGCTATACCCATCCGAGATGACAGCTGTGCGCATGCGCTATCCCCACAACCATTTCCTGACGATGTGCGAACCTTTCGACGGCAGCAACGACGCCACCACCATCGAATCGCTTTCTCATCGTGAAGCCCGCCGACTATACACCGTAGAAGATATATGTGGCGACCCGGGGTGGATAGAGGTTGTGCATGCCAACAACATATCCAACGACATGCGCATCACTTCGCGCATATCCTACCGCCCGCTGCTACGCGATGTCTGCCTCAGACCATTCGGCATCGACATGTGCATCCCTCGTCGTCAGCAAATCCGCGGCACAGCGCGCCTGATGCTCTATTTCTTCAAGGTCGCAGCATGGCGCCTGCGCAGAAAAATCTCACGACGCAAATGAACATCCGCACTGGAAAAAACGCAAAATTTCCTTATTACGCCCGCAACATATTGCGTCAACTCGAGCCGCGGCTACTATTCAGAATGCGGCTTCCACACATACTCGACGAAGCATCGGGGCGAAAGGACTTCGATGAAATAAAGAGCCGGGTCAACTATTACTGCCGCGTGGAGCCGGGCAGCACTCTCCCACCCCACTCACCGACATTGGCTCAACATCGACCGGGTGATCAGAAAGTCTATTTCTACGACTCTTACGAATACACACGCTACTTTCCTCCACATCTGCAGTGGCACTTCGCGCCAGGCGACGCACCGGCGCTCGACGGCATTCCCACAGTGATGAAATGTCGTCCGACGGCCACGTCGGACGACACCGCAATGGCGGTGCTGCTCAATCTCGACAAAGTGCGCCATTTCATATTCCTCGACGACCCGACACCGTGGGAAGCAAAAAATGCCACTGCAATCTATCGCGGACGAATGGGGCGAAACCCATCGCGAAAAGCCATCATGGAGCGTTATCTCGGCAACCCACGTATCGACGTAGGGGACGTAAGCCGTCCCGGACGCGTTCCCGACCAGTGGATAAAACCCAAACTGACACTTTACGCCCATCTGACCCACCGGTTCATACTATGCCCCGAAGGCAACGACGTTGCAAGCAACCTGAAATGGGTGATGAGCACCAACACTCTCGCCGTGATGCCACGCCCGCAATGGGAGACATGGTTTATGGAAGGCACACTCGAACCGGGACGCCACTACGTGGAAGTGCGTCCCGACTTCAGCGATCTCGAGGAGCGTATGGATTACTATCTGAGCCATCCTGCTCTCGCCCGGGAGATCATCGGTGAAGCCCACCACCATGTAGCGCGATTCCGCGACAAACGGCGTGAGGACATAGTATCGCTCCTCACCCTACATAAATATTTCCGCAACACCGGACAACTCTGACACCCATTATGAACAACCTACTGAGCATCTATTGCAAGAACATCGACCGATACATCAATATAACCGGCGGCGAAACCCTCGGTGAAATATACCGACGTGCTGTCGACATCGAAGGATTCAAGCCGATCTGCGCACGCGTCAACAACAAGACCGAAGGACTCGACTATGCGGTGTACCATCCAAAGCAGGTGGAGTTTCTCGACGTAGCGTCGCCGAGCGGACGGCGCGTTTACGTGCGCTCGCTCTGCATGATGCTCTACAAGGCAGTAAATGACTGCTGTCCCGGCACACGCCTGCGCATAGAACATTCAGTGAACCGAGGCTACTATTGCCGCCTTTTCAACGGCGCTGAAGCAACCGAAACGGTTATAGACGCCCTGCGTAAACGCATGCGCGAACTTGTGTCACTCGATCTGCCGCTGACACACTTCGAGCGCCTGACTTCGGATGTAAAAGAGATTTTTGCCCGCCAAGGACTCAACGACAAAGTGAGGCTGCTGTCGACCACTCACTCGCTCTACACACCATATTATAGCCTCGACGGTCTTTGCGACAGCTATTATGGCTGCCTTGCACCTTCGACAGGGATGCTCGACATATTCGACCTGGTGCCGTATAAAGCCGGATTTCTTCTGATGGCACGCGATCAGAACAATCCGGATGCAGTAGCCACACCGACAGTTCAAGAGAAAATGTACGGAGCATTCACCGACTATCTGGCATTCAATCAAGTGATCGGAGTTCGCAATGTAGGCGAACTGAATCTTGCTGTCGAAGCCGGACGAAGCGCCACACTGATCAATGTCGCCGAAGCGCTCCATGTCAAACATATCGGACAGATAGCCGACAAGATCACCGAACGCTTCAGGCAGGGTGGGGCGAAGGTCGTGATGGTTGCCGGCCCGTCATCGTCGGGCAAAACCACATTCACCAAACGCCTGGCTGTGCAGTTGATGTGCAACCTGCTCGATCCGCGCATGATATCGCTCGACAACTATTTTATCAACCGCGACATGACCCCTCGCGACGAGGATGGCGACTACGATTTCGAATCACTCTACGCCCTCGATCTCCCGAAATTCAACGAAGATCTCAACCGCCTGATCGCAGGTGAGGAAATAGAGTTGCCATACTATAACTTTGAACTCGGAAAACGTCAGTACCGCGGTGAGAAGATACGCCTCGACGATAATTCTATCCTGCTGATCGAAGGCATCCACGGACTCAACCCCGAACTGACGTCGGCTGTCGACGAAACGATGAAATATCGCGTCTATGTATCGGCTCTGACCACCCTTGCCATCGACGACCATTCATGGGTGTCGACAACCGACAACCGCCTTCTCCGACGCATCATACGCGATCACAAGTACCGTGGCGTGAGCGCCGCCGAATCGATACGCCGATGGCCAAGCGTGCGCCGTGGTGAAGAACGATGGATATTCCCATATCAGGAAAATGCCGACTCAATGTTCAACTCATCTCTGTTGTTTGAACTCGCCGTGATGAAAGACTATGCAGTCGAACTGCTCAAGACCGTGCCACGCGACACACCCGAATATGGCGAGGCTTGGCGTCTGCGCTCTTTCCTCAGCTACTTCACCCCCATCGAGGCTACGGCCATCCCTCCCACAAGTCTGCTGCGAGAATTTCTCGGTGGCAGCTCATTCCATTATTGAACACTAAAAATGCTCTCGAAAAACAAAAAAGCCTGGCTCTCATCAACACGCGCCATACGCAACCTGTGGGGACGCATACGTCTCCGCAACCGCAACGTGTCGATCATCAGCAACGACTGCTGGGGCGGACGCATGTGCAAATTCTATAAGCTGCCGTTCCATAGCCCGTTTGTCGGACTGTTCATCGTCGGCCCAGATTATGTTAAATTGCTCGAAAACCCCGAAGTCATTAACAATAAGCTCGAGTTTTTCCCTATCACCGAGTCGAAGTGGATCGACTATCTGCGTTCGGTCAACCAGACATCGCATCCCGTGGCACATCTCACACCCGACATAGAGGTACACTTCCTGCACTTTCCGGACGAATCGACAGCCCGTGCCAAATGGGAACGCCGCGTAAAACGCATCGACTGGAACAATGCCATCGTGAAATTCAGCCAACGCGACGTGTGCGACGACGAACTCATACGACGGTTCGACCGGTTGCCATTTACCCACAAAGTCTGTTTTACCACGCATCCTGTCGACGGTGCAAGTTCCGCAGTACCACTCCCCGACTTCGCCGGCGAAGACCATGTGAGCCTGTGCTGGAACGTCAGCAACCTCTCCTGGAGTTTCGTGCGCCACGCCAATGCGCTGCTGAGGAAATCCAGATAACCGTCAGGTCATGAAAACACAAGCGGCCTCCACCCTGAAAAGTGGAAGCCGCTTTTTTTTATTCGTCTGAGCTAAGGGAGATATTATTTAATATCTTTCACTTCAACGTCGAACACCAGAGTGTCGTTAGGACCGATCGAACCGTCAGGTGTGCCATCGACACCATATCCGAGGTTACCGGGGATATAGAGGATGTAGTGAGCACCCTTGTTCATCAGTTGCAGACCTTCGCCAAATCCGGGAATGACACCACGAACAGGGAAAGTGGCATTGTCATTGGCATCAAATTCCTTGCCATTGATGAGCTTGCCGCTGTATTTAACGGTTACGCGAGAATTTGCACCGGCCTTTTCTCCTGTGCCTTCCGACACCACCTTATATGCCAGACCACTCTCTGTGCGCTTGATCGAAGGATCATTCTTCATCTGCTCGTTGATGTAGTCCTCGCCTGCCTTGGCATTTTTCTTTGCCTCGGGTGAGTTGGCCTTTGCCTGAGCCTCGGCCTCGGCCTTGCGCTGCTGCTCTTCCATGACAATTTTGTTGACACGGCTCATAAGCAGATTGTTGCGGCTGGCAACTTCGCTCATATCAGCTACGGAATCGGCAAGGAATGCCTTCTCATAGGCAGCATAGATGGCCTTGCGGTCGATCTTGATGCCGCTCTGCTCCCAAATATAGAGCTGACCCCAGAGCTGCGATGCGATCTGCATGCCGGTAAGGTAGCTCTGACGTGCTGTATCTGTGAGAATCACAGTCTTGATGCCCTCGAGCATTTCCTTTTTGTTGAACTTGGCACGCATCTCCTCAGGAAGCTGAGTGTACTGCATGTTGAGTTGCGAACCGCTCATCTCACCGATGCTCTGGCTGAGCGAATCTTCAAACGAATTGGCCGCAGCCGAGCTGCCGCCACCGTTGCACGACACGAGGCCACCTGCCATCATGACAGCAGCGCCGCAGGCAATGATAATTTTTTTCATTTCTTTATTTTAATATAATTGGTTTATCGATTACTTTCCGACTACATTGATCAGCTCTACATCGAAAATCAGCGTGGCATTCGGTCCGATCACACCGCCGGCACCATTGGGGCCATATGCGAGGTCTGAAGGGATGAACAGACGCCATTTTGATCCGGCCTTCATCATCTGAAGAGCCTCGACCCAACCGGGTATCACCTGAGTGACGCCGAATGTGGCAGGCTGACCACGCTCTACCGACGAGTCAAAAACAGTGCCGTCGATAAGCTTACCGGTGTAGTGTACGGTAACTTGATCACCGGGGCCGGGCATTGCACCGTCACCTTCCTTCACCACCTCATACTGCAGACCGCTGGCCGTTGTCTTCACCTCGGCACGCTTGCCGTTTTCGAGAAGGAAAGCTTTGCCGGCTTCTTCATTGACCTTACCGGCTGCTGCGGCAGCCTCACGCTGCTTTTCCTCGAGAGCCGAGAAAAACACGCGTATTTCCTCCTTGGCTTCTTCGTAAGTCATCAGAGGCTTCTCGCCCGAAAACACAGCTCTTACACCGGCTGCGAAATCGGTCTCATTGATTTTTTCGATACCGCTCGAGCGGAAATTGTTGCCCATGCTGAGTCCCAGAGCATAGCTGAGACGGTCTAATTCCTTGTTATCCATATTGAATTTGGTTATTGACACAATTAAAATCTGACCGTATTCAGAGATACTACGGTCAATCCGCAAAGATAGGAATTTTTTACGAAACCTGTCGATGCCACAAAATAAAACAACTAATCGTGCCGAAATGTTGCACACAGTCACTATAAACATTCACATACACACGCTGAAACACCCCGCTCCAAGTATTGCCGCGAAGTGGTTTTTTCAGTATCTTTGCGAAAAAGTTTCTGATATCACGCAAACTAATGACTGAACCTACGTATATCCACGTGGCCATGCACGGCCACTTCGACGGCAAGCTCGCTGTCAAATATGCCTTTAACGCAGACGACGCCGAATGGATGGCATCTCTGCCCGATCCCGATGCAATCGTACGCAATTTCATGAGCGTACGCGAATGCTATGTTATGTGGCGCAACGAATTCGGCCACTATTTCTCGATGATCACATCCGACCCGCTCGATCCTAAAGCAGGACGCATGATGGTCACCGTGATGGCCGACAATGGGTGTATGCTCGCCGGGCGTTCGGTTTTCACCGCCTTGAGCGGACTAAAAAAAACATTTCTCGAAGACCGCATACTCACCGACCAGGCTGTTACTGAAGTGCTGAAAGCTGCATCGGTGCCCGAAGAGCCTGTCGAACTACCGGCATGGCAATGGAGCAAACCGTCCGACGACGCAGCCCGACCAATGCCATTGTGCTACCGCACATATCTGTCCACCCGCGAACTCGAAGGCGTTTTCTCATTCCCCGAACAGCCCGAATACGAACGCTATGTCTATGACATAATCATCAACGCCACTTCGTCGCTACGACCAGGAATAGCCATCGACAGACTGACATCACCGATACGCAGGATATATTCCGTAGTGTGTCCCGAAGGTGTCACATCCTCGGCCGACACCGTGGCCGACGGACGCCAGATAACGCTGACTTTCACCAAAGACGGTTTCAGCCCTCGCAAAGAGACTGTCACAGCCGGAGTGCCGTCGGCTTATGTCATCTACGACGGTAGCCTTATGAAAGTGAAATCGCCCGCAGGACCAAACATGGGCTTCGTGCGCAAGGTACGCCTAACAATCAAGAACAGCAAAGGTGGCCTGATCAACGGCTACACGGTGAGTGTCAACGATCGTCCGGTCAACACAATGGAGCCGTTTATCGAGTTGACAGAAGCTGATCTGCAGCCCGGCCGCCGAGTGGAAATTCAGGTTGCAAGCAACAATTTCCATCCGCTGACCAAAGAATACGAAGCAGCCGAACTCGCCCGCGAACAAGAGATTGAGCTGACCATGGTGCCCGTAGAACAGGGTATCACGCTGCGCCTCGTCTTCGGTGAAGGACGTGTGTTTGAGCAACAGATCTCACTCGAGAAAAACACTCCTGAATACAGCCAGCTGCATTCGGGCAACTTCCATGGATTCCGTGCCCAGAAGATGGTGACCCCACACGGTGGCGAAGTCTACAATGTCGATGTGCGCGCGGCGAGCAAGCCCACCGCCCCAGCGTTTGCGAACATCGCCGCTGAGCGCAATCAATCACGCCCCGAACGCGTTGTGCCTCATTTCGAGAATGTGGCTGATACTCAACCACGCACATCGTCCGATGACACACACCGGACTCCTGTCAGCGAAATCGCACCTGTAGAGGAAAAACCGCTGCCAAACGGCAAAACCACAGATGAGAACGATTCTTACAGCGAAGAACATCACCGGAGCAACCGGCACATAGGCCGCTGGATCGCCGTGGCCGCAGCAGCTGCCGCAGTGATAGCCGGAGTCATATTCCTGATTCCGTCGATGACCGACAACGCCACCGGCAATCTACCCGAAAACAACGAATCCGTCACCGCAGAAGCCACAACAGCCACGCCCACCGCTACCTCAGCACAACCTTCGGCGGCCACAGTGCTCTCCAATGACGAAAAAGCTGATGCCGACTACCTCAATTCACAGAAAGTATGGCGTCTGGCCGATCTCAAGAGCGAGTCATACCGCAATCTTTTTGAGATGATACGCAAAGGCGACATCGAGGGCATGGCCTCACATGACTATTTTGCTGCCGACGGTCGAGCCACCAATGAAAAAGCCATAAAAATCATCGATATGGCCTGGGGATCACTCGGTGCATCCACCGAGGGGTCTAACCGCAAGGCTCTGACAAAGAGTGTCAGCAAAGATGATGAAATCGTAGTGCATGACCTCTACGAAGCATTGTCACGACGCATGCCTAAAGAACCCAATACACAGCCCCGTCCACGCCGATGAAAAGAAATCTTATAGCAGCACTGCTATGTGTGGTGTCCACGCTGACAGCTGCCGCTCTCGTCGACCCGACAGACGCATCGAGCCAATACAAGGCATATCCCGACAAGGATATTCCGGCACCGACTCCTGCACCCGAAGGTTACGAGGCATTTCATATGGAGCATTACGGCCGCCATGGTTCGCGCTGGATCACAGCCCAACGGTGCTACGACATACCTGTCGCAGAACTCGAAAAGGCTGAAAAAGCAGGAGTACTCACACCCAAAGGCATCAAACTGCTTGGGGTGTTGCGGCGCATACGCGAAGACAGCAAAGGACGCATCGGCGAACTCACGCCCCTCGGTGCAGCACAGCACCGAGGCATAGCCCGGCGCATGGCTGCCAACTATCCATCGATATTTCGCGCCGGCACACCGGTTGACGCCCGCTCCACGGTGGTGATACGCTGCATATTGTCAATGCTCAACGAGATAGAAGCACTATCCGAAGCCGTGCCCGGGCTGGTGGTGACCACCGATGCCAGCGATGCCGACATGTGGTATATGAACCACGACGATAAGTACAAAAACGCTGTTACCGACAGTGTCAAGAAGATAGTGTTGCGACCGTTCGAGAAAAACAACGCAAACACCGGCGAGTATCTACGCACGCTCATCAGCGACGAATCGTTCGCCCGCGACAGCATCAGCCGTGATGATCTTTTCCGCGAATTGTTTGAAGTGGCATTGAATATGCCCAGTCACGACGGCCTCTACCCAGCTATACTCGAGGATGTGTTCACACCCGAGGAAATCGACCGCGGATGGCGCGTGAACAACGCACACTGGTTTATCAACGGCGCGAACACAGCATTGAACCACAACCTCTCTCCCACTGTCCAACGACATCTGCTGCGCAACATGATCGCATCGGCCGACACTGCCATCACATCAAGCAGTCCGAGCGCCAACCTGCGTTTCGGCCACGAGACAATGGTGCTTTCACTGGCCGTATTGCTCGAACTCTCTGACTACGGCAAAGAGCACAACGATCTGACCACACTGTCGGATAATTGGAAAGCCCATGAGATTTTTCCAATGGCATGCAATATACAGATGGTTCTATACCGCCCGACTGAAGGAAACGGCGACATACTCGTGAAAGTGTTGCTCAACGAACGCGAGATGCCCGTCAGCTTTCTGAAACCGGTCAGCGGGCCATATTACCGTTGGGACGACCTGCGCGCCTACATACTTGATAAACTTTCATCACGCCCATAGAATCATGCGAGCGCTATTGCTGACATTGACCCTGATGATGCTCGCCGCATGCGGGCGAAACGACTCATTCAGCGTCACGGTTGAGGTGGAGGATCTGGGTGTGGAGACACTCACCCTCTCCTACTACAGCGGCGGGCATGTAGTGCAGATCAACTCACACGCCGACAAAGCAGGCGAACCGGTGAAATTCAAAGGTTCGAGCAAGGAATATACTCTCGCAAGCATCAAGCGCCCGGATGGTGGACTGATAGCGACATTCGCCGCCCGCAACGGCGACAAGATAAAGGTGACCGCTACACAATCAGAGCCGCCTGCGATCCACGGTAGCGCCCCCTGCGATTCATTGACGGCATTTCTGACACAACACGCAGCACTTGTCATGAGCGGGCCATCACGACAATTGTCCGACACCATCGGAAAATATATCAATGACAACACCTCATCGGTCGTATCGGCTCTGCTTCTGACCACACTATTCGATGCTTCATCACAACCCGAAGCGGCCGATTCACTCTACTCACGGCTGTCAACCGCAGTGAAGACACCAGGCATCACAGACGGCTGGGCCGACCAGCTATCGTTGGCTACAGTCGACATGCTGTCCGTGAGAATACCACCGCTGACCATCTATGGCAATGGTGATTCGATTATCACGTTCGTTTCCACATCCGCCACTGCATCCTTGCTTGCATTCACTCCATCACCTCGCCCCGACAGCATCACTCGAATCCTGTCTGTCCTCAGGCGCGACAATGCTAAAAAACGCCTCGCCATGCTTGAAATAGGTCTCGACACCGACTCGGCCAAGTGGAACACCGAGGCATCGCGCGACACCGCCCGATGGAAAAGGGGATGGAATCCGGGCGGCCCCGCGTCTCCTGCACTGCGACGCCTGAGCGTGCCCCGCATGCCATTCTTCATCGTGGCCGACAGCACCGGCACTCAAATCTACCGTGGGCCGTCTGTCACAATCGCGTCCAAGACCATTGAATCAATACTGAAATAACATCTCTCCGAACCAATGTTAGTGAAAATTCCGGCCGCAGCAGTCAATGGCATAGACGCCATAGCGGTCAATGTCGAAGTAGTCGTCAGCCCGGGTATATCATACACAATGGTCGGTCTTCCCGACACGGCTGTCAAAGAAGCCTACCAGCGCGTGGTGTCGGCCACCACACAGAGCGGCTACGATTTTCCACGCCGAAATGTCGTGGTCAATCTCAGCCCAGCCGATGTACGCAAAGAGGGAGCAGCCTATGACCTGCCAATAGCCGCCGGAATACTCACAGCAGCCGAAATCGTACGACCATCTACCGACATATCGGCATACATGATGATGGGCGAACTTTCACTCGACGGCACTCTACTGCCAATCGGGGGAGTGCTTCCCATGGCCATAAAGGCACGTGAGGCCGGCTTCAAAGGCATGATAGTTCCACGGTCAAACGCCACCGAAGCAGCAGTAGTCAACGATCTCGAAGTGCTCGGTGCCGACAACCTGCGACAGGTTATGGAATTCATAGCCGGCAACACACGCATCGAGCCTACGGTGGTCAACACGCGCGAGGAATTTGCAGCGGATAGCGGCTCATTCGATCTCGATTTTTCTGAAGTGAAAGGGCAGGAGACCGTAAAAAGGGCTTTTGAAGTGGCTTGTGCCGGAGGTCATAACATTTTGCTCGTCGGCCCTCCCGGGGCAGGCAAATCGATGATGGCCAAACGACTACCCACGATATTGCCGCCGCTCACACTCTCCGAGGCTCTGGAAACGACTAAAATACATTCTGTTGCCGGCCGCCTCAAAAATGGATCGCGCCTGATGTCATGCCGACCGTTCAGATCTCCACATCACACGATTTCGCCTGTGGCACTCGTGGGTGGAGGATCAAATCCCATGCCCGGAGAAATATCGTTAGCTCACAATGGCATACTGTTTCTCGACGAATTTCCTGAATTTTCACGGCCGGTGCTCGAAGTGCTCAGACAACCGTTGGAAGACCGTCATATATCGGTGAGCCGTGCCCGCTATTCGATTGACTATCCCGCCAGCTTCATGCTTGTTGCGAGCATGAATCCATGTCCGTGTGGCTACTATAACCATCCTACAAAAGAATGCACCTGTCAGCCAGGAGCGATAGCGAAGTATATGAGCCGCATTTCAGGCCCTCTGCTCGACCGCATCGACCTGCAAGTAGAAATCCTACCCGTACCTTTCGACGAGCTTTCACGCGCGTCAAATGGGGAAGCGTCAGCCGACATACGCCGGCGAGTGGTGCAAGCCAGAGAAATTCAGGCAAAGCGATTCGCTTCAGAGCAGGGTATACACTGCAACGCACAGATGAACACCCGCCTGCTCCAGCTTCATGCCCGCCCTGACGACAAAGCTATGGGGATATTACGCACGACAATCGAGAAATTCAACATGTCGGCACGCGCCTACGACCGCATACTCAAAGTTGCCCGCACGATAGCCGACCTTGACAATGCCGACACAATTGGCGCCATACACATGGCCGAAGCAGTAAGCTACCGCAATCTCGACCGTTCAACATGGGGAACATCAAACCCCAAGCTCCCTTTTTAAACCACAACAATACATATAACTGGCCTCGTAATATCGAAACGATAATAGGCTCTATTATAGCAGGGGAAGGCACTCCATACGAAATTATTTTTCTTGGTTCTGCATCAATCAAACCTATATTTCCATGGGTAAAATAGTTCTTTTGATATTAAAAATATCCGGGTGTTTTATACTGATTAATATTGTCCTTTTTTGCCTTTACACTCCCGAGGAAAGTTTAGGTGGAGGCTATAATTATAATAGTGAATGCAGGCACATTTCAGGAACACAAATAGATATTCCTCCTCATGTTACAAATTTTAATTACGACAAACGCTTTATCATAGCCAAACAAGTACTTGAATTATATAATCCAAATCCGATTTACAATAAAATAGAATATAAATATCCGGGGCCAGGGACTTACTATTGGATAATCGACAAACGAGAAAATAACTATTATGGGCCTATGAACGACAAAGCATTCGGCTATAGATGCGACTCCCTAAGCATACAACTTACTCTTGACCCTGAAAAAGAAAGACCTTATTATGGCAAGATATTACGATAATACAAATTACCTGTCATAAACTTTCTCAATTAGGATAAGCAAGAAGATAGGGATTTACAGAAGTCCTTGCTCGATCTGAACTGCTACACGCTCAATGATGGCATCCTTGCGATCCTTGTCGGGTCGATAGTCTGTTTTGAGATTGACACCGAACAAACGGCCGAATGTCTGCCAGAATCCTGCTCTGAAAGATCCGAGAAACGCCTTGAGGATGTTGTAGCTGCTCTGATCTGTTTCCCGATTTATGAGCTTGCAAAGCATCTGCGCCTGTGATTTGGTGAATTTCTTTAACACCGGCTTATATTGCTCGAAAATAGCGCCCTCCATCTTCTTGATATGCTCATCCCTCTCTTTCTGCGTTGGAAATGTCTCGATATATTCATATGTCTCGATCATTGTCTCGCAGATCACCTTGGCATATGGGAGCGTCTTGCGCACGTCACGCACGGTTTTCCAATAAAACTCCTCTTCTTTCTTATTCTTAAACTTGAGTTCGGGAAACACCGTCAGCTCGTTCATCACCATCATAATGGTCTGCTCACCGTCGATCTCGATGGGATAATACCCCTTGATTGCACGCTTGCGCCCCGATCCAACATCGGCGATATCCTGCGCACAGAGGCCTATCGCGCCCGCGGTGAGCACGATCACAGTGATAAACAAACGGAGTGTCAGACGATTCATCAGATATATAACGCTTTCGCAGGCATTTATATTTTATGACCGCGCGGTGGATAATCGACCGTGTAATGAAGTCCGCGACTTTCCTTGCGCTCTTTTGCCTGACGCATTATGAGATAGCCTACGTTGATGATGTTGCGCAGCTCGCAGATCTCACGCGAAGCTTTCGACCGCTTGAACAGCCGCTCGGTCTCCTCATAGAGAATGTCGAGACGGTTCCACGCACGGTCTAGCCGGAGATTTGACCTGACGATGCCGACATATGTGCCCATGATCTGGTTCACCTCTCGGATGCTCTGCGTGATCAGCACCATTTCTTCGGGATGCGACGTGCCGTCGTCGTTCCAGTCGGGGACATCCGTGCGCCAATCGTAATGGCCTATGCACTGCGATGCATGGCTTGCCGCCGCATCGGCATACACCACTGCCTCGATAAGCGAGTTTGACGCCAATCGGTTACCTCCGTGCAAACCTGTGCAGCTGCACTCCCCGACAGCATAGAGGCGTCTGATAGTCGACTCACCATTGGTATCGACCTTTATACCGCCGCACAGGTAATGCGCTGCCGGAGCCACGGGTATATATTCCTTTGTGATGTCGATGCCAAGCGACATGCATTTGGCATAAATGTTTGGGAAATGACGGCGCGTCTCGTCGGGATCTTTATGGGTGACGTCGAGATACACATGATCGTCGCCATTAAACTTCATTTCGCTGTCAATGGCCCGTGCCACAATGTCGCGCGGTGCGAGCGAAAGACGCGAATCATATTTATGCATGAATTCCTCTCCCTTGAGATTGCGCAGCACACCACCGTAACCGCGCATAGCCTCCGTGATGAGAAACGAAGGCCTGTCGCCGGGATGAAACAGAGCGGTCGGATGAAATTGTATGAATTCCATATCCTTGACCGTTCCCTTGGCACGATACACCATAGCTATGCCGTCGCCAGTGGCAATCAACGGGTTAGTTGTTGTCTGATAGACGGCTCCACATCCACCGGTGGCCATCAGCGTAACCTTGGCAAGAAATTTATCGACCTGCCCGGTGGCCTGATCGAGCACATAGGCTCCGTAGCATGTTATGTCGCGGGTGTTGCGTGTGACGATGCGTCCGAGATGATGCTGCGTGATGATCTCTATTGCAAAATGATTGTCGAATATGTCGATCTGAGGATGATTGCGCACCTGCTCCATCAATCCACGCTGGATCTCAAAACCGGTATTGTCGGCATGATGCAGTATGCGGAATTCACTGTGACCACCTTCACGGTGAAGATCAAACGTTCCATCGGTCTTACGGTCGAAATTCACACCCCAGCTGATAAGCTGACTGATCTGTGCAGGCGCCCCACGGACAACTTTTTCAACAGCCGCGGGATCTGACAACCAGTCACCCGCCACCATCGTGTCGTGTATATGCTTCTCAAAATCATCGGTCTCAAGATTAGTGACCGACGCCACTCCCCCCTGCGCGAGCGCCGTATTGGCTTCATCGAGCGATGTCTTGCATATCAGAGCCACTCTGACACCCGGACGGGCTACCTTCAAGGCGAAACTCATGCCCGCGATGCCCGACCCGATCACGATATAATCATATTCGTAGGTCATGCTTCACTCATTTTACAAACGACGCAAAGTTACTTATTTTAAAATTGAATAAGTGACTATTCAACATAAAACGATATAAAAAACTTTAGACATCGTTATCGATCTTTCATGTGTCTTTGTGTGTTCTACGGATTGCTTCAGCGCGCTTCGTCAGCCGTTTAACTCGTCAAACTCCTCCATCAGCACACAAAACCAATTCCATAAAACATCTACGATCCACATAAATTTAGTTTGAACAGTCACTTATCAAAATAATAAAAACCAATGACCGGCGTTTGAATAGTGATGAAATCTGCCATGATGACACATAACAGACCTGCATTCAGCAACAACTTCGGAGCAATCAGATATATTCTGGCTCTGGTCGTCGTCATGACACACTACAATGAACTAACCGGCAGCAATTATCCCGTTCCATTCTCAACTTTCTATTCCGTCAGCGGCTTTTTTATTCTCAGTGGTTTTCTGATATTCGGCAGCTTCATGAGCTCGGCCAACTGGAAGGAATATCTCAAGAAGCGTGTATCGAGGATTTTTCCGTCGTATCTCGTGATAGTCGTCATATTCGCATTCCTTCTGTTCTTTATCAGCGAAATGCCACCGCACGATTACTTTTCGGCAGACTGGGTGAAATACCTCGCTGCCAACATCACGACCCTTAATTTCATCAAACCTACAATACACAATATTTTCGCCAACAACCATATAGCTGCTGTGAACGGCTCGCTATGGACAATAAAGGTTGAACTGATGCTGTATCTCACAGCGATACCGGTGCTGCTTATCTACAAGAAAACGCGCATTGATTTCTGGAAACTGTTCATCTTTATAATCATATTTTCGACAGGCTACAAACTGTTTTTCGACTATGCCCACGATCTCACCGGCAAGAACATATATCAGTTGCTTTCAAAGCAATTCGGCGGACAGATGGCATTCTTTTATTCAGGTGTGGCTTTCTGTATCTATCTCGATTACATAAAGAAATACAAACTTGCCGTAGCAACCATGTCGACCCTCACCCTCATAGCAGGCACGGCATTTGTCAACGATTCACAGATTTTCAGGCTCATAATCCTCCCGATCTCCATGGCCGGTCTCATCGTATCGGCTGCATTTACCGGCAAATGGGGACATTTTGTGGATAAAATCGAAAACTTCTCATATGAGATATATCTGATTCACTTCCCGATCATTCAAATAGCAGTCCACTTCGGATTAACCGACAAAATCGGACATCATGCCACACTCATAGCTGTAATGTCGACAGTGTGCGTGCTGTCATATCTGATAGCCCGCTATATATCGCTGCCAATACGGTCATCTTTGAAAAAACGGATACGACCAAGCGTATCTCAGGCATCTGTTTCACAGATATAATGATACTTAACCTCACATGCAGAAGCAAACATCCGACGGCAACTTTCTTCTTTTCATAGCCTATCTGCAGATCATAGGTATCATACTTGTGGTCTTCGGCCATTCGTTTCATGAATATCCCGACAGCAGTAATGGCGGCGATATACTTGTCTACCGTCTGCTGCACAGTTTCAGAATGCCCCTGTTCATGTTCACCTCAGGCTTTCTGATGACATACACCTGCACCCGCTCCCACAAAAGCCTGCTGCGATTCACCACAAGCAAGATAAAGCGTCTGCTGCTGCCCTTCGCAGTGTTGACATGCGTGACATTCATACCCAGAGCAATGCTATCATCCATGGCTGACGACGGCATGGAGCTTTCATTGCATCAATTCATGATGTCATTCATCGATATGAACAGTCTGCCGATACCATTTTTCTGGTTTATCCACGCAAGTTTCACACTGCTCATTGTCACATATGGAGCTATCACACTATGCCGTGCATTTGGTGTCACACCGCTCGCTGCTTACATAGTTGTTGCCACGACATGCGTGGCAATAGATCATATGCCGATCGCTGTCACAAACATTCTCTCACTTAATATGACAGTGAGACTCGGGATATTTTTCATCGCAGGATGTCTCTACCATGATTTCATGAACAGAATCGACTCTATAATCCAGTGGACTAAGATATCGGTTTTTGCTATCTGCTCAGCACTATGGATGATAATGTTCCACTTCCTTGACTTATATGGACAAACGTTCTATTATCCATGCGCCATAGCGGGCATTTCAATGTCAATATCCCTTGCCAAAATTCTCGAATCGCGTCACATAACGGTTCTTGACCATCTTATCGGATCAAACTACATCATATTTCTTCTTTCATGGTATTTCAACGTGCTGACCCAGCAGGTGCTGTCGCATTTCGTTGATCTGCCATGGCAAATACACACAATGCTGTCACTCACATGCGGCATATACATTCCATGGCTCATATACCGCTATCTCAACAACACCTGCCTGAGAAAAACATCAAAAGCGATCGCCCTGTTGCTTGGACAATCGCTTAAACCTGTCAATAAACAGTCCAAAGGCGACTCAGTATCGCCTGCTGATGTTGACAACCGTCTCTACAAGATACATTGACCTGATCGACTTGCGGTCGACAACCATGTCGTCATAATCGGGATTGGCGCTACGGAGCACCACCTTGTCGTCATCTTCATGACGTCTGACGAATTTCACCATACGGTAGTCATCAAGAACCACCACATACATCTGACCCCAGAAAATATTGCCACGTGAATCCTCGCGGCTGATAGCCACCAGCGACTCATTGTTGACCAAAGGCTGCATTGAGTCGCCGCTCACCCTCACAACAGCACAATCAGGCGAAATCTGAGGCAGATTGATATACCCAACCACCCGGTCGTTGGTGAACATGCGCGATAATTCAGCGAAACCAGCCGTCACATCAATATCATAGACAGGAGTGCCCGACAGAGCCACATCCTGCATGCGCGCGATGGATCGATCGGGGTCGGCTGGCGACGATCCTTTCAACCATTCCTTTGACACACCCATTTCCACAACCACACGGTTCAACAGGCTTTCGCTGACCGGCAGATGTCCGTTGAGATGTTTCGACAGATTTGATGGATCCATGCCTATACGCCGGGCAAACTCTGCCTGCGATATGCCATTGCGCCCGATCAATTCACGCAAGCGGTTGATTATACCTTTATCCGTCATGACGACATTCAGAGTGATGATAGTCCGCGCAGCTCTTCAAGCATCTCGGAGCGGCTCATGCACCGCACATTGCTCAGATTACGCGCGAAATCATGCGCCAGAGACTGCACTCCACGATGATTGAACACACGATAGAGATAACTGTAATCTTTCTCAAACAATCTCACAGCCTCATCGTGTTCAAGCGAACAGCTGTCGGCAGCCTCTTCCAATATATGATCGGACAACATCGCACGCAGCTCGTTGTCAATCTCTCCATTGTCAAGCACAAGCCGACGACACATCACATTGGATATCATCATGGCAGCCATGAGATTGAAGTTGCGCAACACTCTGTTCCATGCCGCTTTTGCCGACAACGACGGATTGCCTGTGAAAAAGAAATCCTGATTCATCTCCATCATGGCATGAGCCGGTGCGTCGAGCGAAATGCCCGCGAGCATATCCTCACCATCAAACACCACAAGACCTATAGCCATTCCTGCGGCACCGTAACAACGGTCATTTTCGTTTCTATAACTGAGTTTCATACTGCTTATTAAACTTCTTTTAAGCCATGTCAGTTCATTATCAGTATTTTTGTCACTGCAGCTTCCGAACTTCCATTGGCCGACTGCGATGCAAACACATAGTAGACACCCGATTTCACTCTTGATCCGGCACTGTTACATCCGTCCCAAGTGAACATACCTCCTTCGCTGCGACCCTGAAACACCACGCTTCCAGATGCATCGGCAATCTTTACCAGCGAGTTGTCCATCAGTCCAGTCACTGTAATCCAGCCACTGTAACCCGGCTTTACGGGATTGGGATAGGCATATACCTCGCTGTAGTCCTGTTTACCCGGGCTATGGAAGCCTGAATAACGGAGCAAACCGTAATTGGTGCCCACATATATGTCATTGCTGCCAGGATCGCAATACAGACTGCAGATAGCATTGTCAGGCAACGGAGAATTGTCGCTTGTGAAATGTTCGAGAATCTCGCTGCCATCTGAGTTGACGTAATAAAGACCCGATTCAGATGTTCCAAGCCATTTATTATTGCTGCCGTCTACGGCTATAGCCGTTATACACTCTCCGTCCAGCAGATAGTCTGCAAAATTTGTGCCGTCGTTTCTCGGCACTTTCATTCGCGTTATACGCATATCCGCGCTCAAACCGTCCTGCGGCCGATCGTATGAGAATATACCGTTTTCCGTGCCAACCCACAGTGCACCCGCATTATCAAGCTTCATCACCGTTTTGTAGATGTTGGAAAATGTCTTTCCGTCCTGATCGATATAGCTTGTTATCAGTCTATGCTTGTCATCAGCGTTGTTTTTCAACGTGCCACGAGTGTCATACACAACGATGGGATGTGATGCAAGCGAACACTTGAGATAAAAAAGATCCGATCCGGGAATGAAAGCAAACACACCGTCACTGTTTCCTTTGAAACCTTCGACAGGCAGGCTCACCCAGTCCGATGCAGTGAGAGACGAAAGATTTTTTTTCAGTTTTTCAGCCGGCAGCACATTGATGCATTTCGAATTCAGATCAAGTGTCATCGTCCACATGTTTCCTTCATCGTCGAAACAAATGCCATGACCCCAATATGATGGAATGGTCGAGTTGGTTGAATTGAATTTAGCCACCTGTTTACCGTCCTTCACCGCATAGTTGCCCATCTGCCATGTCGATATCATCACCATATCCGGATCATCGGGATTAACGGCAATCGCATCAACTCCGCTCAGCTGACTGATTTTTGAATTGGTGTTGTTGGTCAATCCCACCCGAGGGGTCACATCCTTTATCCCTTCATCGGTGATCACCGACATATTGAACAAAGCATTCGACTGTGCCGCCGGGTTGATATTGCTCCAACCGCAAGTGCCAAGATAAATGCGGCTTCCGTCGGCCGATGGTTCGATAAAAGCCACGCGTGACATACTGATGGCATCCGAAGGCAAAATACGGTCGGTTTTAACGGTCATATTCTGTCCGGTGATGTCGTAGCAACCCACACCATCGGCATTTGCTGCCCACACGTCAGAGCAGCCGCGCCACATGCCGTAGGCATTGTTGCTTATCAACGACGGTATAGCACTCTCTTGCGTGCGTTCGCCATCCTTGCCATAGGCATATACAATTCCACCCGACACCGTGCGTATCTTACCGTCGCCACACCGCATCAGCGATGTGCACGCGGCCTGAGTCTGTATGCCGGCGATATTGAGTTTACCTTCAGGAAACGTATATCTCGCACCTCTCACAAGATTATCAGTGCGTATCAGCACATAGTCTCCCATACCCTTTATCTCAGCCACATTGTACATCTCATCAAGTTCTTTGAAATTTTCAAATCGGCTGATAAGTTCGGTGCGTTTTATACCATAGTTGCGGTTGTCGGTATTGATGATTATATAATCTCCTTGTGCTCCGACAGCCTTCACATCTTTTCCATATATACCCGACTGTCTGACCACTCCTTGCCCGGCATCAAAAATCACAAGACCGAATTTTGTGGCCACATACACGAGATTATCATTGAAATCGACCTCATTGATACCCTTGTCTGATGCTATCTGCGCTTCGCGTATATCAGGCATGTTCACCACACGGCCATTGTCGTAAAGCAGATCTATATTGCCGTTCTCGTATCCCACGAACAGAAATCCACGAGCCGGATTATAGTCTATAACCGTAACACTCCGGTCATTGAGCAGATCAATATATTCCCTTGATTCATCATTTTGCTTGTCATAGCTGTAAAGACGACCGAGAGAAAGATAGTATGTGAGCTCGGGAGTGTCTATGACCCTATCGGGCACACCATTGTACAGCGGATAGAAATACCACGAGCCCACCGCTTGCTGGGCATTAGCCAACGCAGGCAGTAAAGCGAGGAGAAATAAGAGAGTTTTTTTTATCATCGTAGTTGTGTGTTTGGCTTATGTGACAGATAATCCACCAATGCCGCAGTAGCGCGTCCACGGTGACTGATGGCATTTTTCGACCGGGCGTCCATCTGAGCGAATGTCAGGCCGCTTTCCACCGGTTTGAACACAGGATCATATCCGAAACCGCATTCTCCGCAAGGTGAGTCGATAATCTCACCTTCCACCGTTCCAGTAAAAAATCTCACATCATCACCCTCGATAAGGGCTATCTCTGTCACAAAACGGGCACTGCGGTCAGTGACGCCACGCATATTTTCAATAAGAAGCGCCATATTTGCCTCGGAATCATGTCCCGGACCGGCATAGCGTGCCGAGTAGACTCCCGGCGCACCATCGAGTGCATCGACCATCAGACCTGTGTCATCGGCAAAACAATCGTAGCCGTAACGGTCTTTGACCCAACGCGCCTTTTGCAGAGCATTGCCTCGCAACGTATCCGATGTTTCGGGGATATCATCATGACAACCTATATCGTCAAGAGACAATATATCGAATCTATCACCTGCAATAGCTCTGATTTCACTGAGCTTGTGCGCGTTGTTTGTGGCAAATACTATCCGCTTCTTCATTGATTATGTAACGTCAGAAACCGCATGTTTATTATCCAAGCACCACGTTTACAATCTTTCCGGGCACGACAATCACTTTTTTGATTGCCTTGCCATCCATCCATTTTTGTGCAGCCGGATCACCCAGAGCCTTCTTCTCTACATCGTCTTTCGGCATGTCGGCTGCAACTGAGATCGTGAAACGTACCTTGCCGTTGAACGACACTGCATAGTTCACGGTCGACTCCACAAGATAGTTCTCGTTCCATTTCGGCCATTGTGCATCGTTGACAGTGGTATCATGTCCGATAGCCGAATGCCATAGCTCTTCAGCCACGTGTGGAGCAAACGGAGCAAGCACCACCACAAGCTGTTCGAGCACCTTACGGCTATGGCATTTCTGCTGTGTGAGTTCATTCACACATATCATGAATGCCGCTACCGAAGTGTTGTAAGAGAAATTCTCAATATCCTGAGTCACTTTCTTTATAAGTGTGTGAAGTGTTTTCAATGACTCGGGTGTGGGTTCGCTGTCATCGACAAGACATATGTCGCCCTTGTAATATAGATTCCACAGCTTCTTTATAAAACGGTTCACACCATCGATGCCGTTCGTATCCCAAGGTTTGCTCTGCTCAAGCGGACCGAGAAACATCTCATATAGACGAAGTGTGTCAGCTCCGTAGCGTTCAACTATATCATCGGGATTAACGACATTGAACATCGATTTCGACATTTTTTCAACAGCATAGCCTGTGCGGTACACTCCATCCTCGGTCACAAACTCCGCATCTGCGAAATCCGGACGCCAACGGCGGAAGCCATCCATGTCGAGTGTGTCGTTGCTCACAAGGTTTATGTCTACACGTATAGGTGTCACATCATACTTGTCTTTGAGACCATGGCTGACAAACGTGTTCGTACCCTGTATTCTGTAGACAAAACTCGTGCGACCCTGTATCATGCCCTGGTTTATGAGCTTGCGGTAAGGTTCATCCTCACACACTTCCCCGAGATCATACAGGAACTTATTCCAGAAGCGGCTGTACATCAGATGACCTGTAGCATGCTCCGTTCCTCCGATATAAAGATCGACATTACGCCAATAGTCATTGGCATCGCGACCTACAAGTGCCTCGTTGTTGTGCGGATCCATATAGCGCAGATAATAGGCCGATGATCCGGCAAAACCGGGCATAGTGCACAATTCTATAGGATAGCCATCCTCTGTCACCCAATTTTTTGCACGGCCAAGAGGTGGTTCGCCTGTCTCTGTGGGCAGATATTTATCAACCTCAGGCAGATGCAAGGGCAATTTGTCAACATCCATCACATGCGGTATGCCATCTACGTAATAAACAGGAAATGGTTCTCCCCAATAACGCTGACGACTGAATATGGCATCGCGCAGACGGTAATTGACTTTAACCTTGCCAAGACCTTTCTCCTCGATGAATCTTTTGGTCGCTGCAATGGCGTCTTTTACTTCCATACCGTTGAGATCGAGCAGTTCGGAACAGCTGTTTATCATTCTACCGCTCTTTGCATCGAAACACTCCTCGCTCACATCGCATCCTTCGATAAGAGGCACTACAGGCAGATCGAAGCGACGTGCAAAAGCATAGTCGCGACTGTCATGCGCCGGCACGGCCATGATCGCTCCCGTACCATATCCGGCAAGCACATAATCACTCACCCATACAGGTATTTTTTTTCCGGTCAACGGATTCACGGCATATGATCCTGTAAACTCTCCGGTAACCTTTTTCTCAATCATTCTCTCGCGCTCGGTCTTGTGCTTCACGGCCTCGAGATATGCCTCGACAGCCTCACGGCGCTCAGGTGTTGTGATCTGGTCTACATAGGCACTTTCAGGGGCAAGCACCATAAATGTCACACCAAAGACAGTGTCGGCACGTGTTGTGAATATTTCAAGCTCTACATCATCGCGGCCATCTATTTTAAAGCGGATCTCAGCACCCTCGCTGCGCCCTATCCAGTTGCGCTGAGTCTCTTTGAGCGACTCAGTCCAATCAAGACGGTCAAGTCCGTCGAGCAGACGCTGCGCATAAGCCGACACACGCAGACACCACTGGCACATCAGCTTTTGCACTACAGGATAACCGCCTCTCACCGACACACCCTCCGACACTTCGTCATTGGCAAGTACAGTACCCAGTTCGGCACACCAATTCACCATCGTGTTACCGAGATATGCCAGACGATAGTTCATAAGTGTGTCGCTCTTTTCCTTGTCGGTCATCGCAAGCCATTGGTCAGCGGTGAATACAAGATCCTTGCCCTGCGCTGCATGTATGCCGGCCGATCCATTGGTCTCGAAATGCTTCACGAGATTGTCTATAGGCATAGCCTTGTCCGCCTCTGTGTCGTAGTAAGAGCCGAACATCTTCACAAATGCCCATTGAGTCCATTTATAGTATTCGGGATCACACGTCTTTATCTCTCGATCCCAGTCATAACTGAATCCTATCTTATCGAGCTGATTGCGGTAACGGGCCACATTTTCCATCGTGGTCTTCTCGGGATGCTGTCCGGTCTGTATGGCATATTGTTCGGCAGGCAGACCATATGCGTCATAACCCATCGGATGCAACACATTGAATCCACACAAGCGTTTGTAACGCGAGTATATGTCACTCGCTATATAACCGAGCGGATGTCCGACATGCAGTCCGGCTCCCGAAGGATAGGGAAACATGTCAAGAACATAATATTTCGGCTTGTTGACACCATTGCAGGTCTTGTAAACTTTATTCTCGCGCCAGTAGTTCTGCCAACGCTGTTCTATATTTTTATGATTGTATTCCATCGGAAGTGTCTATGTTTATTTCTTATTCTGATTTTTTTCAAATATCACTTGCTGCGCTCAAGCATCGCCGTGATAGGACGTCGCGCACGATCTATTATCGATTCGTCAACCACAATCTCAGGAGCTTCATATTTAAGTGTGTTGTAAAGTTTCTCGAGAGTATTGAGTTTCATGTATGAGCAATCATTGCATGCGCATGTCGAATCGTTTGGCGGGGCAGGAATGAATGTCTTATCCTTACATGTCTGCCGCATCTTATGGAGTATGCCGCTTTCAGTGGCTACAATGAACTCCTTCGCTTCGCTTTTTTGAGCATGACTCAACAATACGGCTGTCGACCCGATCACATCGGCCACCATCCTTACCTGACGCTGGCATTCGGGATGCACCAGCACTTCAGCGTGGGGATGCTCTTTCTTCAGCTCGAGAATCTTCTCAAGCGAGAATTTCTCATGCACATGGCATGCTCCATCCCACAACAGCATGTCGCGACCTGTGACAGAATTGATGTAGTTGCCGAGATTGCGGTCGGGGCCGAATATCAGTTTGGCGTCTTTCGGAAAACTTTCCACAATCTTGCGGGCGTTTCCCGATGTGACAACAATGTCAGTCAGAGCCTTCACAGCGGCACTGGTGTTGGCATAGCTGATCACAGTGTGATCGGGATGCTCTTTTACAAATTTCTCAAATTCCTCGGCCTGACAGCTGTCGGCAAGCGAACATCCGGCATTGAGATCAGGAACGAGCACTTTTTTATCAGGACTTAGTATCTTTGCAGTCTCGCCCATGAAATGAACACCACACACCACGATCGTGCGGGCATCAACCTCGGCCGCTTTCTGAGCCAGAGCCAGCGAATCGCCAACATAGTCGGCCAGATCCTGAATCTCGCCATACTGATAGTAGTGTGCCATGATCACGACACCTTTCTCTTCCTTGAGCTTTAATATTTCCGCCTTAAGGTCGATTCCGGATGGCACCGGCTGATCAACGTAGCCTTTGTCGACATTCATTTCTTTTTATTTTGAAAAATTTAAAATCTTAAAAAATTCTTTTCCCAAGAAGAAATATAATACATGTCAATTAGTATGATAACTTTATGAGCATTCTCTTGCTTCTCAGGCTTATTGATGTATATATTACTTGAATCAACATGTTATAAAAATCATTTCATCTGGTTTTCAGTGAATTAATGAGGTTATAAACATGTGTTGATTACTTTGCAAAGTTAATAACTTTCCGCAATCTATTGGTTTGATAACCCTGAAAATATAGGTTGAAAACCCGATGATAACATATGGTTATCTTTTTATTGGGTTTTCGTGTCGGCGGATATATGTAAATTCTGTCTGATTATCCAAATGAAGTTGTTGAAAAAACACCCATGATTTTTTCACCCGTTATCAACACTTTTCTACACTTTACCAACACTTGTGAAAACTGTTGATATCATCAGCCGTGTGATTAAGTTGACGGAAGTGTCTCAGATGAAATCAGGCATGTCAGAGAAGGAGTTTTCAACAGTGTTTATAAATGTAATTTCACATCATGTAGATAGTGTGTTATAAACACACTTATAAAATAGTTATCAACACTGTAATATAATGATAATTAGGTGTAAAGTGTATTTATCAACATAGTGTTATAAATTATTTCAAACATAGTGTTGAAAGTGGCTTTTAAACACGATATTCATATACTTATCAACATTTATTTTGTACGAAAACTTTAGAATGAGTAATTTTGTGCAAAATATACAGCTATGGATCTTTTTGAAACTATCAGCGCTGACATAAAGCAGGCTATGCTCGCTCGTGAAAAAGTGCGTCTTGAAACACTTCGCGGTATAAAGAAAGAATTTATTGAAGCAAAGACAGCAAAGGGTGGAGACGGTACACTCTCTGATGACGCTGCTGTGAAAATTCTTGCGAAAATGGCAAAGCAACGTCGCGAGACTGCCGCCATATATGACGAGCAGAACCGACCCGAACTTCGTGACAATGAACTTGCCGAGGCCGCAGTGATTGAGGAATATCTACCCAAGCAGCTTTCGGATGCCGAGCTTGATGCAGAGATACGACGCATCATATCGGAAGTTGGTGCAACTTCTCCCAAAGAAATGGGACGCGTCATGGGCGTAGCTTCCAAAGCTTTTGCCGGACGTGCCGACGGAAAGGTTGTGTCGGCAAAAGTGCGCGAGATACTCGCATCACTTTAAAAAATTTAATAGCAATATAAGTAAATCAATATACTTATCAACAGATGCTTACTCTTCAGCAAATAAAGGCCGACCCCGCCCGCACGGTGGCCCGCCTGGCCGTCAAAGGTTTTGACGGCAAAGAAGCCATTGACCGTGTAATAGCGCTCGATGAGGAACGTCGTCGTCTGCAACTCGAAAACGACAATCGGGCTGCCGAACTCAACCGCTATGCAGCGCAAATCGGCACTCTTATGAAGCAGGGACGCAAGGACGAGGCTCAGCAGGCCAAGGACGCTGTGGCTCAGATGAAGGCCGAGCAGAAGAAAGCAGCCGAAGCCCTCGAGGCGGCTGAGAAGGCTCAGCGTGAGATTTTGCTCACGATTCCGAATCTGCCTTGCGATGCTGTTCCGGAAGGACTCACTGCGGCCGACAATGTGGTTGAAAAGACAGGCGGCACGATGCCCGATCTGTCTGATGACGCAATGCCCCATTGGGATCTTGCAAAAAAATATAATCTCATAGATTTTGATCTCGGTGTGAAGATCACCGGAGCCGGTTTCCCGGTCTATATCGGCAAGGGCGCCCGGCTTCAGCGTGCCCTGATACAGTTTTTCCTCGACAGCGCATGTGAGGCAGGTTATACCGAGATACAGCCTCCCTACGTGGTAAATGAGGCATCGGGCTATGGCACAGGTCAGCTTCCCGATAAAGAAGGACAGATGTATTTTGTCAATGAGGATAATCTGTATCTTATCCCTACGGCAGAAGTGCCTGTCACAAATATTTATCGTGATGTGATCTTGGCGGCCGACCGTCTGCCTGTGAAAAACTGCGCCTATTCGGCATGTTTCCGTCGCGAGGCCGGCAGCTATGGCAAGGATGTGCGCGGACTCAACCGTCTTCATCAGTTTGACAAGGTGGAGATCGTGCGCATCGAGCGTCCCGAAGATTCATATGCCGCTCTCGAGGAGATGAAAGATCATGTTCAGTCGCTTCTGGATCGTCTCGGGCTGCCATGGCATATACTTCGTCTGTGCGGGGGTGACATGAGCTTCACATCTGCCATAACATTTGACTTCGAGGTATATTCAGCTGCTCAGAAACGTTGGCTCGAGGTGTCGTCGGTAAGCAATTTCGAGACATATCAGGCCAACCGTCTCAAATGCCGTTATCGTGGAGAAGACAAGAAGACACATCTTTGCCACACGCTCAACGGCTCTGCGCTGGCTCTGCCGCGTATCATGGCAGCATTGCTTGAGAACAATCAGACTACTGAGGGCATAGTTGTGCCCGAGTGTCTGCGCAAATACACCGGATTTGATATAATTGACTGATGTCCACTTATACAGAAGACCTGCGCAAGGTCACTACCCGACGTCTTATCGAGATGAAACAGCGGGGTGAGAAGATTGCCTGCCTCACTGCCTATGATTATTCTATGGCTCGTCTGATAGACGAGGCCGGTGTGGATCTGATTCTTGTAGGCGACTCTGCCTCCAATGTAATGGCCGGCCACACCACTACCCTTCCGATGACTCTCGATCAGATGATCTATCATACCGACAGCGTGTCGCGGGCCGTGAAGCGTGCCCTTGTGGTCTGCGATATGCCATTCGGCACGTATCAGGGCAATTCAAAGCAGGCTCTCGCGTCGGCAATACGCATCATGAAAGAGAGCGCTGCGGAAGCAGTGAAGATCGAAGGTGGGTCTGAGATACGCGAAAGTATCGAACGCATTCTGTCGGCAGGTATACCTGTGTGCGGACATCTCGGACTTACCCCTCAGTCGATAAACAAATTCGGCTCGTATGCCGTGCGTGCCCGCGACGAGGCCGAGGCTGCCAAACTGGTGGAGGATGCCCGCATGCTCCAGGAGCTGGGATGCTTTGCCATGGTGCTGGAGAAGATACCTGCACAGCTTGCTGAACAAGTGAGCAAGGAATTGTCGATACCGACCATAGGTATCGGAGCCGGCGGTCAATGTGACGGTCAGATACTGGTGATGCACGACATGCTTGGCATCAACAAAGGTTTCTCTCCGCGTTTCCTGCGCCGCTATGCTGACCTTTCGTCTGTCATCAATCAGGCTGTTGCTCACTATGTGGATGATGTGAAGACATCTGATTTCCCCAATGAACGAGAGCAATATTGATGTCAACCGCGCTGCGTCGATTACCGTTTCTTGATATTCTGCGCCTCGGGCTTCCCATACTCGTGGGACAGCTCGGTATGATCGTCACCGGTTTCGCCGATACGATCATGGTAGGCCGCTATTCGACCGAAGCGCTTGCGTCGGCCTCGTTTGTCAACAATCTTTTCAACACTGCTATCTTTGCGTGTGTGGGATTCACCTATGGTCTCACACCTCTTGTCGGTGCGCTGTTTTCCCAGCGGCGCAGTGCCGACATAGGTGCAACAGTGAAAACAGCTCTCATTGTCAATGTGGCTTTTGCGTTGCTTGTCACGGTGATAATGAGTGTTTTGTATATCCATCTCGAAGATCTCGGACAGCCTGAGGAATTGCTTCCGGTGATACGGCCTTACTTCATAATCTACCTTGCAGGAGTAGTGCCCATAGCTGTTTTCAATGTTTTCGCTCAATGGAGCTATGCGATAAACAATTCGCGCATGCCTATGTGGATCATACTATCGGCCAATGTGTTGAACATTGCCGGAAACTGGTTGTTGATCTATGGCAATTTAGGATTACCGGAGATGGGTCTTACCGGAGCCGGGCTTGCGACATTTGCAGCGCGTGTGTTTTGTCCGGTTGTGATAATGTTGATTTATTTTTTCCGGAAAGTCTATTCGGAATATGCTGTCGGATTTCGGAGAGGTCGTGTCACGTACGATCTGTTCCGTCGTGTCAACCTTACGTCGTGGCCCGTGTCGATGCAGATGACATTCGAGTCGGGGTCGTTCACGTTCGCTGCCATAATGACGGGATGGATCGGCGCTATCGAGCTTGCTGCATTTCAGATCGTGGTGATCGTTGGCACGCTCGGATTCTGTGTCTACTACAGCATGGCGGCCGCAGTGAGTGTGCTCGTGAGCAACGCCGCGGGAGCATCTGACAAAGGCCAGATGCGCCGTATTGCCGGGGCAGGCTATATCATAATCCTCGCTCTGGCGGTATGTGCGTCGCTTTTTTTCATAATAGGCGGACGTCATGCCATGTCTCTTTTCACTGATGATCCGGCTGTGCTCGCTGTGGCAGGCGCTCTCATATTTCCTCTCGTGCTCTATCAGATAGGCGATGCTACACAGATCACGTTTGCCAATGCATTGCGGGGCACGTCGAATGTCATGCCCATGCTGTGGATCGCTTTTGTAAGCTATGTAATAGTGGGAATTCCGTCGACCTATCTGCTCGGATTCACGGCTGATATGGGTGTATACGGAATAATTCTGAGTTTCTCGGTGTCGCTGTTTATTGCGGCGTCTCTGTTCCTTTCCTATTTCATGAAGGTGACAGGCTCTAAGGCTTGACGCGAATGAGGGTCAGACCGTCGCGCAGGGGGAGTATCACGCATTCCAGACGGGGGTCTCCGGCCACCATGTCGTTGAAACGGCGTATGCCTTCTGTCTGAGGATCGTTTGCTCTGCAGTCGGTCACTTTGCCATCCCATAAGGTGTTGTCGGCAATTATATATCCTCCGGGGCGTATCAGGGGCAGCAGCATTGCGAGGTAGTCGGTGTAGGTGCGTTTGTTGGCATCGATATATACCAGATCCCAAGGTTCGCTGCTGATGCTTGGCACTATGTCCATTGCGTCGCCGATGTGGAGGTGTATGTGCCGGCCTGCGGGAGAACGGTCGAGCCATCGTCTGATGAATGGTTCTGCCTCGTCGTCGATCTCCACTGTGTGGAGTTCACCGTCTTCAGGGAGTCCTTCGGCGAGACAGATGGCCGAATATCCAGAGAATGTGCCCAGTTCGAGCACACGTTGTGGCTTGACCATGTGGGATATCATGGACAGGATGCGACCTTGCACATGTCCGGAACACATGCGTGGGTACAGACGTTCGATATATGTGGCTCTGTACAGCTCGTGTAGCAGTTGTGGTTCGGGGCTGCTGTGAGATGCGATGTAGTCTTCGATCTCCTGAGTCATTGTGTAAGCAGGGCCTCCACTCCCAGTCTGTAGCTGTCCA
>CANOUR010000002.1 GCA_947570265.1 uncultured Bacteroidales bacterium | reverse complement strand
CCACAGCCTCACGCTTGTTGAGGGCGATGATGGTACCTTCGATTACTTCTTTGTCCTTGACGGTGTTGAGCGATTCGTCATAGGTTTTGGTGAGCTCCTCACGCGATTTTTCGCCGCTGGTCTCGCCACGTTCAAATGCATCCCAGTCGAAATCTTCGATAGGGGTGTTTTTAACTTGTTCAGTCATTAAAACAGGGTTAATAAATAAGGTTGATAAAAGTCTCTCAATGGCTCGAAAGCCATTTTGCAGCGCAAAGGTAGTGATAATTTTCTATTTAACAATAATTTCAGTTTAAATTTGGTGTCGACGCAATGACTTCTGTCGCGCCGGTTCACCAATTGAGTGCCGCTGGGTAGCGCACTTCAACGTAGCTGAAGCCAAGACCGGCTATGCGCTGGGCTGATTGAAGTGATAGTGCGCGGGATGAGGGTGTGCGCATGAATGCCTTCATGGATGCTGCTGCCGGGTTGACAGGTGTGGTGTTGTTGATTCTCACTCCAAACACGAAGCGCCTGGACGTTGCCGTGAGTATGAAATGGCTCAGCATGTCGTCGCCGGAAAGAAATGTCGCCATCCCGATCATTTGTCCCACGGCATATTCGCGTTTGCCTTGTGGGTATTTCGATGATGTGCCGGGGTTGATGTACGCTTCATTTCCGCAATTGAGGTCGCAGAATGCAATGCGGCGCACGGCATAGAGGTCAATGCCGTCGCACATCATGTAGTCGCAGTTTTTAAGGCCTGTTTTTGCGCTTTGAGGCAAGATGCTCATCAGTTCATCTATGGCAAAGACATCGACAGGAGTATTTGTCGCTACATTGAGCACCCGGTGGTCGCATCCTGCTGATGAGGGGCATGATGCGCATGCCAAAGGGTCGGTGAGACTGAAGTCTGAGGAATGTTGCCGTGACGACGGTATCGGGGCTATGTGTTGCTTGGCGGAGCAGAGATTCCTGATGTGAAATCCCAATAATTGCTCGAAGACAGTCATGTGGCTATTCTCCGATTAGGCTGAGATATTCTGTGTAGATATTTTCCATCGGGGCTGAAAGATCCGATGTGTCGACAATAGGCCGGCCTTGTTCGTCAGTCGACATCAGGTTGATCAGGTTGCCGTTTGCAAGTCGGTACACTGCGAGCTTCTCATGTGGAATGAGGGTTGAGCCGTCCTGACGTTTGCATATGAACAGATTCAATGCATTGACAATGTATGGGCTATGGGTGGCAAATGTCAGCGATATTTCGTTCTGTGCATGGTTGAGCGTCGTGTCGGCAAGTTCGGCGACCAATCTGATCTGGGCGGATGGATCGAGGCACAATTCAGGCTCTTCGACATGCATGTTTATAATGCTTCTGATGTCTGATAGCTCGATCTGTGGGTGGAAGTTGGAAAGACGGTCGGAGTCGTAGAGGTAATTGAGTACCGATCGGCGTTTTGCATCTTTGAAAGAAAACGATCTTGCATAGTATTGCGCCACTGTCGATAGTGGGGCGGCGGTCTGCATGCCGGATGAGGCGAAACGCAGTTCGATAGGCTCGTCAGTCCCGGCTATATTGAGCATGAATCGACGTGTGCCGTTGACCAGCGAGATGGTCATGTCGGCATTGATGAATCTCATGCCGATGTGTCGTTCGTTTGCTGCAGCAGCTTCGAAATCGGCTAATGTCTCATGGAAGAAAAATCCGAGCCAGCCTTTGCTGTTGGCCGGATTGTTTTTCCACATGGGGATCACGTTGCGTGTCTCTGATATCCATGCTTCTTTAGTGAATATCAGATCGTGGTCATCGATTGTTTTGGGTAGCTGTAGCTTTTTGTTGGCTATCGACACGACATAACTGCGGCCGCTGTCGGCAGTGACGGTGTAGATTATCTCCACTCCCTCTTTCAAGATGTAGTAGCGCAGTTCATCATGAAGAACAGAATCGAGTCTGACCTTGAAAGGCGAACGGCGTATTCCGGAGTTGGCAAGATATGCTCTCACATTTGCTTTCTTGTAGAGATAGCGCATGAGGCTTATCACTTTCATGAGCATGCTTTTGCCGCTGCCTGATGCTCCGATGAGCACGGTGAGCGGGCGAAGCTCGTCAATGCTGATGTCGCGGAGCGGGCCGAGATTCTTGATTGTGATGGATTCTTTCATGATCGATGATATGCTGCACCTGCAAAGTTATAAAGAATAATCAGAAGTGCAACTGATTGTCGCAATCAGTCCATACGGGTGAGCAATGCGGATGCCTGGGCGGCTATGCCTTCTCCACGGCCTGTGAACCCGAGATGTTCGGTTGTGGTGGCCTTGACGCTCACACAGTCGGCGGTCAGTCGGAGGTCTTCGGCAATGTTGGCGATCATGGATGGAATGTGTGGCAGCATTTTTGGCGCTTGAGCCATAATGGTCACGTCGACGTTGACAGGCCTGAATCCGCGTGTGTTTATCAGACGTAGTGTCTCGCGCAGCAGCATGCGGGAATCAGCGCCTTTATAGGCAGGATCACTGTCCGGAAAATGGTAGCCTATGTCGCGGAGGGCTGCGGCACCGAGCAGGGCGTCGCACAATGCGTGGAGAGCTACATCGGCGTCGCTGTGGCCGAGTAGTCCCAGATGCCAGGGAATGTCGACTCCGCAGATGATCAGGCGGCGGTCGGGCACGAGGCGGTGCACGTCAAATCCGTTTCCGATTCGGTACATGGTTGATGTGTGAATTGGTTTAGCGACGACGGCGGCCGATGATGTCCTTTAGCCCGTCGAGGTCGAATGTGAGTGTGAAGCGGAGTGTCTGGTCAAGTGGCGATGTCTGTGCCGTGGCAAGCATATAGCTTGCGTCGAGCCGCACTACGTTGAGCGAGAATCCTGCGCCCATGCCGAAGTACTGACGGTTGCCCTTGTATTGGTTTTCATAGAAATATCCGGCGCGGACAAAAAATTGGTCGTTGTAGCTGTATTCCGCACCGAGTGAGAATGTGATTTCGCGCAGCTCTTCCTTGAATCCGCCCGGGGCGTCGCCGAATGATTTGAATATACCTGTGATGGGCGACATTGTCTCCCATTTGTCGAGCGCTTCGGCATATTGCACCTGTCCCTCTGTGGTGTCCATGTCGTAGTCGCTCTCGCGCGGGCGGGTGGGCACGAGCAGTTTGTTGAGGTCGAGGCCTATAGATAGGTTGTGATAGTCGGCCAACGGAAACATGAAATTAGTGCCCAGGCGCAGGTTGGTTGGAAGGAACGCCGGCTGGTTGCCGTGATCGTAGGAGATTTTTGTACCTATGTTGGATATGTTCCATCCCCATGACCACTGGCATTCGTTGCGCCCTATTATCGGGAAAGTGGTGTAATATCCCGATATGTCGGCCGAGAACGCCGATGCTCCGGTCGACTGGTCACCCGCATACGATGTTGAGAATCCGAGGTCGGAGTAGATGTAGCGGAACACGACACCCATCGAGAATTTTTCGGAAAGCTTGCGGGAGTATCCTACGTCGAATGACAGCTCATAGGGATTGAGGCTCTGGCCGGCTCCTCCGCTGACATCTGATGTGTTGACTTCGCCCAAAGAAAAATAGCGCAGCGAGACGCTCAGCGCCTGATTGTCGCCCGAGCCGAGTTTGTAGTATCCGGCGAGATTGGCAAGGAATATGTCGTTGACGAGTTTGCGCAGCCATGGGGTATAGCTCAGCGAGAGAGCTCCCTGACTGTAGGCGAAAGCGTATTTCGACGGATTCCAGTATTGCGAGTTGGCGTCGGGGTCGGTGGCCGCACCGAGGTCGCCCATGGAGGCCGCGCGGGCGTCGGGGGCTATGTTTAGCGAGTTGGTACCTGTCTGCACCGGATTGAACTCGTCCTTTTGGGCTGTGGCCGGGAGGCAGGCAACAATGGCCAGCACTGCCGGAATAAGTCTCTTTATAATATTGTTCATCTGCGATGTTGCGCTGTTGTATTCATATACAATAACTCACAGTGTGCCGATTTATTGCATCCGATCCAAAAATCATCCTTAAATCGATGTGAGTACGATAATGTGCTGCAAGATGAGTTGTTTTTACCGGAATTAAAATTGCGAGAGTCATTACGATGAAAAAATACAAAATTGCAAGTTAAATAATGTTATTTATTATAATGTGGTCTTGTTTTTCAGATTTAGATTATGTTTTTTTGTGAAAATATATTTATAACTAATACCATGAAAATATTATGAGGAAAGTATTATTAGCGGCGTCGATGATTTCGGCTATGTCCATGTTCGCGACAGGACAAAACAACGATCCGTTCAGCACACATCTGACTTGGTTTGAGATGGGGGGACATTTTACCAATTGCCGGCCTGTTGAATCGGAGTGTCTGCCGTTTACATCGCCAATCGTTGTGACCGACATTGCCGAGGTGACCATTGAGCATGATGGAGAGGTGATGCTTCGCGCAGATAACCTCAGGGTAGAAGATTTTGGCAGTGTGTGGGATCTCGAAATGGATTTCAAGCGCACGCATTTGCCCAAGGGACAGACCTACACAGTGTCGATAAAGCCCGGATCGCTGGCGTTGGAGGATGATCCGGGAGTGACAAACGACCTGATCGAGCTAAGCTACAGCATACCGGAGTGGATCGATATGACGTTGCGTGAGCCGCAGCCCGACAAGGAATACAAGGAGTTGCAGCGTGTAGAGTTTTATGTTAGCGAGCCATGCAAAATTGCCGAGGATGGCAACAGTAAGTTGCAGATCTATATGGAGGACGCCCTCGTGCTTGAGTTGCCAATAGCCGTCAAAGAGGATGATTGGAACCTCTTTACGGTGTACTATGATATGAAGTATATGCCTATTGGATTGAAGAAGGGTGTGAAATACACACTGGTGTTGCCTCAAGGGGCTATATCATCGATTCATCGCGATGACATAGTCAATGAGGAGCAGCGCTATGAATTGGTGGGTTGGTCGCAGAGTGGCATAGATGCCGTGGAGGTCGCAGGCGACAGCGATGACAGCCGCCCAACGGTGGACATGATGGGGCGCAGTGTGAAGCAAACGCTTCCCGGCCGCATCTACATACGCGCCGGAGAGAAGTTTGTCGCGCGTTGACATTTATTGCATATGCGAAGCCGGTGGCGTGAGTGTCGCTCACATCACCGGCTTCGATATTGTCGATATTAAAAAAATTCAGGTTGTGGACTCTGTAGAAGATGTGGGCAGCACACCTATTGATCTGGCAAAATCGATCATGTAGTCGTGTGCTGCATCATGCTCATTGGGTATCAGTCCGTCGAGAACGGCGTCTTTTATCGCTTGTTTGATAGTGCCGATCAGCGGAGAGTTGCGCAGACCAAATGTTTCCATGATCTCATGTCCGTCGACCGGAGGCTGGAAGTTGCGTATGCTGTCACGCTCGTTGATGTCGTCCATCTTGCGGCGCAGATAAGTGAAGTTGTCAAGAAAACGCTTCACTTTTGACTGATTTTTCGATGTGATGTCGGCTTCGCAGAGTGTCATGAGATCCTCAAGATCGTCGCCGGCCTCGTTGATGAGCCGTCGCACGGCTGAGTCGGTCACCTCATCTTCGACGAGTGCGATAGGGCGCATGTGAAGTTCGACGATCTTCGACACATACTTGCGGTGTTCGTTGAGAGGCAACTTCATGCGGCGGAAAATCTTCTCAACCATTTTCGAGCCGATGAAATTGTGGTTGTGGAATGTCCAGCCCTGTTCGTCGTCCCAGCGTTTGGTGACAGGTTTGGCTATGTCGTGGAGGAGTGCTGCCCACCGGAGCCACAGGTTGTCACTCTTTAACGCCACGCGGTCGAGGACGGTCATCGTGTGGTCGAAATTGTCCTTGTGGGCGCGTCCTCTGACGGTGTCCACGCCTTTGAGCGCTGCCAGTTCGGGAAAGATCAGCGGAAGCAATCCGGTGTGAAGCAGCAGATACCATCCGATTGACGGCACTGGCGAGGCCATGATCTTGTTTAGCTCGGTGGCGATGCGTTCGCGTGTAATGATCTCGATGCGCCCGGCGTTGCGTGATATTGCATCGAGCGTTTCGGGGGCGATTGTGAAATCGAGTTGCGTGGCGAATCTGATGGCCCGCATCATCCGCAGCGGATCGTCGCTGAATGTGATGTCGGGGTCGAGCGGAGTGCGTATGATGCGGTGCTCGAGATCTGACACACCATCAAACATGTCGATAAGCTCGCCAAAATGAGCCTTATTGACACAGATCGCCATGGCATTGATGGTGAAGTCGCGCCGCGATATGTCATCGGCAAGAGTGCCGTCTTCGACAATGGGATTGCGGGAGTCGCGGGTGTAGCTCTCACGGCGGGCCCCGACAAATTCAAGCTCAAGATCGCCACGGTGGATCTGTGCCGTGCCGTAGGTGCGGAACACCGTCACCGTGGCATTGCGCCCCATGTGTGATGCAACTTCGCGTGCCAGTTCGATGCCGCTGCCCACAGTGACAAAGTCGATGTCTTTCGACGGACGGTGGAGCATGAGGTCACGCACATAGCCGCCAACGACATAGGCTTCGCGTCCGAGGTTGTCGGCCGATTGTCCGACAATGCCGAATATCTTGTTGTCAGGAAGAAGCATCAGCGGTTTACTTCTCGAGTGGGATGATCTCTTCAGGTGCAGGTGTGAGGTTCTCGAGTCCTTCAGGGGTGACGCGATAAGTGTTTTCGATGCCGACCGCGCCTGTGCCGGGAATGACAAATTTGGGCTCAAGGGCTATGACGTTGTTGGCTTCGAGTATGTCGCGGCTGCGTGGGGCGATCACAGGTGCCTCGTTGATCTCAATGCCGACTCCGTGTCCGATGAATCCGGCTTGCTGGCGATGTCCCATGAAGTATTTCTCGAGACCGTGCTGCTTCACAATCTCCACAGCTTTTTCGTTGAGACTGCTTGCCGGAGTGCCGGGTACAGCCATTTTGCGAAGCTGCCGGTGTATCTCGCGTGAGCATTCATGAGCCTGTCTGGCCAGTGGGCTTATCTCGCCGAGAGAGAAAACGCGTGTCATGTCGGTCATATAACCGGTGAAGTCGCCGTTCATATCGGCCATGACGGTTGTTCCGGGTGTGATGAGTGTGCCGTCGGCTCCTACAGGCAGTGAGGGGTCGAGTCCGGCGCCGCCCATTGCAAAATCGTATGGGCTTGCCGCATCGGCATTATCTCCGACGAGTATGTTGCCCATGTATATTTCCATTGACGATCCGCTGATGCGGAATTCTCCGAGGCAGCCTTCGAGGCGTGAGACACGTTCGATCTCAACCTGCAGCTCGATGTCGGTCATGCCATCCTGATAGAGTTGCGGTATGCGGCTGTAGACTTCGCAGTGAGAGACACCCGACCGGCGGATCATTTCGATTTCTTCGTCGGTCTTTACGGCACGTGCTGCGCGCATGATGGCAGATGCGCTGACGATCGACGCTTCAGGGAATATTGCGCTGAGACGCTTCACCGTCGCATAGGGCACGAGGTCGAGCTCCAGACCCAGACGTCCGGGCATGGTGCCGGCAAGCGTTTTTGCCATGTCTTCGGGCTTACGGATGCTTTTAGTCTCAGGCCCTTCGAGATGAACAGGACGGCGCACGAAGCATATAGGTTCGCCATCAAGAGGCAGATAGAGCATCCCGGCAAATACGCGTCCGGTCAGATAATAGAGGTTGGCGTAGTCGGTGATCAGAAGTGCGTCGGGTGCGGCGGCATCGGCTCGCATCAACGAGCGTACACGGTCGATGCGCCGTTGCTGTTCTTCTGACGATAGGAGTATGGTGAGATTGGATCGTGATGATTGTGTAGGTTTCATTTTGATTGTGCTGAAAGGGTTATGCCTGCGTGCTCGATGCCGGTAAGGGTGTCGGTGCGCATGATATGCCGCACGTTGATCAGTGATCCGTTGGGCGGAGTGAGATTTTTTGCGACAATGGCTTCTGATTGATATTCAGGGCCGAAACCTTTGCCTGTCCATCGGCCGTACACGTCGGCAAGACGGATGTTGACTGTGTCGCACCGGTTTGAGCGACCGTCGTTGTAGCTTACTTCGAGCCACAGGTTGCTGTAGGGATAGTCGTTGTTGTTGCGCACGGCCACGCTTAGCGTAGCCGGTGTGAGAGAGTCGGCACGGCTGACGGTGAATGAAAGGGTGTCGCCGTAGGCCCAGCCCTCGGGAGGAATAGACGAAAAACCGCTTTCCGATCCACGGCTGACGCAGCCGCAGATGATTGCGAACGCTGCCAGGATGGGCAGTGACAATGATATGCGCGATGGTCTATTCATTCGCTGTGGAATTGCTGTCGGCCGGATGTCCGTTACCGTCCTGACCACGGTCTTTGCCGTGACGACGGCGTTTGCGTTGCCCCTGAGGCTGTCTGTCGGCCGCCTGAGCCGGAGGCTGCCCCTCGGTGCGCGGTTTGCGTTCCTTGGCTTTGGCATTTTGCTCGCCGTTCTGTCGTGTCTGTTGTTCCGGCTTTGTCGGTTCATTGCCGGTGGCGGCGTTTTCGGTTTTGGCCGATGCCGGTTTTTTCTTCTTTTTCTTCTTTTTCGTACGATCGAAGCGTGTCAGACTGTCTTGCCCTACGAGATCGACAAAGTCTTTCTTTGGTTCGGGACGCGCTTTGTCGTCGCGTTCGAGCTTGAGCGGTTTTTCACCGGCTTTGTTCATTGCGATGATCTCGAAAGCGCGCTCGGCATCGATTGTGACGAGGTTGGCAGCGATCGACTTGTCGGTGGAGTAGGTGATTTCTTTTTTGAAAATGTCGGTCTTGAAATGGTAGTAGGTGGAGTCGGCGGTCTCGAGTCTGGCGTCGCGAGGCGGAAGAAACTTGGTGCTTTCGACATATGTGTCGACCTCGAAGTTGAGGCAACACTTGAGCTTGGCACATTGGCCTGCGAGTTTCTGCGGATTGAGCGAGATATCTTGGAAGCGCGCTGCGGCAGTGCCCACTGACACGAAATTGCTCATCCAGCTCGAGCAGCATAATGGGCGTCCGCATGGCCCGATGCCCCCGATGCGACCGGCTTCCTGACGCGCTCCGATCTGTTTCATCTCGATGCGCACTCTGAATGTGTCGGCAAGCACCTTGATGAGCTGGCGGAAGTCTACTCGCTCATCGGCTATGTAGTAGAAGATTGCCTTGTTGCCATCGCCCTGAAATTCCACGTCGCCGATTTTCATGTTGAGCTTTAGGTCTTCGGCGATCTTGCGGGCGCGTATCATCGTCTCGTTCTCACGAGCTTTAGCTTCCTGATATTTCTCTATGTCGGCAGGCTTGGCCTTGCGGAACACGCGCTTGATCTCGGGCCCGGGCTTGACACGGGCTTTTTTCATCTGTAATGCTACCAGCCGTCCGGTGAGTGTGATGCGGCCGATGTCGTGTCCGGGAGAACTCTCGACGGCTACAATGTCACCTTGCGCAAGATCAAGACCGGTGGAGTTGCGGTAGTATCCTTTGCGGGTGTTCTTGAACACAACCTCCACGATGTCGAAAGAGGCCATGTCGCCGGGTATGTCGGAAAGCCAGTCGAAGCACTCCATTTTACCACGCGGTTCGCCCGGAAGTTTGCATGGCGAGCCGCTGCGGCAGCCGTGACAGTCGCACGATCCGCAGGGAGTGGCGTCGCTATCGGTGGAATTGTCGAAAGCGGCAGCAGTCAGATCATCGGTATTCAAATCCTTTGCCATGGCGTGATCACTTGGCGAAGGCAACTGAACGTGTTTCGCGGATGACGGTGATCTTCACCTGTCCGGGGTAGGTCATCTCGTCCTGAATGCGCTTGGCTATTTCGGCCGACAGCTTTTCGGTCTCGACATCGTCAATCTTGTCAGCTCCGACGATAACGCGCAGTTCACGGCCGGCCTGGATTGCATAAGTCTTTATCACGCCCGGATATGAGAGCGCCAGTTGTTCGAGATCGTTCAGGCGCTTGATGTAGGCCTCGACGATTTCGCGGCGCGCTCCTGGACGCGCTCCGGATATGGCGTCGCATACCTGAACGATTGGTGCAAGCAGCGATGTCTGTTCCATTTCATCGTGGTGAGCACCGATGGCGTTGCATATTTCGGGCTTTTCCTTGTATTTCTCGGCAAGCTTCATGCCCAGCAGTGCGTGTGGCAGTTCGGGCTCTTCGTCGGGCACTTTGCCGATGTCGTGCAGCAGACCTGCGCGACGTGCTTTTTTGGGATTGAGTCCAAGCTCCGATGCCATGACGGCGCACAGGTTTGCAGTCTCGCGTGAGTGCTGCAGCAGGTTCTGTCCGTAGCTCGAACGATATTTCATCTTGCCGACGAGACGTATCAGGTCGGGGTGAAGTCCATGTATGCCAAGGTCGATGGCGGTGCGCTTGCCTGTCTCGATGATCTCTTCTTCGATCTGACGGCGCACTTTGTTCACAACTTCCTCGATGCGTGCGGGGTGGATTCGGCCGTCGGCCACGAGCTGGTGAAGGGCGAGGCGGGCTATCTCGCGGCGCACAGGGTCGAAGCCTGACAGAACGATGGCTTCGGGGGTGTCGTCGACGATTATCTCTATGCCTGTGGCGGCTTCGAGTGCCCTGATGTTGCGTCCTTCACGGCCAATGATGCGTCCTTTGATCTCGTCGGAGTCGATGTGGAAAACTGTGACTGAGTTTTCTATGGCTGTCTCCGTGGCCACACGCTGTATCGACTGCACTACGATTTTTTTGGCTTCCTTGTTGGCTGTCATCTTGGCCTCGTCCATGATGTCGTTGATGTAGCTGGCGGCAGCGGTCTTTGCCTCGTCCTTGAGCGATTCGATGAGCTTTTCCTTTGCCTCGTCGCTCGACAGACCTGATATGTGTTCCAGTTCCTCTCTGGCTTTGCGCTCAACCTTGTCGAGTTCGGCCTGACGAGATTCGAGCACGGCTGCCTGCGCGTCGAGGCTGGCACGGGTCTGCTCAAGTTCGTTGCGGGTTCGCTGGTTTTCGCTCTGTTGCTGGTTGAGCTGCCCCTGACGCTGTTTCAGACGACCTTCCTCGGCTTGCACTTTCTGCAAGCGCTGTTGTGCCTGTTTTTCAGCCTCGGCTTTGATGTGGAGCTCTTCCTGGCGGGCGTCGAGCAATTTCTTTTCCTTTAATACCTCGCCCTCGCGCTCGGCATCGGCGATGATCTGTGCGGCACGTGAGCGTGCCATGGTGCGCTGTACGAAGAGTGTGGCGCCACAACCGAGGGCGGCTGCGATCACTACGGCGCACAGTATGATGAAAAGTGTAGACATATTAATGGGTTAATGGGTTGGTTATTAGATTTTGTGAGAATAGTGTGTGGATGTGATGTCAGTTGTTGGCGATTGAGGGTTGGTAATAAAAAAAACAAACACGTTGCCATATGGGGATGGCAGCGTGGTGGTCAGCTGCCTGCACATGGCATCGTGCGGGGTCGGTGATGAGATATGTTCAAAGCCTGAACCCGTCAGGCATCTCCGGCCGTGTCAATGGCTGGCGGAGTAGGAGAGGCGGTGAGGCTGCTTCGCTCTATGTCAATCAGCGATCTGTCGAGATCACGCTCAAATGAGTCGAGCAGGCTGTCGAGATTTTCCATCTGTTGCTGCCGGGAATAGTAGAGCTGGGCGAACCGCAGAGTCACCATGGCGAGGATCTCACCGGCTGACTTGTCTTTGAATCGCAGACGCCATGTTTCCCACAGGCGGTTGATGTTGTACTCGGCCTGACGGATTGTTTCCTCCTCGGCGAGTGTCACATCACGCATCGCTATCGGGGGCTGGTCGGCCAGGCGCACCGTTATGTTGAGTTTATCTTTCATCGTGTGTCCTTTTCTGTCGAGGGTGTCAGTCTGTCAAGTCCAGGATACACTTGTCGATTTCCCGCACTAATCCGGCAATCAGGCTTCGTGTCTGTTCGACATCCTCGCGCGACGGGCTGACCGTCACTGATGCCTTGAGATATCCGATGCGGCTTTGCAGGTCGGAGATGATCCGGTCGCGCTGCCCTATGGCCTCGTCGCGTTCGGCAAGCATAGCTTCCAGACGACGGCGTTCGTCCTCCAATGCGGCATATTTCTCAACGAGCACCTGTGTTTTGGCTTTGAGCGAGTTGAGACGCGTCTGTAGGTCGGTGGCCATATCGATTACCAAATTTGCACAAAAGTAGGAATTATTTTCCAATGCGCCCGCATTTTTTTAGCATTTTCAATCAGGATAAAACATATTTTGATGGTAGTGCTGATCGGTGAGTGTTCGCTGCTGATTTTCGTATTGGGTGTCTCGCCCAAGAGGCGGGCTATTTTGTGAAGTGATCGAAAATGTATAACTTTACATAAAATTATTGTGTCATGAAAATAGCCCATGTGGTGTGGGGAATGACCACCGGAGGCATCGAAACGATGCTTGTAAATATAGCAAACGTTCAGGTGGCGTTAGGCCATGATGTAAGTATCGTGGTTGTCAATGATATGTTTGACGATGGTGTGATGAGTAGATTGTCGCCGTCTGTCAAAGTCCGCCGCGTGGGGCGTCCGGTAGGGCATGCTTCGCTACCCTACGCATTGAAATTGGCAATGACTTTGCGTAGGATTGATCCGGATGTGATACATGCTCACCATTGGCGGTTGGGCTATTTGCTGCCATTTTCGCTATATCATCGCAGGGTTGTATTAACCTTCCATGATTCAGTTCCGGATGCGGATCGGCGTTATCCCACACTACCTTACTTCTCTCGCATCTATGCTATTTCCCATTATGTGCATGATGATTTGCGTTCGAAGCTTGGGCGCGATTCGATTGTGGTGACAAATGGTATTGATGCAGGTTTATTTACTCAATCGCAAAATTTGTGGACACCCGGTTGTGGAGAAACGCTTAAGATTGTGCAGGTCGGGCGTTTCGACATGTATAAAAAAGGACATGATCTGCTTATCGAGGCGGCATCCATATTGCGCAAGCGCGGTGTTGGCGGTTTTGAGATCCATCTTATAGGAGATGGTGATGATGAGCCGGTGCTTCGCCGTCTTGTGGCAGATAGAGGCGTGGTTGACATTGTTGTGTTCGAGGGCAATAAGTCCCAGGAGTTTGTTTTTAAACATCTGGCTGATTACAATATGCTTGTTCAGCCTTCGCGCTTTGATGGATTTGGCCTTACGGTTGCCGAGGCAATGGCGGCACGTGTGCCTGTTATGGTGTCGGGTTGCGATGGCCCGATGGAAATAATTGATGATGGCCGTTATGGCTTGAGGTTTGTTTCGGGTGATGCATCTGCATTAGCAGAGGTGATCTTACATGTGCTTGAGTGCGGTTTTGATGCCGCAATGGTTGATGATGCCGTAAAGCGTGTGCACGATCTTTACGACATTCGTCGTACTGCCATGAAATATCTCGATGAGTATGCAAAATTGTGAAACATACGATCTTTTCCATGTCATTCATAAATAAATTCAAAGAACCACATGTTGTCCGACGTGTGATGGGGCGTGTGTTACGCATGGTATCCCCCTTGATAAAAGATGATGCCACATATTTGCGGTGGAGCTACCGCCTGAATATGGGTAAAAAGTTGGATCTTGATAATCCGAAGACATTTAATGAAAAGCTTCAGTGGCTAAAGATAAATTGTCGCAGACCGCAACTTGGTGAGTTGGTTGACAAGTATAAAGTAAAAGATACTGTGGCGGCGATGATCGGGAAGCAGTACCTGATCCCTACTCTTGGAGTGTGGAATCGGGCGGAAGATATTGATTTTGATGTACTTCCCGACAGTTTTGTGCTCAAATGTACGCATGATTCCGGGAGTGTGGTGATATGCCGCGATAAATCTGTGATAGATCGTACTAAAATAGTTCGCCAGTTGGATAAGGCTTTGAGGACAAGTTATTATATGCAGTATCGCGAATATCCGTATCTATATGTCTCACCTCGTATAATTGCGGAGCCATTGATGACTGATGCCCGACAGCCCATACTTATCGACTATAAGTTTTTTTGCTTTGACGGGGATGTGAAATTTATGTTTGTCGCTACGGATCGACCGGTGGATACAAGGTTTGATTTTTTTGATGCTGATTTCAATCATATTCCTGTAAGGCAAGGACATCCAAATGCGACAAAACCAGTGGAGCGCCCTGTGAAATTTGATGAGATGAAGTGTCTGGCAGCTAAACTGTCAAAAGGACATCCTCATGTAAGGATCGACTTTTATGAGATCAATGGTCAGGTGTATTTTGGCGAATTTACATTCTTCCATTTTTCCGGTAACGTGCCATTCGAACCTGACGAACTTGACTACAGAGCCGGAGAATGGCTACGATTACCTATCGTATGAGCATGGTGCGCTTGGGGCGGGCTTCGAGTAGCGCTGCTCCAAGTGCGATCGCGACATATGTGAGACTGTCGCTCTGGGTGAGTCCGCCAAATCCTCCCAGACCCATCACCGATGCCATAAGCAATGTCGAGAGGTAGAATTGTGCGAGGCGTCCGGGTTTGAGCAGGAAAAAAAGATAGATGTAGAATGCCGACTGCACAATGAGTCCGATCAAACCGATGTGGAGGACGGCATTGAACTGTGTGACCTCTACATATGCTGCATTTTCATCGGCGAGCGATATGTCGGAATAATATTCGTTGTGTATCTGATACCGTGGCAGCAGTGTCTTTGTGGGATGAATGAAGCCGAATCCTTGCGCGAGGCAGTTCTGCTCGACAAGCGCTTCATATTTAGGTAATATCTGACCCATACGTCCCGTGCCGAATTCGGCGAGATCCTCGCTGTCGCCTGCCGAGTTGACGGCCGTGAGCTGGTCGACTGTTGATGATATGCGCATGAAACCGCCGGTGGCATTGTCGACGAAATAGAGTGCGGACAGGGCTATGGCGGCTAAGACACAGTATTTGGCAAATTGTTTGAAGCGACCTTGAAAGGTCACATATGTGATGACGAATGCTCCGATCACAGTCATAGTGCGGGTTGCTGCGAATGCGATGATGATTATCGCCCACTGCCACCATTTCAGCTTGAATCGACGGGCAAGAGGATAGGCCGCAAGTATCACAATGAATATGGCGCTCGGATATTTGCGGGGGAAATATGTTGAGAATGGTTGCCAATGGATGTCCCAGAATGTCGACAGTGTCTCGTGGGACGAGAATGTGCCGGGCAGAAGCACCCATCCGCTGAAAATAAATCCGTCGATAGCATAAAACAGGCTGATCCATAAAAGATAGACTATTACCCGGCGGAATAGCTCGTCGGGGTCGAAGTCTCGGTTGGCGAATAGCCAGAGCGGAAGTATGAACAAAATTATTGATGCATATTGCCTGATGGTGAGCACCTGTATGGCTAATGTCTCGTCGCTGAGCATCGACATGCCGAACAGGAACAGAATATAGGCGAAAATGCATATCGTCACCTTCTTTATCATCACGTTCTTGCGGTAGAATACCAATCCTATGCACGATAGCGCGAGCAAAAGGTCGACAATGTTGAATTTTATGACGTCGGCGTGGACAAATCCCGGACTGGTGGCGAAGATAGCCACCATGACAAGGAAGTCATAGCGGTTTTTGAAAAATCGGTTTAGGAGGATAAAGGCGGTGAAGATAAATGCCGGGTAGAATGAAAGACCGGCAAGTGACAGCGAAAGCAGGAAACCGAGCGACCATAGCCATGTCGATGCCGGAGCCTCAAGCAGCTCTTTAGCCTTGCGCTCCTGCCCGTCAGGTTTGTCATCTGTTTTTATGGTGGTGACTGTTTCTGTCATAGCGGGGCAAAATTACGAAAAAAATCGGTTGTAATGCCGTAATGGCGGGTGATTGTGGCGATTCCTGCGAAAAAAGCGTAACTTTGCCGATGTATGTTGCTGACAGTTTTCACACCGGTTTACAATCGTGGCGCATTGCTGCGGCGAGCCTACGAGAGTCTGTGCCGGCAGACCGATATGGATTTTGAGTGGCTCGTGGTGGACGACGGTTCGACTGACGACACTCCCGCAGTGATCGACCGCATAGTGGCAGAGCACAGCGCACCGTTTGCTATCCGTGTAGTGCGCACCGTCAATGGTGGTAAGCACCGGGCTGTCAATGTAGGTGTGAAGGAGGCTTGTGGCGAGTGGTTCACCATACTCGATTCCGATGACTATCTGGTTGACGATGCTGTGGCAGTAATGCGTGGCCGGCTTGCAGATGTCAGTCCCGAAGACGGTATTGCGGGATTGGTGGCTTTGCGCATACACCCCGATGGCAAGACCGTGGGAACGCCTGTCGATTTCGAAAGCCGCGATCTGCATCATGAGCAGTATCGTGTGGTGTTGGGCATCGAGGGTGACCGTGCTGAAGTGGTGGCTACGGATGTGATGCGACGTTATCGCTTCCCAGAGTTCCCCGGAGAGAAATTTGTCAGGGAAGGGCCAGTCTGGCAGCAGATAGGCACGGATTATCTGATGAGGTATACCAATGACCCGATTTATGTTTGTGATTATCAGGCCGACGGATTGACAGCCAAGGTGGCGCTGCTGCATGAGCGGAATCCGATGGGTGCGGCTTGGGCTAATGCAAAGGCGCTGGAACTTGGGCATATGCCACTTTTGAAGCGGGTGAAACTTGTGGCGCAGTGGAAACGCTGGACGTCGCGGATCTCCGACACACGCTATATCACGCCGTTGCCTCGGCACGTCCGTCGGTTGCTTGTCTTTGCTCCGGTGGTCAATCTGCTACGCTCGCTTGTCAGATCTGATGCGTGACAGCAGTGCATTGCGGTAGCGCAGGTACATGGGATTGGGATGAAGTTCCCAAAGCAGCATCGCGAATGCGGAGAAACAGCTCAGTGTGAGCAGGCAACTGAGAAATGAGTTGAGCACTCCGTCCCACATCCAATAGCCTGCAGCGGTGATGGCGAATGCTATCATAGGTATCAGCAGGTCGCGCACGGCTATGTGTGCCATTTTCATGAAGCTGATTTGCTCGATGATACAGTATTCACGTGCATAGAATGCGAGAATGAGAACCACGCCTGCAACCTGAGTCCATGCTATCCAGATCATTCCGTATCTGAAAAGTGTGGCAAGAAGCCCAAGTTGGATGATAATCTCCACCACGGTAAGCTGTAGTATCCGTCGTGTCAGGCCATATGACTTCATTACAGCCTGAAAATAATATTTTATGGCAGATCCTATGCCGAAGAAAATCAATATGCGGAACACCGGAACGGCTCCATCCCATTTCTCGCCGAAAAGCAAGTGAAATCCGGGGCCGGCAAGCAGTGTAAGCAGCAGTCCGACGGTCACAGTCATCGTAGTCATCCACCCGAGCATCTGGGTGGATAGCTTCCGCCGTTTGTCGCGGTCGCTTTCATTGGAAATAATGGCGAAGAATGAGGAGTTGATGATGTTGTCGATCATCGAATATGGCACTTCCTCCATTTTCTGTGCTTGCGAGAATATACCGGATTCCGATGGGCTGAAGCGTCCGAGGACAAATGTGTTGATATTGCGGCTCACTTGGTTTATTATGTAGGCCAGCATGAGGTTTACGCCGAAGCCAAACATCTCCCTGAATGAGTTGCGGTAGAATCCCAGACGAGGAATCCAACGGGTTGCCATCACATAGTAAACAAACAGGAATACCGATAGGAATATGCGGCACGATACGAGTCCCCAGTAGCCGTATCCGCATATGGCGAGCGCTATGCCCAGCCCGACGGCTGATGCCGACGCACTCACGCGGACTATGGCGATCTTCTTCATGTCGAGCTGTTTCCGGAGCTTGGTTTCTTGAATGAACCACAGCACCTGAAACACAAAGCATATGCCGATTGCCCACATTATGCCGACAAGTGCGGGCTGGTGGAAGAAATTCGCTATCGGACGTGCCGTGACAATGAACAGCACGCAGAATATCACGCCCGACAAGGCGTTGAATGTGAATACGGTGGAATAGTCTTCAGCGGTAGGATGAAGCTTCTTGATGATGCCGTCGCTCATGCCGCAGCTCGATATGTTGTAGGCGATGGCGGTGAATATCGCCACCATTGCCAGCAGTCCGAAATCGTCGGGCGATAGCAGGCGCGCGAGCGCGATATTGCCGCCAAAGGTTATGGCCGTGTTGCACACACGGTCAATAGTGCTCCATTTGTAGACATTAGCCTGCGATTTCATCTGTGTGCGGTGTGAGGTGATCTATTGCCGGCAGGTCACTCTTTCTTTTTCTTGTGTTTCCCGCTGCGGTTGACATTTTCGCCATAGCCGTAGCCATAGCCTTTGCGTGCCGAAGTGCCGTTGATGACAAGTGTCATCTTGCGCATGCGATCCTCGGAGTATAGCTCGTTGAAGAAGCGCACGTCGCGCAGTGTGGTGTAGTTCGCGCGGCATACATAGACTGTGGCGTCGCTTATGCGGACGAGCGATAGGGAGTCGCTCACCATGCCGACGGGTGCGGAATCGACAATGATGTAGTCGTACATGCCGCGGAGTTTCTCAAACAGTTGGTCGACTTCGGGGCGCAGGAGCATCTCGCCAGGATTGGGCGGTACGGGGCCGGCTGTGATGATGTCCATGTTTTCTGCCACGGCGTTGGGGACAATGATGTCGGAAAGCGGCATCGAGGTGTTTGACAGATACTCGGTCAGACCATACTTGGGTTGTATGGGCAGGTATTTGGCAAGGGTAGGTTTGCGGATGTCCATGCCGATGAGCAGAACTTTGCTGCCCTGACGGGCCAACGTAGCCGCAAGGTTGATCGAAACGAACGATTTGCCCTCGCCCGATACGGTTGATGTCATCAACACAACTTTCTCGTTGCCTTTGAGCACCATGCCGAGATTTGTACGCAACAGGGCGAACAGTTCGTTGAGCGATGATGTGCTTCCGGGCTTCACGACAAGAGTCTGGTTAGAGCGCGATGTGCATATCTCGCCGAGAACGGGAACTTTTGTGAGTTTCTTGAGCTCGTCGGCAGTTTCAAATTTGTTGCGTGTGAGCTTGCGCACATAGATGATCACCGGCGCGAGGCACAGGCCGACGAAGAACGCGAGAAGCAGCATGATCGATTTTTTCATGCCTAACGGTTCGGAGCGTGAATAGGCTTCATCGACTATTATGCCCTTGGGCACAGAGTTGGCGAGTGTCATGGATGTCTCCTCACGGCGCTGCAGGAGGAATATGTAGAGCTCTTCTTTGAGTGTCTGCTGACGCAGTATGGAGTGGTAGACGCGTTCCTGATAGGGCATCTGGCCGAGGCGTGAGTTGGAGTTGTTGATCTGGCTTTCGAGATGTCGGGCTGAGGTTGCCGAACTCTGACGTGCCTTTTCAAGCGATGTGTTGAGGTTGGCGCGCATGGCTGCGAGCTGCTCGTCGATTTTCTTTAACGGAATGTTGTTGGCTTTGGCGTTGCGTGCCAGATCCATGCGTTGGAGCACGACAGTGTTGTAGGCCGTGATAGCATCCTGAGCATCTGCTGTTGCCGTGGTCGACGGCATCAGCGAGTGAGCGTTGGCCGGATCAGCGATGAACTCCTGTAGCATGTTCAGCACCTCGGTCTCGGCTTGGGCTTTGACCAGTTCCTGCTCAATGGCGCTTTTCTTGGTGAGGGTGTAGGTGACATCGGCGTAGGCGTCGGTCATGCCCTGTTCTTTCTTGAACTTCTCGATGTCTTTCTCGGTGCTTTCAAGTTCGCCGGTGAGCAAGGCGAGCCGTGAGTCGATGAATTCAGCTGTTTTCTGCGATTTGAGATTTCGCTCTTTTATGCCGCGGGCATTGTAGTTGGCGATGATGGTGTTGAGCAGGTCTTTGGCATACTCTGTGGAGGGAGATGTCACTGACAGCGTAATTACGTTAGCCTTCTTGTTGGCTACGTTGATGGTGACGTCTTCATCGAGATCCTCTGCTACGACTCCGTAGCCTGAGAAAATGACGTCGGATTTGAGGCTTTCGCCCGGTTTGAAATATTTTGTCTTGTCGGCATAGAATTTTCCGAATGGAGTGCTGACCGCGACAGGCCAGGTGTCGGACTCCACTTCGGCGATCTTGTCGCCACGGTGGCGTGCGGTTACTTTTATGTGGCCTTCGTCGTCTACTTTGATTCGGAATTTGATGGATGTCATCAGTGTGTCGGCCACGCCGGGAGCGGTGTAGACGTCGACAGGAAAGTCGGTGTATTTAAACAGCTTTGTCAGCAGATCGGTCTTGACGTAGTGTTTTTTGTTGAGGTTTAGATCCTTGGCGGTCTGCTGCAGCACGGAGTGGGAGGAGACGACAAACACTTCATCATCCACTTGTCCTTTTGTGCCGAACACGCTGCCGAGGTCGCCGAAATTGGCCATGAGACCTCCGGCTGAGTTTTTCTCGTCGTCTTGTGAGATGAGAATATTTGCGCGCACGGAGTATTGTGGCTGTCGCACTTTGGTGTAGATGTATGTCAAACCTACGCATGCGACTATGCAGATTACAAAAAGATACCATTTCGAGGCATACTCCTGAAGCAGGCCCGGGATGTCTATGATTTCACTCTGGTTGTCTCTTTCGTTGCTCATGTTGGATGGTGGGAAGAGTGATGTGGATGTGCTGATTGATTTGTTTGTTACGCCGAAGGTGTGTTACTTTATGGCGACTGCGATGACAAGCGATGCGATCACAGAGCATGCACTGATCACGGCCGAGGTGACCTGGATCTTGTAAGCGTTGTTTACATTGTAGCGTGCGTTTGACCGGCGTACGTCGTTGGGCTCCACGATCAGCATGTCGTTCTGCTGAAGATAGAAGTAGGGACTTTCAAAAAGCTTTGAGTCGTTGAGGTTGAGGTGGTGGTATTCCTTCACGCCATTGTTTTCGCGGATGAGCAGAATGTTGTCGCGCACGGCATACTGCGACAGGTCGCCGGCGCGTGCTATGGCATCGAGGACTGAGAAGCGCTCTCCGCTCGATGGAACTACTCCCGGACGGTTCACCTCGCCGAGCACGTTGATGTGGAAGTTGACGAGTTGCACAGTGATGATGGGATCATCAACATCTTTGCTGATACGCTCGTAGAGCATGTTGGCGATTTCCTCGGTGGTCATGCCGCCTACGTGTATCTTGCCGAGAACCGGGAATGTGATGTCGCCTTTGGGTGATACCTGATATGTGCGAGGTGCGCCTGATGGAAAATATGTGGTTACTCCCGAGTTTGGGTCGAGAACAGGCGAATAACTCGACGGAATGTTGTAGACCATCGTTGCCGACGGGTTGACTGAGGTCACGCTGATCGACAGTTCGTCGTCGGGTACGATACGCAAGCCGTATTCAGTGTCACCGAGAGTGCCTGATCCGGTGTCGCGTATGTTATCGAAATATGACATCGAGTCTTTGTGTGAGCCGCATGATGCCAATGACAGCATTAGAGCAACGATGACTGATCCGAGCCATATGTTTTTTTTCATAATCGAGAGTGTTAACTGTCTGCAATAACTTGTTAATATATCCATGCAAAAATGCCTGCCGGACAAAGTTGGTTTGCCCGTAGGACACTATTGTTGCCAATGAATCAACGTGTCGGCAGCCTGATTATTATAGTTCACGAGCGTGCGAGGGTTGATTTTTGCGTTTGCAAAGGTAACTATAATTACCGTATCGCGAAAATGCGTCTGTGAAAATGTGTGATCAAATGCAGCGCAAGATCTTTTTGACGGATAAAGGTTGGCTCGACTCATCGGAATTTTCTAACTTTGCAGGCTTAAGTGGCAGTTCAAAGTGAAATCTCAGATTCACGATGAAAAGATCACTCGTGATTGACACTCGATCTTGAATACGAATTAAATTCAAAGACCCTCTAAAACCGGATTTAATTTATGCTATCACTGGAATTTTCAACAGTGTTTTATTGTCTGGCCGGTGGCGCATTGTTGTGTGCCATCATGTCGTTGGTGTTGATGATTCCGCGTCTGCGTCGTGTGAGTAAGCGTGTTGTCTCTGATTCCGAAAATGTAGCGGCATCGGTTGACGACAGTGCCTATCCGCCGGTGTCGGTGATTGTGACCGCGGGCGATGATTCACGGTCGCTTGAGAGACTGTTGCCCCAGTTGCTTGGTCAGGATTATCCCGCTCCGATGGAGGTGATTGTCGTGGGTGATGGGGAAGGAGGCCCGGCTGAGACGGTGGTCGCACGTCTGCAGAATGATTACCAGAATCTCTATCTGACATATGCTCCGGCAAATTCGAGAAATCTGTCGAGGAAGAAGCTTGCTGTGACTATCGGCGTGAAGGCTGCCCGCTATGACCATCTGATGCTTACATGTGGAAATTGCAGCATCGGCTCGCCGTTGTGGCTTCGTGCGATGTGTCGTCATTTTGCCTGCGGATGCGGTGTCGTGGCCGGTTACTCCCTGCCGGTTGGAGCTGATATGGACGAAGGTGTGTGCGTGGAGGGTCGTTTTCATGCTTTTGACCGTGTGCGTTCGGCTGTCGAATGGCTTGCTCCGGCGTGTGGTGGCAGGCTTTGGCGCGCGGATGGAAATAATCTCGGGTATGCGCGCAAATTGTTTTATGAGAACAAGGGGTTTCAGCGTTCGCTCAATCTAAAATATGGCGACGATGATATATTTGTGCGGGAGATAAGTACGGGTGTGGATTGTGCGCTCGAACTGTCCCGTGAGTCGATGGTGGAAGTGGTGGAGCATGATTTGTCGCGTGCACACCGTCTTGAACGTATACGTCGCGATTTCACGGCGTCGATGTTGCCCGGGGCGTCGCGCCGCATGTGGGCTTTCATGTCGTGGCTCTGGTGGGGCTTTATCGGCCTTGGGGTAGGTGCGTGTGTTGTCGGATTGCCGTCGCTTATTCCTGTTGCCGCGATGTCCGTAGTGGTTGTCGCGATGGTTCTTGCCGCGGGATTGGCATGGCGCAGAACAATGAAGTCGCTCAATAGCCGTCCGCTATGTATGACGGTTGCATGGTTCATCACCATACATCCGCTCTACACGTTTGCCTACCGATTGCTCGGCCGGCGAGAGCGTGCCACAAATTTCACTTGGACCACCGAAAAGTGACCCCCATACCCTTGCATTGTGCGCCTTCGACCGGAGGCGCTATTTTTTTTATCTCCACGCTTCCACCTGTGATTCCTGGCCACTGTTGCTGCAACCGTTCGGCGATCAGCCATGCCGCATGCTCGACGAGGAGCATTGGCTGTGACACGGTCTGGCGTATCACGTCTGCAATTCCGGCGTAGTTGATTGTCTGCTCCAGTGCATCATGTTTGCCGGCGTCGACAGCTGCGGGATAGTCGACATACACTGTGATATCGAAGTCGTTGCCCACTACACGCTCCTGCGCGTCCACTCCGATAAGTGCATGGACGCGCAGGCGATCGATGAATATTGTGGCTGTCATGGCGTTGTTATCTGCGTCGGCGCTGTGAGTTGTTGCGATAGTGTTTCTTCGGCGATTTGGCAAGGGCTTCGCGCGCTCCTACATTCTTGCCGAGCATGTCTTCGCCCGGTTTGGTCTGTCCGCGGTCGTCGACAAGCACGAAGTCGAGTTGCTTTTTCTGTAGGTCGGCGCGGGCGACGCGCACTGTCACATTGTCGCCCAGACGGTATTTCACACCATGGCGGCGGCCTGTGAGCATGTAGTTTTTCTCGTCAAAGTCGTAGTAGTCGTCGGCGAGATCACGTACGGGCACGAGTCCTTCGCACAGATTTTCGTCGAGTTCGACATAGAGTCCCCATTCGGTCACACCCGAGATCACTCCGGTGTATTCGTCGCCGAGGTGTTCGGTCATGAATTCGACCTGTTTGTATTTTATCGACGCGCGCTCGGCATTTGCTGCGAGCTGTTCCATGTCGGAGCAGTGTTTGCACTGATCCTCGAGTTTGGCTGCGTTGACCGATCGGCCGCCGTCGAGATACTTTTCGAGCAGACGGTGTACCATCATGTCGGGGTAGCGGCGGATGGGAGAGGTGAAGTGCGTGTAGTAGTCAAATGCAAGACCATAGTGGCCAATGTTGAGTGTCGAGTAGATGGCCTTTGCCATTGACCGGATGGCCAGTGTGGACAAGAAGTTTTCTTCGCCACGGCCTTTCACCTCGCTCAGCATCTTGTTGATAGATCGGTTTACCTCTCGGGCTGAGCCTGATGCTTTGATCTTGTATCCGAAGTTGCGCGACAGCTGAGCCAGATCGGACAGTTTGCCGGGATCGGGCATATCGTGCACGCGATAGACGAATGCTTTGGCTTTTTTCTTGCCCTGAGGATGCCCGATTGTCTCAGCCACAGTGCGGTTGGCAAGGAGCATGAATTCCTCGATGAGTTTGTTGGAGTCTTTCGATTCCTTGAAGTATACACCGGTGGGACGTCCGTTGTCGTCGATGTCGAATTTCACTTCGGCGCGGTCAAACTCAACGGCGCCTTGTTCGAACCTCTCCTTGCGCAGAATTTTTGCGAGCCGGTCGAGGGTGAGCACTTCGTCGGCATAGTCGCCCTTGCCAGTCTCGATAATCTCCTGTGCCTCTTCGTAGGTGAAGCGCCGGTTTGATTTTATGACAGTGCGGGCTATGCGTGAGTTGATCACACGGGCTTTGTCGTCCATCTCGAATATGCAAGAGAATGTCAGTTTCTCTTCGTCGGGGCGAAGAGAGCATATGCCGTTGCTGAGGTGTTCGGGAAGCATAGGCACGACACGGTCGACGAGGTAGACACTTGTGGCCCGGCTCTGTGCTTCGCGGTCGAGCGTTGTGTCGGGTCGGACATAGTGTGTGACGTCGGCTATGTGTACGCCTATCTCGTAGTTGCCGTTTTTGAGCTTTTTGACTGAAAGTGCGTCATCGAAGTCTTTTGCATCTCGCGGGTCGATGGTGAATGTGACGGTCTGGCGCATGTCCACACGGCGTGCGATCTCGTCGGGAGTGATGCCGGCGTCGATTTTCTCGGCCGCTGACTCAACGGCTTTGGGATAGCGGTATGGCAGTCCGAATTCGGCAAGGATGGCGTGCATCTCGGCATGGTGGTTGCCTGTCTGGCCGAGAATGTCGACCACTTCACCGCGTGGATTCTTGTCATCGTCGTCCCAGTTGGTGATTCTCACCACGGCTTTGTCTCCGGTTTTGCCACCTTTGAGCTTGTTGCGCGGGATGAATATGTCGGTTGCGAGGAATTTTGAGTCGGTCAGCAGGTATGCGAAGTGTTTGTCGACTTTAAGAGTGCCGATAAAGACTTGTTCTTTCTTTTCGAGAATCTCCACCACTTCGGCCTCAGGCTCGGCTCCGCGACGGCGTGCGGCTACGGTGACTTTCACTTTGTCGCCGTTGAGGGCGCGCATGGAGTTGCGTTCGGCCACGAAGACCACTTCGCCGTCGGTGTCGGTTATCACTGAGTTTTTGCCGTTTGACCTGCGCACGAATGTGCCAGTGGTGACGGTTGATCGTTGCGGACTCTTGTATTTCCCGGGTGACACTTCGATGAGGTCGCCGTCGAATGCCAGTTCGGCAAGCAGCATGGCTACGGCTTTCTGCAGGCGCGGTGTGGCGGCGCCGATGGCGGCCGATACTTGACGGTAGTTGAATGTGGCCGCACCCTGTCGTGCGATATAGTCGCCCACGGCCTGGTTGAGGTCGCGTATAGAGGCGGTTTTTCCAGACTTTGCTGATGAACGTGATGCCATTGCTTGGTGTATGTTTCGTTATATTGTGTTAACGCGCCGCCGGGGTGTAATGTTTTCCGGCGACGCGTATGTGAGTAGGTCAACCGACAGCTTTATCAGGCGTCGATGTTGGCGTAGTTGGCGTTTGCCTCGATGAAGTCGCGGCGCGGAGCGACCTCCTCGCCCATGAGCATCGAGAAAATCCGGTCGGCTTCTACCGCGTCGCTGATAGTGACTTGCTTGAGCAGTCGCTGTGATGGATCCATGGTGGTGTCGCGCAGTTCTTCAGCGCTCATCTCTCCAAGACCTTTATATCGCTGCACTTTGGTGCGGTCGCCGTTGCGTGCGATGAACTGCTGCACCTGAAGGTCGGTCCAGCAATATTCCTCGACTTTGCCACGGGTGCATTTGTAGAGCGGAGGGGTGGCGAGGTAAAGGTAGCCTTGCTCGATTACGGGACGCATGCGGCGGAAGAAGAAGGTCATCAGAAGGGTGTCGATGTGAGAGCCATCGACATCGGCATCGGTCATGATGATGATCTTGTGATAGGCCAGCTTGGATATGTTTACGGCCTGCGGATCTTCGGGTGTTCCGATGGTCACACGCATGGCCTGAAACAGGTTGCGTATTTCCTGATTGTCGAAAATTTTGTGCTCCATGGCTTTTTCGACATTCAGTATCTTGCCTCGGATGGGCAGCACTGCCTGTATGCGACGGTCGCGACCCTGTTTGGCTGTACCACCTGCCGAGTCACCCTCGACAATGAAGAGCTCGCAGTCTTCGGCTGTGCGGCTCGAGCAGTCGCTGAGTTTTCCGGGGAGTCCACCACCGTAGAGTGGAGTCTTGCGCTGCACCTTGGTGCGGGCGTCGTATGCCGCTTTGCGGGCTTTGGCGGCCACGATCACTTTCTCGACGATTGTTTTTGCCTCGCGGGGATGTTCTTCAAGATAATTTCCGAGTGCCTCGCTCACGGCTGTCTGCACAGCGCCGATGGCCTCGTTGTTGCCAAGTTTGGTTTTGGTCTGTCCCTCGAACTGGGGTTCCATGATCTTTACCGATACGACGGCAGTGAGGCCTTCGGTGAAGTCGTTTGCGCTAACCTCGACCTTTTCTTTCTCAAACATCTTGTGCTCCTCGCCGTATTTTTTCATGGTCATGGTCAGGCCACGGCGGAATCCGGTGAGGTGTGTGCCACCTTCGATTGTGTGGATGTTGTTGACGTAGGAGCGGATATTCTCGGAGTTGTAGCTGGTGTTGTATGTCAGTGCCACTTCCACCGGTATGCCGTTGCGCTCGGTGTTGAGGTGGATCACATCGTTTATCAGCGATTCCTTGTTTGAGTCGATGTATTCGACAAATTCGCGCAGTCCATTGCGGGAGTAGAAAGATTCGGAGAATGGCTGTCCGTCCTCTCCGATCTGTCGCATGTCGGTCAGTGTAAGGCGTATGCCGGCGTTAAGGAATGCGAGGTCGCGCAAGCGCGATGCGAGTGTGGCGTAGTCATATTCAGTGACCGTGAAGATCGAGCTGTCGGGCTTGAATGTGATCGATGTGCCGGTGTGGTCGCTTGTGCCTGTGACGCGGAGCTCGGTGGTGGGTTTGCCACAAGAGTATTCCTGCACGTAGGCTTTGCCTTCGCGATGCACTTCAGCGCGGAGGTATGTCGACAGCGCGTTGACACAGCTTACACCGACGCCATGCAGACCGCCGGAGACCTTGTAGTTGTCTTTGTTGAACTTGCCGCCGGCATGGAGCACAGTGAGCACAACCTCAAGCGCGCTCTTGTGTTCCTTTTCGTGCATGTCGACCGGGATGCCACGTCCGTTGTCGATGACGGTGATAGAATTGTCGGGGTTGATGGTTACGCTGATCGTATCGCAATATCCGGCAAGAGCCTCGTCGATCGAATTGTCGACAACCTCATATACAAGATGATGGAGACCTTTCTCGCTTATGTCGCCAATATACATTGCCGGACGCTTGCGCACGGCTTCCAGACCTTCGAGCACCTGGATCGAACTGGCGCCGTATTCTTCTTTTTCTGCCATATTTTGGGATATGATAGTCTTAAAATTCAATGGAATGCCGTCGCACGTAAGTGCGCACCATTCCGACCCCAAAGATACGTAAAAAATCCCAGATATGCAACACTATTAAACCGTGTTCCGGTAGGTAAATGGTGTATTATTTTATCTTAGATTGTTATTGTGGACAGCAGGTGATCAATGTGTGATATGGTTTCATATACAGCTATTTCATCATTGTCTGAGACATCTTTGCTGATTAGGCCATACGCATATTCAATTAAAAAACGAATCGTTTTTTGTTGATGTCATAAGAATATGTTACTTTAGCGCCGACTTTAGACGATATTATCGTCGTTAAACAACACGTGAATTGAAATGAACCAGATCAATCATAGCTACATGCAAGGTCACGCACATAATATGTGTGTGAACAATGTCATGGGTATGATGATGATGTGCAACCGGCCAAACCGGATGTAGGTTCTTCGCGTATTACGATTATCAGAGCATGCAGCCGGTTTCCATAAAGGAGGCCGGTTTTTTTGTATAAATCAATTAAAAAAATAAGCTAATGGATTACAGGAATCTTAGATTTGAGACACGGCAGATTCATGCCGGTCTGGACAAGAACGATATCACAGGATCGCGAGGTGTTGCAATACATCCAACGGCTGCTTATCGTTTTAAATCGTGCGATTATGCTGCAAAATTGTTTGAGCTTTCAGCGCCCGGCAACATATACACCCGTTTGCAAAATCCCACTACATCGGCCTATGAAGAACGTATAGCAGCTTTGTACGGAGGGGTTGGCGCGATGGCTGTTTCATCAGGCATGGCAGGTATACTTGTTGTGACTGTGTCGCTTGCTTCGGCAGGAGAAAATATAGTGGTATCACCCTATCTCTATGGAGGCACATACAATCAGTTTCGTCATACACTGCGTCGGCTGGGCATTGAGGTGAGGATTGCGCCATCGGAAAAACCTGAGGATTTCAAGGCGCTGGTTGATGAAAACACCCGGTTTATTTTTGCGGAGACGATGGGGAATCCGACGTGTGCTGTGCCTGATCTTGAAGGGCTTGCCGCAGTTGCTCATAGCAATGGTATCCCGTTTGTGGCCGACAACACTTTCGGCGCAGGAGGATACTTGTGCAATCCATTTGAGTGGGGCGCTGACATAGTGGTTGATTCAGCTACGAAGTGGATCAACGGACATGGCAATGCCATGGGAGGGGTGATAGTGGATTCAGGGTCTTTTCCATGGGATAACGGACTGTTTCCGCAGATAGCAGGCCCCTCGGATGGGTACCATGGCTTGAATCTATACGATACATTTGGTGAGGCTGCGTTTATCATGAAGTGCCGTGTTGATGGGCAGCGGGATTTGGGTACATGTCCATCTCCATTCGACAGCTATTTGATGTTGCTTGGGTTGGAGACATTGTCGCTGCGTGTGCGTCATCAGGTTGAGGCAACTCGTTCGCTTGCAATATATTTGCAGGATCATCCCAAGGTGAAGCGTGTGAGCTATGTTGGGTTTGATACGCACCCTTCACATGAGAATGCCAAGAAATATTTTCGTTTTGGAGCATCGGGGGTGCTGAATGCTGAACTTGCCGGAGATGTTTCAAGTACTGTAAAATTTGTCGAGGCATTGCGGCTTGTCGCAAATATGACTATGATTGGTGATTCCATCACGGTGGTCACACATCCGGCGTCAACCACTCATAAACAGCTCAGTGAAACCGATCTTGCTGCGGCAGGTGTCACGCCGACGCTTCTGCGAATATCGTTAGGTCTTGAGGCGGTTGAGGATATAATTGCCGATTTCGAACATGCGTTTGTCAAAGCTGGAATATGATGCATACATACAGCCATAATGAACCGTTTCTTTTAGAGAACGGAGGCGTGATATCTCACCTGACAATCGCATATCACACGTTTGGCCGCCTCAATGCTGATGCTTCCAATGTGGTTTGGGTGTGCCATGCTCTCACTGCCAATAGCGATGTGGCAGACTGGTGGCCGCATACGGTTGAAAAAGATTGTTTTCTCGATCCGGACAGATGGTTTGTAGTGTGTGCCAATATAATAGGGTCGAATTATGGCACCACAGGCCCACTGTCGGATAATCCCGCGACAGGGAAGCCATATTATGCCGATTTCCCGCTTGTGAGCATCCGTGATATGGCACGTGCACATCTTCTACTGGCAAACTCATTGGGAATAAGGCGCATTCATGCACTTGTAGGTGGCTCGGTCGGTGGGTTTCAGGCTTTGGAATGGATAGTGGCAGAACCTGAGCGCTTTGAAAAATTGGTGCTCATAGCCACTGATGCAAAGGCTTCTCCATGGACGATCGCTATCGATGAGACTCAGCGGATGGCCATCAGAGCCGATCCGACATGGGGACAAAATCATCCCGATGCAGGTCGTGAGGGTATGGCGGTAGCAAGGGCTGTCAGTTTACTTACATACCGCGGTTCTAATGGCTACAACCGTTCGCAATATGATGTCACAGATGCTCTGCAGCAGCCCGGGTCATATCGCGCATGTACATATCAGCGCTATCAGGGCGAAAAGTTGTGCAAGCGGTTCAATGCATATTCATATATGTCAATACTCAATTCTTTCGATACTCATGATATCGGTCGTGGACGAGGTGGTGTGTCGGCTGTACTCGCTAAGATAAAAGCTGATACGATTGTGGTTGGCATATCGTCTGATATCATATTCACTCCACGGGAGATGAGATTGCTTGCCGAGCGCATTCCTGATGCTGTTTATGCAGAGATATCATCCGATTTTGGCCATGATGGTTTTCTTGTTGAGCATGCAGATCTTAATGCGATACTCAGGCCATTCATATAATTCATATAAAAAATGACAGAGGCAATGAAACAGAAAATATCTATAGGCCTTTTTGGCTTTGGCACAGTGGGACAAAGTGTTTACAAAGTGCTTTCTGGGGTAAAGAATGCAAATGCGCGTATAAGCCGTATTTGTGTGCGCGATCTCACCAAGTCTCGGGCGGTTGCAGTTGACCCGGCGATCATCACCGATAATCCCGATGATATATTTGCTGATCCGGAGATAAATCTTATTGTCGAGGTGGTTGACGATGCCGCCGCATCCTACCGGATTGTTACAATGGCTCTGCGTCGTGGTGTTCCTGTGGTGTCTGGCTCTAAGGCTATGATTGCAAGGCATCTGCCTGAGCTTATAGCTTTGCAGCGGGAGCATGGTGCCGCATTGCTCTATGATGCGTCGTCATGTGGATCGATTCCTGTGATACGTAATTTAGAGGAGTATTACGACAACGACCTGTTGCTGGAGGTCAAAGGTATACTTAATGGATCGTCCAACTATATTCTTTCAAGAGTATTTGACCATAATGAGGGCTATGATGTGGCGCTGGATAAAGCGCAGAAACTCGGATTTGCCGAAAGTGATCCATCATTTGACCTTAGCGGTATGGATTCGTTGTTTAAATTGGTGATAATTACCGTGCACGCCGTTGGAGTGTATGTCGATCCCGATCAGGTGTTTACATATGGAATATCGACAATACACGATGCGGATATACGTTACGCAAGGGAAAAAGGGGTGAAGATCAAACTTGTGGCACAGGTGGCGAAGATTGATGAAGAACGTTTTACTATGTTCGTTATGCCTGAGTTTGTATCACCGTCGAAATACATCTACAGTGTCGATAATGAATACAATGGTGTGGTAATCCGGGGAGAGTGCTACGATCGTCAGTTTATGTTTGGCAAGGGGGCAGGAGGTCTTCCGACCGCATCGTCGATTCTTAGTGATGTGATGGCGAGAAGCTACGGCTACAGATATGAGTATAAAAAGATGTCTTATATCGATCTGCCTCGTTATTGCAATGACGTACTTTTGAGGGTTTATGTACACTATGACACTACGGATATACCGGAATTATTGCCATTCGAATGTGTTCATGAGCAATTCATATCAAAAGAGAGTAAATATATAATTGGCGATATTAGATTGAGCGTATTGATGGAGTCACGCGATTTATTGTCAGCCAATGATGTGTTTGTTGCCAACATACCGTTGTCGTTTATTGATCTCGACGATTGATCCGTCTGCGTGATCATAAGTTACGCCCCTGTGACACATCGGAACGTGTGTGGAACAGGGGCGTAGCTTATGGTGGGGGAGTGAAGGTCAGTCGTCGTAGCGCTTGAATGCGCCTTGGGTGTTGAATTTGGCTTCGATGCCGTTTTCAAGCTGAACTTCGTATCCTTTACGGTCTTTTTCGATGCCGACGATACGTGTGCCTTTGTGGTTGGCTTTAACCCATTGGCGTATAGAGGCGGGGACAAATGCATCGGGAACGCTTTTGCCGGCGGGGCATTCAACGTCTGTCCAGTTGCCCTTGTCGTCGAATTTCACTTCGGTGCCATCGGTGAGCACTACCTCATAGTCAGTGTCGAACAGATCTTTATCGATCTTGATGAGGCTGATGCCTGCTTTGAATGATTTCTTGACGGTTGTCTGTGCGGCTTTCGGTAGCACGGATGCGTCGCGAGAGTAGACATCGCGGGCTTGCGCACTGATGGTCATAACCAATATGGCGACGAAAGAAAGGATGAGTTTTTTCATTGGAGTGTTTGCGTTAGTGAGACATTATATTAGTGAGACATTATTGAGACATTATAATGTAGACGCCTCGGACGCAAAATTGTTTAACCAAGACCTGAAAAAATTACACCCTTGTCAGATGGATATGCCGGAGAAGCCCATGAATGCCAAAGCGAGAAGTCCGGCGCAGACGAGAGCTACCGGGACGCCACGCATGGCCCGGGGCACGCCTTCGGTGAGCTCGAGTTGCTGCCGGATGCCGGCGAATAGCGCCAATGCCAGTGTGAATCCAACGGCGGTGGACAGTGCGTATACGATGCTCTGTCCGAGATCCATGTCACCGCGGATCACGAGAATGGCCACTCCGAGCACAGCACAGTTGGTGGTGATGAGGGGGAGGAACACGCCAAGCGCCTGATAGAGAACCGGTGCTATTTTTTTTATCACCATTTCGAGCATCTGTACGAGCGATGCGATGACGAGGATGAACACGATGGTCTGCATGAAGCCGATTTCGAGCGGATCGAGCAAATAGTATTGCAAGAGCCATGTGACAGCAGTGGAGAGGGTCATGACGAACGCAACGGCCGCACCCATGCCGACGGCCGATGATAGGCGGCGTGACACTCCGATGAACGGGCAGATGCCTAAAAACTGCGACAGGACGATGTTGTTGACAAAGATCGCAGTGATGATGATCGAGAGATATGTTGTCATGGGTGTTTTTTGACAGAGTTGAACAATGCCACCATAAATCCCAGAGCGATGAACGCCCCCGGGGCGAGAACGAACACGAGAGATCCGTAGGTTTCGGGATAGATGCCGAAGCCGAATATCATTCCTGTGCCGAGGAGTTCGCGCACGGCGCCGAGCAATGTGAGAGCCAAAGTGAATCCAAGCCCTATGCCGATGCCGTCGCACACCGATTCAATCACCGAGTGGCGTGCGGCGAAAGCTTCGGCTCGTCCGAGCAAGATGCAGTTTACCACAATAAGCGGAATGAATATGCCCAGCAATTTGTCGAGCGCCGGAAGCCATGCCTGCATGCACATCTGTAGGACGGTGACGAATGTGGCTATTACCACTATGTAGCACGGGATTCTCACTTGATCGGGGACGAAGCGCTTGAGCATCGATATGGCGCAGTTGGAGCAGATAAGCACTCCCATTGTGGCCAGTCCCATTGACATGCCGGTGAGGGCGCTTCCGGTTGTGCCCAATGTGGGGCACATGCCGAGCATGAGCACGAAGGTGGGATTGTCGCGCACGATGCCGTTGAGTATGATCTTCAGCTTGTTCATCGACTGTTAGTGTAAGAGATGTAACATGAATGCGCCCGGTTTAAGGCGTCGAGAAATGCACGGGACGTTATGGTGGCGGCGGTGATGGCATCGACCGATCCACCGTCGTTGCTTACACGCATGTCGTCGGATGCCGGAGAGCGACCGATCACGCTGCGATTTCCTTTCGGGTCGCGAAACCAGGTGTCCATCTTGGCGCCGAGGCCTGGTGTCTCGGAGTGTGACAGCACCTGATAGCCGGTGATCTTGCCATCGGAATCGAATCCAACCATGAGGCGTATGCGGTCGGAGAATCCGGCATCGGAGTATGTCTCGACGGCGGCTCCCACCGGCTTGCCGCCGAGAGTGAGAGGAAACAGCTCCACGGGCACTTCTTCGCCCTCTGGTGTGATTGCGACGGGTTGCGGAGAGTTGTCGAACTGAGGTGATACGGCAGCGATGGCGTCGCGACGGGCGCGTAGCTGCGCGTCGCGTATTGGCTCGGATGTCATGGAGTAGACCCATGCGAGTATGGCGCCTGCAATGACAGTCACCGCACCAAGCGCCATCATCATGCGCCACAGGGATGTAGATTGCTTGCTCATGCGACAGCCCTCCTTTTGCCGGTTTCACCGTAGCGGCGTGGTTTGCACCAGAGGTTGATGAGCGGAGTCACGCCGTTGCCCAGCAGAATGGCGAACGACACGCCCTCGGGGTATGCTCCCCAACGGCGAATCACGACGGTGATGATGCCGATGATCAATCCGTAGATGATCATGCCCTTGTGGGTCATGGGTGATGTGACATAGTCGGTGGCCATGAATACGGCGCCGAGCAGGAGTCCGCCGGCGGTCAGTTCGACTGCGATGTTGCCGCCGGTGATGGCCGTCAGGATGGCCACAGATGCGATGATCGACACTGGTATGTGCCATGAGATCACCCGGCGCCACAGCAGCCAGATGAAACCGAGAAGTATAGCCACCGCACCTGTCTCGCCCATCGATCCGCCGGTGGCGCCGGTCAGTTCGGCTGTCATTCCGACAGATGAAGCTGCTGCCGGGTCGCTTTTCAGAATGCTCAGGATCGTCGCGCCGGTAGTGGCATCGGTATAGTTCCAGATGTTTTCGGCGGGAAGCGGCCACGAGGTCATCAGCATCGGGAACGACAGCAGTAGAAATACACGTCCGACCAGTGCCGGATTGAATATGTTGCATCCGAGACCTCCGAATGCCATCTTGCCTATGCCGATTGCGGCAATGCAGCCGATGAGCACTGTCCATACGGGCAAATTCGACGGAAGGTTGAGCGCGAGCAGCAGTCCGGTGAGGAATGCCGATCCGTTGGCCAGGGTGAACCGGCGCCGGAGCATGAACCGGTTTATGATGTATTCGACGGCCATACATCCGGCGATAGACGCCGTTAACACGATGGCGGCGCCAATGCCGAATTGCCAGAGTGCTACGGCTGTGGCCGGAAGGAGCGCCAGAGCGACGTTCCACATGCACCTGCTGGTGGTTTGTGGCGAATGGATGTGAGGTGAGCTTGATACGGTTAGCATATTGACAGTGGAGTTGCTGTTCAAGATTGTTTGCGTGATTTCAGCACAGAGATGGCGCGTTGTTTGCCGATGCGGATGAAGTCGGTCAGCGGACGCCATGACGGACATACGTAGCTGCACGATCCGCATTCGATGCAGTTGGCCACGAGAGCGTCGATAGCCTCATCGGTCATGTTCATGCGTGAATATGTGGACAGCAGGTATGGCTCGAGACCCATTGGGCATGCGCTGACGCAGCGACCGCATCTGATGCACGGCTCTTCGGGCTGTCTTGATGAGAGATCGGATGGTAGCACAAGGATGCCTGACATACCTTTGACCGTGAAGCTGTCGATGGTTGCCGCCGCCCGCCCCATCATAGGGCCGCCTATGATCACTTTGCCGGTATTTTCGGGCAGACCCCCTGCTGCTTCGATGAGGGTGCGCAGCGGAGTGCCGATGGCCGCAAGGTAGTTGCCCGGTCGGCTGAGGGCAGGGCCTGTGACGGTGACAATGCGCTCGATCAGAGGCTCGCCGAGGGTGACAGCCCGGTGTATGGCCCGGGCTGTTGCTACGTTGTGGACGATCACACCGGCAGCGGCGGGGAGCTTGCCAGAGGCGATCATGCGTCCTGTCACCGCCTCGGTCAGTTGTTTTTCGCCACCTTGCGGGTAGCGTGGCTGCATGATCATCACCTCGATGCCGGGGATGGAGGCTGTGAGCCGTCTGAGGAGCTTTATGGCGTCGGGCTTGTTGGATTCGATGGCAATGACGCAATGGTTCACTCCGGTGGCCTGCATTATGAGGCGTATGCCGCTGATCACTCCGTCGGGGTCGGCCAGCATGAGCGCGTGGTCGCATGTGAGGAATGGCTCGCATTCGGCGGCGTTGATGATCAGGGTGTCGGGCTGCGTGTCGGCCGGAGGGGTCAATTTCACAGGGGTAGGGAATGCCGCGCCGCCCATGCCTACAATGCCGGCGGCACGTGTTGCCTCAACAACGTCGCTGCAAGGGCTGAGCGAGCATAAGGCATCGGGGCGCGATTCGTCGGTCTTGATGATGATGGCTTCTGCAGAAAGACCCTGGGGGGTCTTGACTGTGTCGATGCGTGAGACGGTGCCGCAAACCGGAGAGTGTATGGCGGACGATAGTGCTCCTGATGGCTCTGCCACGAGCTGGCCACGCATGACGGTGTCGCCCTTTTTGACTATGGGGCGAGCCGGCGCACCGATATGCTGGCTCAGCAACAGCGTCACCTCGGCCGGGAGAGGCAACCGCTCGACCGGCTGACCGGCCGTTAGTTTGTTTTCCGGAAGATGCAGCCCTCCGATGCTGAATGTCTTCATTCGGTGGTGGAAATATTTTTCTTGGGTGGGAAATTGGCTGAGAGGATGGCGCCGGTGGGGCATATGTCGATGCATTTTTTGCATAGCCGGCATTTCTGCGGGTCGATGTAGGCGAGGTTGCCGCTGACGGTGATGGCGTCGTGGCTGCAAGTGCGGGCACATTTTCCGCATGCTATACATGCGGCTTTGCATTCCTTGATTGCTGCAGCCCCTTTCTCGCGGTTGCTGCATGCGACCCATATCCTCATGCCGCGTGGCCCTTTGCGCCTCAGTTCGATGATGGATCGTGGACAAGCCTTGACGCAAGCGCCGCATGCGGTGCAAGCGTCCTCGTCGACCACCGGCAGTCCTGATGAGGGATCGATAGATATGGCATGCCATTTGCAAGCGGACACACAGTCGCCGCACCCGAGACATCCGAACGGGCAGTTGCCGTCGGCAGCTCCGAGTGAGTTGGCTACGGCGCATGATGCCGGGCCGTCGTAGGCTGAAAAACGGGTGCGTTTGTCGCAAGATCCTCCGCAACGGATCACAGCTACTTTTGGTTCGTCGGATTTTTTTGCTTCGAGGCCTGTGATTGCGGCTATTTTCTGCATTGTACCGGGCTCGGAGGCGGGGCAAATAAGGTTGTCGAGCGAGGATGCTCCGGCGCAGGCGCGGGCAAAGTCGTGGCAGCCGCTGCGACCGCAGCCGCCGCAGTTGGCGCCGGGGAGCAGTTGCTCGATCAGTCCGATCTTGGGGTCTTCATCGACATGGAAACGCCGTGAGACGCCCCACAGCATAATGCTGCCGATGATTCCGAGGGCGCCGAGCGCTATGATCGATATTAATATGATGTGCATTGTCAATCAGGGATTATTGTCCATTTTATGCTCCTCGACAGTTTAGGCCCGAATCGCCACAGCAGCAGATCGTAGATGCCTACTGCACCGACTGCTATCAGCACCACAGCCCACCGCATCAGCTGACTTGCCGACAGCGGGATGATGACGGCCGTGAAAAGGATGAGCGGCATGAGCAGGCTCCAGATGACGGCGATGCCCTGCGAGCGTTCGCTTACGGCCGCTTTGACGGTCATGCCAGTGTGGAGATTGCGTGTGGAGTCGACTGTGACGGTGATTGTCCCCCGGTTGTCGGTTTTCGTGCAAAGGCTGGCCAGCCGGCAGCTGCCGCATGTCAGGGCGGCTGAGTCGCTGAGGCTGATTGTGACATCGTGTCCGCTGATGGCGATGATTTCGCCGCTATGTGTAATCTGGTCGGTCATAACGGGTTGAGAGGGTGGTGGATGTGGGGCGATGCGTGCTTGCGTTGTTTGCCGGAGGTGTGTGGTGATGAAGTGGGATGCAAAAATAATGAAATATTTCCATAATTGCGATAAAGATATGTTTTGTGTCTGTTAAAATTATTTAGGTGGTGTGTTTTGCCGTGATAAGGACTATGAAATTGAAAAAACTAAAGATGAGTTTGCTTAAGTAACTCACAAAAATGAGCTAATATGAATAATTTTTTTTGTCCTGTGGGTGAATATGTCCTTATTTGCTTTTTTTGTTGCTTTTCTGATTTTCACGCAGTCGTTTAGCTCGCAAAACTTCTTTGTTCAAATTTGAAAATCATTCAAAAATACGGTGTAATTATATATTCATTTGTTTCTGTGGGTTACTTATTACAAATTTAAATTCTTATATTTGCAAGCTGAAAAATACCACGAAATTAATTAACAATCATTAACATATCTAAAACACAATGCAAAGCAAAGGAACTTTGGGAAGCGTTGTAGCCGGTGTGATCGCCGTCTTCCTCGTGCTCATCTGCCTTTTCTACCTGTCGTTTACCTTCGTGGGCAATTCCTACGAGGATAAGGCCGAGGCTTATGCGCAGGAGCAGGCAGCCAAGCCGGACGCTTCATCCGACACCTACCGACTTGCCAAGAGCGAATATCTGAAGAATATCGCGAATGAGAAAGTTTGGCTCGGTTACACCTTTAATGAAGTACAGAAACTCGCTGTTGGTCTTGGTCTCGACCTCAAGGGCGGAATGAATGTCACCCTTCAGGTGTCGGTTCCCGACATCCTCCGTTCGATGGCCAATGCCGAGGGCAATCCATATTTCGAGCGCGCTCTGGCCAATGCCGACTCAGTTGCGCGAGCCAACCGCTCGGCAGATTATGTCGATATTTTTCTTGCCCAGTACAAAGCTCTTGATCCAAACGGCGATCTGACCGTTCTGTTCAAGGATCAGGTGAAGCGCGGTGATTCGGATGAAAAGGTGCGCGGAGCTTTGCATCAGGAAGTGAAAGACCGTGTGAGCTCGTCGACCAATGTGCTCCGTGCCCGTATCGACCAGTTTGGAGTCGTAGCTCCGAACATTCAGGAGCTGGAGAAAGATGGCCAGATCCTGCTCGAGCTTCCGGGCGTGAAGGAGCATGAGCGTGTCCGTGAGCTGTTGAAGTCGTCGGCCAATCTGGAGTTTTACGAGACGATGACTCTCAACGAGATCTCGGCATCGCTGCAGGAACTTGACAATGCACTGCGCAATGACTCAACCGGTAACCGACGTGGTCTGATGAGCTATTTCAGCCAGATCGGTGATCCGCGTTACATTGTCGTCGGTATGGCTTCGGAAACAGCCCGTGACACGATTGATGCGATACTTGCATCACCGGTGGCAAAACGCATACTTCCGTCGAACCTCAAGCTCGCATGGCAGGTTAAGCCCGAGATCGCTCAGGTGAAGGACTCGCTTGGCAATACGAAGACATATACATATTATGCTCTCAACGCCCTGCGCACGACCAACGGCAAGGCGGCTCTGTACGGTGACATCGTCACACGTGCGTACAGCGACTATGACGCTCAGCGTGGAGCCGGCAACTATGTGTCGATGACCATGAAGCCTGATGCCGGTCGCCAGTGGGCACGCATCACGGCCGCCAATATCAAGAAGCCTGTGGCTATCGTGCTTGACGATCAGGTTTATTCGGCTCCCACGATCCAGGACGCTATCGAGGGCGGAAGCTCGCAGATTACGGGCAACTTCACCACCGATGAGGCGAAAGACCTTGCGAACGTGCTCAAATCGGGTAAGATGGCCGCTAAGGTGGAGATAATCTCCGACACGGTTATCGGCCCGTCGCTCGGTGCGCAGGCTATTCACGACGGCTTTATGTCGTTCGTCATCGCTCTTGTGCTCCTGATGATTTTCATGTGTGCGTTCTACGGAGTGATTCCCGGTCTGATCGCCAACCTTGGATTGATATTCAATATTTTCTTCACGTTCGGTATTCTCGCTTCGTTCCAGGCAGTGCTGACGCTGTCGGGTATTGCCGGTATCGTGCTTGCCTTGGGTATGGCGGTGGATGCCAACGTGCTTATCTTCGAGCGAGCCAAGGAAGAACTCCGCGCAGGCAAGAATGTGCGCAACGCCATAGCTGACGGTTATTCAAATGCATTCTCGGCTATCTTTGACTCTAACCTCACCTCGATCATCACAGGTGTGATCCTGCTGCTGTTCGGCACAGGCCCGATCAAGGGATTTGCCACTACGCTGATCATAGGCATCATCTGCTCGTTCTTCACTGCCGTGTTCCTGACCCGTCTGGTGTTTATCGCCGGTGCGAAGAGCAAGCCGTTCGAGCGTCTGACATTCACCACTTCGATCTCGCGCAAGATGTTTACCGACACCCATATCAACTTCCTTGGCGCACGTCGTGCAAGCTTCTTTGTGTGCGGTGCGGCAGTGTTGGTGATCATCGGTTCGTTTGTGGTGCGCGGTCTCAACCAGGGTATCGATTTCTCAGGTGGCCGCAACTATGTGGTGCAGTTTGACCATGCTGTAAGCACCGCTGACCTTCAGTCGAAGCTTCAGCCACTTTTCGAGGGCTCGCAGCTGAGTGTGATCACTATCGATGACAATACGAAGGTGAGAATCTCGACAAACTACAAAATCGACTCAGACGAGGAGAATATCGACGATGAGATTACCCGCATACTCTATAAGGGTCTTGAGGGTGAGCTCAATGGCATGGCTTATGATGACTTCTCGACGACCAACGAGAATGTGGGTATGATGTCGAGCCAGAAGGTGGGCCCGACTGTGGCTAACGACATGAAGACGGATGCGTATATCGCAGTGGGTCTTGCTCTGCTGGCGATGTTCCTCTATATCCTGATCCGATTCCGCAATATCGCCTTCTCGGTAGGCGCGCTTGCCGCTGTGGCTTTCACGGCGTTCAGTATTGTCGGATTCTACAGCCTGTTCTGGGGCGTGTTCCCCTTCGCGATGGAGGTCGACCAGTCGTTTATAGCCGCCAAAAATACCGGTATAGGTTATAAGATAAAACACACGGTGGTGGTGTTCGACCGTGTGCGTGAGAATGTGGCGCTCTATCCCAAGCAGGATTTCGGAACGACGATAAACAATTCGATCAACTCGACTCTCGGACGTACGGTGATGACCTCGACATCGACCTTGCTGGTGCTTCTGTGCATCTTCATTCTCGGAGGCGATGCTATCCGTTCGTTCACGTTCGCTATGATCTTCGGTGTGATCATCGGCACACTTGCCACAATCTATGTGGCTGCACCGGTGGCCTATCTTACCGACGCCCGTCGTAAAAACAAGGTGAAAAAGGCTGTGAAAGCCTGAATGACGCGCAGTCCAGCACTGCGAGATAAATGAATGACAGCAGCCCGGAGATCGTTATCGACCTCCGGGCTGCCGACATTTTCATGGTCAGTGACACATGTCGCGTAAATTTGTTATATCTTTGTAATCTAATCTCCGACAGAATGAGACGTATATCCACTATTATCCTGCTATTGCTGAGCGTATGCGTGGTGGCTGCCGCCGCCAAGCCGAAAGACTCGGCCTCGATAAAATTTGCCAGCACTAAGGTAGATTTAGGTCAGATCCGTTCAGACAAGGGCATCGTGACGTTTGAGTATGACTTCACCAACGAAGGCACTAAGCCGTTGGTGATTGTATCGGTGAGCAACGGCGGATGCGGTTGCACGAAGCCATCGTTTCCAAAGGCGCCTGTCGCGCCCGGTAAGAGCGGAAAGATTTCGATAAGTTTCAATCCTGAGGGGCGCGCCGGTGAGCTTAACCGTGAAGTGACTGTGCGCACCAACGGAAAGCCTAAGACTGTGCGTCTGCGCTTTACAGGCGTAGTTATTCCTCCTCGCCGATGAAACGGTTTGTGACGTTGCTGTCCGTGGTAGTGACGGCGTTGATTTCATGCTGTCCGATGTCGCATTGCGCGCCACGGGGTGTGTGGCTGGCTACAACGCATGATTTCGGAGCTTTCGACGAGGCTCTCGGTGTTGTGCGATGTACGTTCGATGTGGTCAATGTCGGTGATGAGCCTCTTGTGGTGCTTGCCGCGCGAGCCAATTGCGGATGTACGGTGCCCCAGTTCTCCGACAGACCGGTGGCTCCGGGCGACACAGCCCGCATCACCGTCGGTTTTGATCCGACGGGACGCCCGGGTAGGTTTTCAAAAAATGTAGTTGTGACCACTAATGCCACTCCGGCCAAGACGACCCTCGTGATCAAAGGGGCAGTCATTGGTACGTCAAACACATTGCGCGGGCGCTATCCTGTCGATGCCGGGGCGATGCGATTGAGATCGTCGTCGCTATCGTATGGCGATGTGCCGCGCACGGCTACTGGAGGCCAATATGTCGAGGGTTACAATGCTTCGCCGGATACGCTTCGTCCGGTGGTGGTGTCGCATCCGCGCCATATCTCTGCCATAGTCAGTCCGGCTGCAGTGCCGCCGGGGGAAAATTTTGTGATCTCGACGGTGTTTGATCCTGTTGCGAGCCAGCAGTGGGACATAGTTACGGACTCGCTTACGGTGGAGGCGGCCGGAAGAGAGGTTGTGCTCCATACGGTAGCCGTTGTGAAGGAAGATTTTTCAGGCATGACGCCGGCACAGCTCGATCGTGCACCGGTGATAAGTGTCGGTAGTGAGAAACTGGATGCGGGGCGAATTGACACAGGCGGTAAACCGTTGCATCTTGTGGTTGAGATCTCCAACAAGGGGCGCGAGCCATTGCGCTTCCGCAGAGTCTACAGTACAGACAAGTGTCTTTCGCTGCGAGTGCCAGATAAGGCTGTCAAACCGGGCAAGTCAGTGAAGATTCCGGTGACAGTAGATGTGGCCGGTCTTGCAGGCCGAGAGATGTTGAACTCACGGATAATAATAATCACAAATGATCCGGCCAATCCGCGCACAGTGGTGCGTGTGGTAGGTGAACTGACACGATAAACAAACATATATCATATATCGAATCATGGAACACCCTGAAAATGATGATAAATACATGGGTCTTACGGTAAACTCCGGTGTGGTTCAGCCCCCGAGTGTCAATCCTTATCTCAAGCGTAGACGCGCAGCTCCGCTTCCCACAGCGGCAGAGCTGGTAGAAGGAATACTCAAGGGCGACATCACACGTCTGTCGCGCGCCGTGACCTTGGTTGAGAGCGTTTCGCCTGCCCACCGTGCAATAGCATCGGAAGTGATCGAGAAGTGTCTGCCCTACAGCGGCAATTCGCGCCGTATTGGCATCACAGGTGTGCCCGGAGCGGGAAAGAGTACGTCGATCGACGTTTTTGGCTTGCATGTGCTGCGTCAGGGCGGCAAGCTCGCGGTGCTGGCGATTGACCCCTCGAGCGAGCGTACGCGTGGCAGTATTCTCGGGGACAAGACGCGCATGGAGAAGCTGTCGGTTCATCCTGACGCATTTATCCGCCCAAGCCCATCGGCCGGCAGTCTGGGTGGCGTTGCACGCAAAACCCGTGAAACGATAATACTGTGTGAAGCGGCCGGCTTCAACAATATTTTCGTAGAGACCGTGGGTGTTGGTCAGAGCGAGACCGCAGTTCATTCGATGGTCGATTTCTTTTTGCTTATACAGCTGGCCGGCACCGGCGATGAGCTTCAGGGCATAAAACGCGGCATAATGGAGATGGCCGACGGTATAGTCATAAACAAGGCCGACGGAGACAATATCAACCGTGCCCAGCTTGCCAAGGCTCAGTTCCGCAGTGCCCTGCAGTTATTCCCGCCTGCCGACAGCGGATGGACGCCCGAGGTGTTGACCTACAGCGGATACTATGAGCTTGGCATCGAAGAGGTGTGGGACATGATAGATCGCTATTTTGCATTTGTGAAGCGCAATGGATATTTCGAAATCAAACGTTCGCAACAGGCCCGTTACTGGATGTATGAGACGATCAATGAGCGCCTTCGCAGTGACTTCTATGATAATCCCAATGTTGCGGCAATGCTTGAGCGGAACGAGCGTCTGGTGATGGACAACAGCATGACCTCGTTTGAAGCAGCCAAACAGGCTCTCGAGCTCTATTTCAGCCAGCGTGATCACGACTGAACCATGATAGTCCGCCCGATGTTTTTATGATGACGACCCGCACGCTGCGGGTCGTCATCATAGACAAGACTGAATATTTATGAGACCATCGTTGTTCATCCACACTCCACACGTTTCATCATCGCGCTTAGCGCAACGTCATGCGCATGCCGATTATCTGAATTTCAGGCCGGCCACACTCGACGTACTTGCCGAGATGTTGCCCGGACTCTATTCCGCTCCATGGCGCACATGCGACTTCACGGCCGGTGGTGTGCTGATGTGGACTGATATGTTCAGCTATACATACTGTGTCAAGGGAGGCACCCTGTTTATCAAGGGGCTCGCGGAGAACGATGTGACATTGCCGGCATTCTCACTTCCTGTAGGTGATATGCCGCTCTCACAGTCAGTGGCGCTTGTGCGCGATCATTGTCGTGCAAACGGTATCGAAGCCCGTTTCTCTGCAGTTCCAGAGGATGCGCTTGCCGATCTCGAGCGGCTTGGCCCGACTATTGTGACTGAGCTTGATGGCTGGGCGGACTATATCTATGATGCCCGCTCTTTGGCCACTCTCACAGGGAAAAAGTTCAATAAAAAGCGCAACCATGTCAATCGTTTCATGGCTGATAACCCCGATTTTACTTTTTGTGCGGTAGATTCGTCCAATATAGCTGAAGTGCGTCGGTTTCATGACTTGCTGCAGCTTCCGGCCGGAAAGCCTGAGATGGCGCGCTATGAGCGGGAACAAGTGTCGCGCGTGCTGGCCAATCCTGAGGGATATCCGTTTGAAGGTGCGGTGCTGTCAGTGCCCGGACGCGGAGTGGTGGCATTCACTTTCGCCGAGGTGGTCGGAGACACATTGCACGTGCATATCGAGAAGATGGATCATGAGGTTGCCGGTGCAGGTGAGACAGTCAACCAGTTGTTTGCAAAGATGATGGTCGAGAGGCATCCCGAAATTGAATTTATCAACCGTCAGGACGATGCCGGCGATCCCGGACTCAGACGGGCGAAGGAATCGTATCAGCCTGTCAGGCTAATACGTAAATTTAATGTCGTTTTTTGATATTTGAGGCAATTTTAACGTCAATTTGATTTGCATTTGACGATTTAAAATGTTAGCTTTGCGATATGAGGGCGCGGAAAAGCACTCATTCAACAACAGCATCCCGCAATGAATCCGGCCATTGACAGTTTCCTCACGCATCTGGCAGCCGAGCTGAATCTCTCGGGCAACACCGTGGCGGCCTATCGCCTCGATTTGCGCGATTGGGAGAATTGGGCGACCGACGGAGGTGTCAGACCGCTTGATCCGGTCGATGTGACGACGTCGGATCTGCGTGCATGGCTTGGCCACGAGAGCCGCCGTGGTATTGCAGCGTCATCGCTAAAGCGTAAAGCATCGGCTCTTCGCACGTTCTACCGCTATCTGCTTGAGCGTGGAGTGGTCGCCTCGAGTCCGGCGGAAAGTCTTGTAACGCCTCGTTTGCCTAAGCCATTGCCTGTATTTGTAAAGCCGGCAGAGATGCGTTCACTGCTTGATGAGGAGGATGCCGGTGCTCACAACGACTTTGAGGTAGCGCGCAATAGGCTGATCATAGATATGTTTTATTCGACCGGTCTGAGATGCCAGGAGCTTGTTGATCTGCGCGATGCGTGGGCCGACACTGCCGGAGGGACTTTGCGCGTGACAGGCAAACGCCGCAAGATGCGTATAGTGCCCATCGGAGGCCAGCTGTGCCGCGACATTGATGCCTATCGTATGCTCCGCGACAGCGAAGGAATCTCGCCTTCACCGGCGGATCGCGACGGACGGCTGTTTGTAACCGCAGCAGGTGAACCCATGGGGCGTGTGAGTGTTTATATAATCGTGCGGCGGATGATGGAGCAGGCCGGTGTGCATGCAGCGCGTCTGAGTCCGCATGTGATACGCCATTCGTGTGCCACAGACCTGCTCAACTCAGGCGCAGATCTCAATTCAGTGAGGGAATTGCTTGGACACCAGAGTCTCGCCACGACGCAGATCTACACGCATCTGGGCTATCGCGACATACAGAAGAATTATCAACAGGCACATCCACGTGCCACCAAAAATTAATAAAGAAAGGAGGACCTTATGGATCTTACAATCAATGCAATCCATTTTGAAGCTACAGAAAAGCTCAACGCGTTCATAACCAAAAAAGTGGCAAAACTCGAACATCGCTATCCTATGGTCATGACTGCTGATGTGAGTCTGCGTGTGGTCAAGCCTGAGACTGCCAACAACAAACAGGTCATCATTACCCTCACTGTTCCCGGTGCTCCTGATGCGGTCGCCGACAAGACCGCCGATACTTTCGAGGAGGCAGTCGATGTGGCTCTCGAAGCACTCGGTACACAGCTTGAGAGGATCAAGAACAAGTGTTGAGGCTGCAAGCATTTGAAATCGCAACGAAGATCAGATCTCTGCGGGAGAGCGACAGTCCGAGTGAATGCGGGTGTCGAAGCTCCCGCAGCTTATTCTGGCCTTGCCAAATTGAAAAAGTAGAGATAACTTCAGGCTCTCAAACATTGAAAGTTGGTCGTCACAAGCAAAATTAGTAATTTTGCAAACGTATCAATGAACATACAGAGTAATTAATCGTCAATTAAAAGTTTTCAAAATGGTAAATTATAAGGATCTGGGTCTTGTCAACACCCGAGAGATGTTTGCCAAGGCAATCAAGGGAGGATATGCCGTCCCTGCCTTCAACTTCAACAATATGGAGCAGCTTCAGGCCATCATCAAGGCCGCTGCCACAGAGAAATCTCCTGTCATACTTCAGGTGAGCAAGGGCGCTCGCAACTATGCCAACCCTACGCTTCTGCGCTATATGGCACAGGGTGCGGTAGCTTATGCCAAGGAGCTCGGATGGGAGCATCCCCAGATTGTACTTCACCTCGACCATGGTGATTCGTTTGAGCTGTGCAAGGATTGCATAGAAAATGGTTTTTCGAGCGTCATGATCGATGGCTCGCATCTTCCCTATGAGGAGAATGTGGCATTGACAAAGAAAGTTGTGGATTTTGCCCATCAGTATGACGTGACCGTTGAGGGCGAGCTCGGAGTGCTTGCCGGTGTAGAGGATGAGGTGTCGAGCGACCACCACACCTACACCGATCCCGAGGAGGTTATCGACTTCGCTACACGCACAGGTTGCGACAGCCTTGCCATTTCAATCGGCACAAGCCATGGAGCGTATAAGTTCACCCCCGAGCAGTGTACCCGCGATGCCAATGGTCGCCTTGTTCCGCCGCCGTTGGCATTCAATGTGCTTGATGCCGTGATGGAGAAACTTCCCGGATTCCCGATCGTACTCCACGGCTCGAGCTCGGTGCCTCAGGAATATGTCGACACGATCAACAAATACGGAGGCAAGCTTCCCAATGCCATCGGCATTCCCGAGGAAGAGCTCCGCAAGGCAGCCAAGAGCGCTGTGTGCAAGATCAACATCGACTCTGACAGCCGTCTGGCAATGACAGCCGCTGTCCGCGAGGTGTTGGCCACAAAGCCTGCTGAGTTTGACCCCCGCAAATATCTCGGCCCGGCACGTGACGAGATGGAGCGTCTCTATATCCACAAGATCACCAACGTACTCGGCAGCGACGGAAAAGCTGAATAATTCACGAGTAGTCTCCCACTCATAGACAAGGCTGTCCGCAGTTGCGCGGGCAGCCTTGCATGTCACTTGTCGGATCATTTTGAACAGTGGAGGAATAATAACCGAGGGTATGGACAATATTACACAAAAAAGTGTTATGTTTGCAGTATTCTCTTATAACAAACGCATGACAAAGGATATAACCATGCCCGCGCTGCCTGCAGTTCCCGCCGCCCGACATTCAGGTAGCGATCACCGGGTGCTTGAGCTTCTTTCACGTGATTTCGGTTCGGTGAGCGCAGCTTCCACCGAAATTATCAATCTCGAGGCGATCCTCAACCTGCCGAAAGGCACGGAGCACTATATCGCAGATCTGCATGGCGAGCATGAGGCGTTTCGCCATATTCTGAAAAACGCCTCGGGCAATATCAAGCGCAAAGTGCGTGAGATATATGGCAACACCATGCGCGACAGCGAGATCACGTCGCTATGTTCGTTGATATATTATCCCGAGCAGAAACTCGAGTATCTGCGTGCGGAGGAGGACAATCTCGAGGATTTCTACAATATCACGCTGCATCGGCTTGTGAAGGTGCTCCAGTCGGTGTCGTCGAAATATACCCGCTCGAAAGTGCGCAAGGCTCTGCCAAAGGAGTTTGCCTACATTATCGAGGAGTTGCTGCACGAGGCTCCGTCGGGCGAAAGCAAGCAGCCTTACTACAACCGCATTGTCGAGACGATCATATCCACCGGCCAGGCCGATGAGTTCATAATCGCTATCAGCAATGTCATACAGCGCATGAGCATAGACCAGCTCCACATACTCGGCGACATATATGACCGTGGGGCAGGGGCGCATATAATCATGGACACGTTGCTCGAATATGAGAATTTCGACATACAGTGGGGCAACCATGACGCGCTGTGGATGGGTGCTGCCGCTGGCAATGACTGCTGCATCGCCAATGTGTTGCGAATAGCATTGCGATATGGCAATATGGCCACTCTCGAGGATGGTTACGGCATCAATCTCGTTCCGTTGGCGACATTTGCAATGGAAACGTATGCCGACGATCCCTGCGAGGTCTTTGATCCCAAGCTCGACAAGGATGATCCGGCCGATAATCCCAAGAGCCGCTCGCTTCTTGCCAAGATGCACAAGGCGATAGCGATAATACAGTTCAAGCTCGAGGGACAGATGATCGACGCTCACCCCGAGTGGGGCATGTCGTCGCGCAAGCTGCTGGGGGCGGTTAGTGACGACCGCACTACGGTGGTGCTCGAAGGGAAGACCTATCCGATGCGTGACAGTGTGTTGCCGACAGTCGATCCGGCTGATCCGTTCCGGCTCACGCCTGAGGAACGGCAGCTTGTCGACAAGCTGCATCATTCGTTCATGGTCAGCGACAAGCTGCGTCGTCACATAAATGTGTTCTTTTCACACGGCTGCATGTATTCGATAGTCAATGGCAATCTGATGTTCCATGCATCGATGCCTCTCAATGCCGACGGATCGCTCAAGGAGATAGACCTGATGGGCACTAAATTCAAAGGCCGTGAGTTGCTCCACAATATCGGGCTGCTGATGCGCGCTGCGTTTACGCGCGACACACCCGACGATGTGAGACGTTATGCCATAGATTATTATTGGTATCTGTGGTGTGGCCCGGATTCACCTCTTTTCGACAAGCATGCCATGACCACGTTCGAGCGCTATTTCATAGCGGATAAGTCAACACACGAGGAGCGCAAGGGTCATTACTATGTGTTGCGTGACGACGAGCATGTGATCGATTCGATACTCGACGCTTTCGATGTCAAAGGTGAGCACAGGCACGTCATCAACGGTCATGTGCCCGTGAAGGTGGGCAAGGGAGAGCAGCCTGTGCGAGCCAATGGCAAGCTGATGGTGATTGACGGCGGATTTGCCAAGGCTTATCACCACACGACCGGAATCGCGGGCTATACCCTCGTTTACCATTCCCGAGGTTTTCAGCTTGTGCAGCATGAGCCGTTTTCGTCTACGGAGGATGCCATATTGCGCGGACTCGATATCAAGTCGACGATACAACTTGTCGAGCTTAGCCAGAATCGTGTCAGGGTGCGCGACACCGACAAGGGTATCGAGTTACAGGCACAGATCGACGAGCTACGCGATCTCTTATGGGCTTATCGACACGGCACGATCAAGGAACGTACGCCATCACGCTCCTGATGCCAGTGTAATATCCATAAAAACAGCGTAATATGTGCGTAAATGCACGCACATGGCCTATTGTGTGCAAAATGTTAACCAACGTTAACGATTGTCGTCTCGTCGGAAAAGGATGTTAACGCCACGTCAGTTTTGGCTGCGCCGGCTGTTATAAATGTCTATAATGGTACTACCTTTGTGCCATTCGTTCACGAAACGAGATTGATTATGCCCAACATACTCACCAATCTTGTCGGCAAGCAGGCGGTAAATCACCCCGATCGCGAGGCCTTTTTCAGCCGGACGGCCGATGGAAAATGGCAACCCGTAATGTGGGGTCAGTTTGAGGCCGACGTTCAGACCGCGGCATGTGCCATGGAGATTCTATCGCTCAAGCCTCAGCAGATGGTGGCCGTGTTTTCGGCCAACCGTCCCGAATGTCTGACAGTAGATTTTGCCGCATATGCCAACCGTGCAGTTCCGGTGTCGGTTTATTCCACATCGTCGCTTGAGCAGTTGGTTTATATACTCAACGACACAGACGCCGGTCTGCTGTTTGTCGGTAATGAGGCGCAATATGAGATTGCGCTTGAGGCCAAGAAACAGTGTAAATCACTGCGGCAGATAGTCGTCTTTGACGATGTGGAGCGCAAGCAAGGCGACACCGAATCGCTAACATTCGGCCGCTTTATCGAACTTGGCCGGACGGCAAGCGCCGAATGTCATGCCGAGGTGGATGCACGCCGTGCAGCAGCCCGACCTGACGATATAGCCACGCTGATATACACGTCGGGCACTACGGGAGAGCCGAAGGGCGCTGTTTTGCCCCATAGCTGTTTTGATGCCGCCATGGCCATACATCGTGAGCGTCTGACCATGCTGAGCGACCGGGACACGTCGGTGTCGTTCCTTCCGATGAGCCATATATTTGAAAAGGCGTGGACATATTTTTGCCTGTATATGTCGATGCGCGTGTGGATCAATCTCGATCCGCGTGTCATTCAGGACACACTCAAGGAGGTGCGCCCTACGTGCATGTGTTCGGTGCCACGGTTCTGGGAAAAGGTCTATACGGGTGTGCAGGAGAAGATCGCATCGATGAGCTGGCTTCAGCGCACCATAGTGTCGCGGGCTATAAAGGTGGGTCGCAGGCGCAATGTCGGTTATGTCCGTCTTGGTAAGAAAGTGCCCCGTCTGCTCGAGATGCAATATCGGTTCTACGATCGCCGCATATTCTCGACCTTGCGGCGTGCGGTGGGCATTGACAGGGGCAATCTCTTTCCTACGGCCGGAGCGCCATTGTCGCCTGTGATCACAGAGTTTTTGATATCATGCGGCATTCCGGTGGTGATAGGCTATGGACTCTCAGAGACCACGGCTACGGTCACGTGCTATCCATCGAAAGACTATGAGATAGGTTCGGTGGGCACTACCATGCCCCGGGTGCAGGTCAAGATCGGAGAATCTGACGAGATACTCGTGAAAGGGCCGACTGTCATGCGTGGCTATTACAACAAGCCCGATGCCACGGCCGAAGCTTTTACCGAGGATGGGTGGTTCCGCACGGGTGATGCGGGGCGCATAGACGGCACAGGCGCTCTGATATTGACAGAGAGGATAAAGGATCTTTTCAAGACTTCAAATGGCAAGTATATCGCCCCGCAGGCGATAGAGAGCCGTCTTGGCCAGGACAAATATATCGAGCAGGTGGCGGTGATTGGCGATCAGCGCAAGTATGTCACAGCCATAATCATACCTGCATTCGAGGCCATAAAGGAATATGCCCGCAAGAAGCAGATACATTATCGTTCGGTAGAGGATCTGGTGAAAAATGCCGATATACGATCGCTCATAGAGCAGCGTATAGAGACTCTTCAGCAAGGTTTGGCCGGCTTTGAGAAAATAAAGAAGTTCACATTGCTGCCGCGTGAGTTTACGATGGAGGCCGGAGAGCTTACGAACACCCTCAAGATAAGGCGTCCGGTCATTGCCAGCCGTTATGCCGACGAAATTGAGGCTATGTACGCCTGACAATTTGCAAAGATTTCGTAAATTTGCAGGGAGGCCATAAGCCTCCCTGTCGTCATATACACCATATTCAATTCAACCACACTCGATATATATGAACATAGCTATCGTTGGCGCGAGCGGCGCCGTAGGTCAGGAATTTCTGAGAGTGCTCTCCGAGCGTCCGTTTCCGGTGACATCACTGCGTCTTTTCGGTTCGGAGCGCAGTGCCGGCCGCACATGTACATTCCGTGGCAAAGAGATCACAATCGAGCTGCTCACCGAAGAGCAGCCCGATGCTTTCAAAGGTGTCGACATCGCTTTTGTGTCGGCCGGGGCGTCAACGAGCAAGCGTTATGCCGGTTTGATCACGCGTCACGGAGCTTTGATGATCGACAATTCGAGCGCGTTCCGCATGGACGATGATGTGCCGTTGGTTGTTCCCGAAGTCAATGGAGCGGATGCGTTTGATACTCCGCGCAATATCATAGCCAATCCCAACTGCACCACCATACAGATGGTGGTGGCTCTGAAGCCCGTGAATGATCTGTCGACCATACGCAGAGTTCACGTGGCCACATACCAGGCTGCGAGCGGAGCCGGTGCGTCGGCCATGGATGAGTTGGCGCAGCAGCATCGTGCCATTGCCACCGGTGGCGACATCAAGGTTGAGAAATTTGCCCATCAGCTGGCGTTCAACGTAATTCCTCACGTAGATGTGTTTCAGGACAATGGCTATACAAAAGAGGAGATGAAGATGTATAACGAGACCCGCAAGATCATGCATTCGCCTGACATCCGTGTCAGCGCCACTTGCGTGCGTGTGCCCGTCATGCGTGCCCACAGCGAATCGGTATGGGTCGAGACCGAGCGTCCGCTTGACATCGCTGCCGTGCGCGATGCGTTCATCAACGCCGAGGGAGTGGTTTATGTTGATGACCCTGCTTCAAATGTCTATCCGATGCCTCTTGATGCGGCTGACAAAGATCCGGTGTTTGTGGGTCGTCTGCGTGGTGACATAGCTGATGACTGTGGCATCACATTCTGGATAGTCGCTGACCAGATCAGAAAGGGAGCGGCGCTCAATGCCGTCCAGATCGCCGAATATATGATCGCCAACGGTTGGCGAGGCAATGTCTGATCAGTCTTGATATGCCGGGCGTTGCCGCGACACCCATGGTCACCTCTCCGGTGACAATCTTCCTGGTTGTGCTGGGAATAATATTGGTTGTGCCGTTGCTGTTGCAGCGCATCAAGATACCCTATGTGATCGGACTCATTCTCGCGGGGGTGGCAGTGGGGCCTTACGGGTTCAATATCCTTGCGCGAGATATGAGTTTCGAGGTCTTCGGTCAGGTGGGCATCCTCTACCTGATGTTTCTGGCCGGTCTCGAGATCGACATGTATCATTTGAAGAAGAACATGTCGCGAGGGCTGGCTTTCGGACTTTTCACGTTCATACTGCCGCTTTTGTGCGGTATGGGAGCCGGTGTGGCGTTTCTCGGTCTGGATATGCTCGGAGCTACGCTTCTTGCGTCGATGTTCGCAGCCCACACATTGCTGGCCTATCCCATCGTGTCGCGTTTCGGACTGACGAAATCGCCCCCGGTGGTGATAGCGATCGCGGGCACGATCGTGGCTGTGATGGGATCGCTGATAGTTCTTGCCGCTGTGGCCGGAGTGTATCGCGACGGTGTGTTCCACGTCGGTGGTACGCTGCGTCTTCTGCTGTATCTCGGGGTGTTCTGTGTGCTCACGGTGTACCTCTATCCGCGTGTGACGCGATGGTTTTTCAAGCGGTATATCGATTGTGTGGCTCAGTTTATCTACATTCTCTCGATGGTGTTCCTTGCCGCGGCTGTCGCCCAATGGCTTGGCATCGAAGGTGTGTTCGGCGCATTTTTTGCCGGGCTGGTGCTGAACCGCTATGTGCCGGCGCGTTCGCCGCTGATGACGCGCCTCGAGTTTGTGGGCAACGCCATTTTTATTCCCTACTTTCTTATCGGGGTGGGAATGATGATCAATGTCGGAGTCGTCACCCGCGGATGGACAACGCTTTATGTGGCTGCCGTGATGTCGGTTGTGGCCATGGCATCGAAGTGGATTGCAGCGTGGATCACACAGTTGGTCTTCAGGTTGAAGTCGCTCGACAGATCGATGATGTATCAGCTGTCGAACGCCCACACGGCTGTAGCGCTTGCTGTGGTGACCATAGGCTATGGCATGCAGCTTTTCAGCGAGGAGATACTCAATGGCACGATTGTCATGATTCTGGTCACATGCACGGTGTCGTCGCTTGGTACGGAGCGTGCATCGCGCAGGCTCAAACTGATGCAGCTCAAGGAGGATAAATCCGGCGTTGTGCCGTCGGGGGCGCAATCGGCCGTGCGCACACTCATCACTGTTTCCAACCCGATAACCGCTCCGCAGCTTGTCGATCTGGCATTGCTTATGAGCGGTCGCCGGTCAAAGGCCAACAGGTTGTATGCCCTGCATGTGCGCAGCGACAACACTCCTGCGTCGCGAGCCATAGGGCGCAATTCGCTTGAAGTGGCGGAGAAGGCTGCCGCCACGGTCGATGCTGTGATCACGCCGCTTGAGCGCTACGACATCAATATAGTCACCGGTGTGCTCAACACCATCGCCGAGCGCGATATCACCGACATCATCATCGGTCTGCACCGCCGTGCCAATGTCATAGATTCGTTTTTCGGGAGCAAGATCGAGCAGCTTGTGAAGTCCACCCCCAAAATGGTTGTGATAACGCGGTGTTTCATTCCGGTCAACACGCTTACGCGCATAGTTGTCGCTGTGCCCCCGAGAGCTGAGTATGAGACCGGTTTCCGCCGGTGGGTGGAGGCTCTGGCGTCATTGTCGGCCGAACTCGGTTGCCGTATAATATTCCGATGTGCCTCGGCGACATGGCTCTATGTGCGCTCAATCCTTCTTGCTGACAAGTGGGACATACGTGCCGAGCATGTGGCCATGCAAGGTTGGGATGATTTTGTGCTTATGGCTGCCGATGTGCTCGACGACGACCTGTTTGTCGTGATATCTGCCCGCAGGGCATCGTTGTCGTTCGAGAGCGATATGGATGCCCTTCCTGAATTCCTGCAGCGCTACTTCTCGCGCAACAATCTGGTTGTGATATATCCCGGACAATCGGGTGTCGAGCCCGATCTCGAAACCATGTCGCGCGCCATGTCGGCCGACTTCGAGGCCGCGCCTTCGCCGCTCTGGCTCAAGTTGCGCAGCGTTTTCCGCCGTTGACAACACCGTTAAAGCAGCGCTGAGATCAGTGCTGTGGATATACTCATGTATATCAGCATGCCCACGATGTCGTTGGTGATGGAGATGAACGGGCCGGTAGCCAGTGCAGGGTCGATCTTGAACCGCTCGAGAGTCAGTGGCACGAATGTGCCGAACACCGATGCGAACATCACAACGGCAAACAGCGACAGGGACACAGCCACAGTGGTGACCTGATGTCCGGCACCCAGCCGCAGGAAGTTGTAGACAAATACCAGCAGCGAGATTATACAACCGTTCACCAGTCCCACACCAAGCTCTTTCAACAGCTGGCGTGTGGAATTCTTAAGCTCCATAGAGCCGTTGGCCAGACCTTGCACCACGATTGCCGAAGATTGTGTACCCACATTTCCGCCTGTGCCGCCTATCAGAGGAATGAATAGCGCCAGAGCCGGATCGGCCACGAAACCTTCCTCGAAATTGCCGAGAATCACAGAGTTGCATAGTCCGCCCACCATGCCTATGAGCAGCCATGGCAAGCGTGCTTTTGTCTGGGAGAAAAGGTTGTCGCTCGTTTCGATATCGCTCGACAGACCGCTGGCAAGCTGATAGTCCCTCTCGGTCGATTCCCTCACCTGATCCATCACGTCGTCGACGGTGATGCGTCCCACAAGACGTCCGATGCTGTCAACGACAGGCATTGCCACGAGGTCGTATTTTTCAAAATCGATAGCCACGTCGTCGATCGGAGTGTCGGTCTTCACCGAGATCGGTTCGGTCTCCATCACATGCTTTATCTTTGACACCGATGGATGGGTGATCAGCTTCTTTAGAGGCAAAATGCCCCGCAGACGGTCGTCATTGTCCACCACGTAGACGTAGTATATCTCGTCCATATCCTCTGCTTGCATTCTCATCTGCTTGATGCACTCGGGCATAGACCAGTTTTCGTTGACCACGATCATCTCGGTGCCCATGAGGCCGCCGGCCGTGTCCTCGTCGTATTTCAGCAGGTCGATGATGTCGCCGGCCTGTTCCACATCGTCGATGTGGCTGAGGATCTTCTCGCGCTCGTCTTCGTCGAGTTCCTGTATCACGTCGACGGCATCGTCAGTGTCGAGGTGGTCGATCTGTTTTGCGATGTCCTCGACATCCATGCCCGACAGCAACTTGCGGCGGTCGTCCTCGTCAAGTTCCATCAGCACGTCGGCAGCCTTCTCCTCGTCGAGCAGTGCATAGAGATATTCAGCCTCACCCAAATCGAGATCGCCGTAGAGTTCGGCGATGTCAGCGGGGTGAAGATCGGCCAGTGCCTTGCGTGCCTCTGCGTCGTTGCGCTCGTGCACGATGCGGCGTATTCTTTCGAGATAGTCTTCTGTGAACTGTTTCATCACTGTTTACGGACAGATTCTATCAGATTGGTGAGTTCCACGAAGTCAGCGACACTGAGTTGCTCGGGGCGCATTGCCAGCAGCTCGCTCGTGGGCAACGGAGCTCCGGCGGGCAGCAATCCGCGCACACTGTTGCGCAAAGCCTTGCGGCGCATTCCGAATGTGGTTTTGACCACCGTCTTGAACAGTGCGGGATCGCATCCGAGGTCAGAGACGGTGTTGCGTGTCAGTCTCACCACGCCGCTTTTTACCTTGGGTGGCGGATTAAACACATTCTCGTCAACAGTGAAAAGATACTCCACGTCAAACCAAGCCTGAAGCAGCACACTCAATATCCCGCGGGCTTTCGTGCCCGGTTTTGCCGCAAGGCGCTCGGCAACCTCGCGCTGCAGCATGCCTGAGCAGCATGCCACGCGGTCTTTATAGTCAAGCACATGAAAGAATATCTGCGACGATATATTGTAGGGGTAATTGCCGATGACGCAGAATTTGCCGTCGCCGGCAAACACATCGTCAAGATCCATTTTCAGAAAGTCGCCTTCGATTATACGACCGTCGAGAGCAGGAAAATTCTCTTTAAGATACTCCACACTTTCGTCGTCGATCTCGGCAACACGCACGTCGTGTCCGTCATCGATCAGGAACTGTGTGAGCACACCCATTCCCGGGCCTACCTCGATCACAGGCAGGTTCTTGTATTCGTCGAGGGTCGAGGCGATTCGCTTTGCCACATTCAGGTCTGTAAGAAAATGCTGGCCGAGCGCTTTTTTGGGTCTTACTCTCTTTGTCATGACTTGGAGTTTCTTTTTGTAGTTAGCGTAGCGCACCCCAAAGATACGAATAAGTCGGGAGCAAAGCCAAATTTATTTGCGCGGTATGTGCCGTGGGCGCGTGTTTCATACGAACCATTCGGCGATACGGACGTTACAATGTCACACATGTTCACTGATAACCCCTCACAACGTATGACTGACAAAATCCCTTTCACCGGCAAGTCTCCGCTGCTCGATCGGCTGTGTGCCGCATTGAGCGCCGAATGGCTCGCTTACTACCGCTATTGGGCTGCATCGCGCACCGTTGTCTGTCCTCAGTTTATCGATCTGCCGGCATCATTGCTCCGCCATGCCGCAGGCAAGTTGCGTCATGCCAAGCTGCTTTGCCGGCGCATTATCGAACTTGGCGGGCGACCTGAAGTTTCGTTTGCCGACATGCGCCCCGCTTCGTTTACCTCGGTGTGCCATGGTCTTGAGCAGTTTCTTAAATCGATACGCATGGCTGAAGAGGATGCCATGATACGATATCAGGAAATCGCTGATCTCGCACGGAAGTCGGATAAGCGCACCTGCTCGCTGGCCGACGAGATACTTCTCGAAGAGGCTCGCAGCGAGCAGCATATACAGGATCTGCTTTACAGCATAGGCCCGCGACGGCGGCGTCTGTGCCGGAATGCATAACTCACTCAATTTTCCCAATGAACGTGTGACCGCCGTGAGCTGTGAAGCCCGCGGCGGTTTTGTGGTTGGAACACACTCTGAGATCAGAAACGGATCTTGCGGCAATTCATTCCTTTGCGTTCGATCACGATTGTGCCTCTGACGGGATTGTTCAGACGCATGCCCTGCAGGTTGAAGTATTCCACATTGTCATGGCCGTCCGATGCGGTTTGGGTCAGGATGGCATTTTCTCCGTTATCACCATTGTCACCGTTGTCACCGTTTTCCGGCAACTTTACTTCAGGTATAAAGCGATATATTGTGATAACTTGCGGATATTCAGTGTTGAAAGACATACTTAAGTGTCCTTCCGGAGTATAATACATACGTCTGTATGTGGGTAAGTCAATTACCATGTTACCCCATTCGTCCTTGCGGGTCTTCACGGTCAGATTGGCTTCATCGCCTATAAGATTTCTGTCGCTGTCAATTTCCCAAAGATATGCGTTCAGTGGATTTCCGGAAATACCGCATAATGTGTTTATGCTGTTCCACACGTCTGAGTCTGTGGCGTTACGTGAGAATGTCACTGCCGGTGCAGACGCTTTGTTGTAGCTATGCGGTTGCCATGCCGAAGAGATCTTCATAATATCATCTACTATAACGACATAGCCGTGAAAGATTTTCGCACCGTCCCAATCCATGTAGAACGATTTGTGTGGGGCTATCGGCAAATGGTTGTCGCTGTCATGTTCCTCGGCATTGAAGATGGCATTGTATTGCGTTATATCTCCGGATACTTGGAAGTAATCGCAGTAATGGAATCGCTTTTCATCGGTGGATTCATTTTCCCAAACGAAGAAAAATCCGTTTTCAGAATACATTGATGTGTATTCGCCATTATTGTCCCTGACGGTGAAGAATACCGGCAGATCTTTCACGGCGAGATTTGAGTTGTTGTCAGATTGCTTCAGGTCATCCTCGTCAGTGAAATCCCAACCGCAATAACCTCCGGTGAAATACACATCGTGCCACACACCGTTTTCATCCTGCTGGCGCATGACATGCTGCCACGGCGCTATGGTCAGCAGTCCGTCGCTTCCGATGTGGCCACGCAGATCCGACACCTTCTCGATCTTGCCGTCTTGTCGCATCGAGCCATATTCGATCAACTCGTCGACAATTCCATGAAGCACATAATCGTTGTTCTCGCCATCTTTCACCATCTGAAAATTGATGAATGTGTTGATCGCTCGGTCGGAATATTGACGGATATAGCACTGCATGAAGTATAGACCCTCATTAGGCTCGTTTGTGGCAGGTAGCTCCTGCGACCATGCGTTGGCGCAGACAGACGCCATTGCAGCAAATAGATACAAGTGTTTCATGATGTTGCAAATATAGCCATTTTGCAGCTGATGGCTTTACTTATTGTCAAAAATAAAGCCGGCGGTTGTTTGACGGACCTCCGTACAGGCATTTTTGTAAAATTTAAGGGAGACCAGGCTTTCATATCGGGTTGCTCCTGCGGATTTTTGCTAACTTTGCCGTATGGATCGACGATTGCTGCATTTGAGATTGTTGTTGGCCGTGGTTGGAGCTGCGGTCATGGCGGCGTGCGCTTCGATAGGACGTCCCGAGGGGGGGCCTCGTGATGAAACCCCGCCGCGTTTTGTCAGGAGCGATCCGCCACCCGGTTCACTGCATTTCGCCGGTTCGCGCCTCAGCGTGTATTTCGATGAGAATATCAGTCTCGACGACCCGTCGAACAAGGTGGTGGTCTCGCCACCGCAAAAGCAACCGGCGCGCATCTCGGGCAATGGCCGCAGAGTCATAGTCGAGTTCATGGACACTCTTCTGCCCGATGTCACTTACACGGTTGATTTTGCCGATGCCGTGCGCGATCTTAATGAAAACAACGTGCTCGACGGATTCGCGCTCGATTTCTCGACCGGAGCGGTGCGCGACACACTCTCGATCTCGGGCATGGTCTTTGAAGCACGCAATCTCGAGCCGGCACAGGGCATGGTAGTGGGTGTGTACAGCGCCGACGGTTTTGCCGACACAACGCTGACCACCATGTCGCTCGAACGTATCACCAAGACCAACCAGCTCGGACATTTTACCGTACGCAATCTGCGCCCCGGCGCTTACCGCATATTCGCCATCAACGACGTCAACCGTGATTTTCATTGGGATCGATCGGAGGATGTGGCTTTTTATGATGTTGAGATCAGTCCTACGTCAGAACCGGCCGAATACACCGACACTGTCACAAGCTCTGCCGGCATGGACAGTGTGGTGGTGAGAACCGGCACACGTTTTCTCCCTGACGACGTGTTGCTCACATGGTTCAACGAGAATTATTCGCCCCGTTATCTTGTGAAGAACGAGCGCCCCGAGCGCAAACGCCTGCAACTTGTTTTCTCGGCGCCCGCCGATTCGTTGCCGCATATGACGGTGGTCGGCGGACGGTTCGATGGTTATGATTTCAGCCGCATGAGTGTCACCGAATCATCTGCCGGACGCGATTCGCTGACTTTCTGGATCGCCGATACCGCTCTGATGTCTGTCGATTCGCTTAAAATCGCTACACGCTATCAGTTCACAGATTCGCTTGACCAGATAAGCTGGCGCACCGACACTATTCCGTTCACACTACGTGGACAGAAAAAATCAAAGGCAAAGAAAGTGAAGGAACAGCCCGACACGCTGCCTGCCGACTCCGTGGCGCCGCTGACCGATTTTCTCAGTTTCAGTCCCTCGGGCGGCACAACCCAGGATCTCAATGCGGCTTTGTCGTTTGTGGCATCTGCTCCGGTGCGGTGGATCGACACAACGGGTGTCAGCATGGAGTATCTTTCCGACACATTGTGGCTAGCGGTGAAAGCTCCGGACATAGTGATGATCGATTCGCTCAAACCGCGCGATTTCAAAGCTGAATATGAGTGGAAGCCGGGCACGCGATACCGGCTCACGGTTGATTCGGCCATGATACACGACATATATGGTCTGCACAACAAGCCTTTGCAGCACATATTCACGACCCGCGCTCTTGAGGACTATTCGGCGCTGTTTTTCACTGTGTCGGGTATTCCCGATTCGGTGCAGGCTGTGGTCGAGCTGTTGCGTAGCGACGAGCCATTCCGCTCCGCAGGTGTGGAAAATGGAGTTGCCACGTTTGAATATCTCATGCCGGGCACATATTATGCCCGGTTGTTCATCGACCGCAACGCCAACGGCGTGTGGGACACCGGTGAGATAGCATCAGCAACGCAGCCCGAAGAGGTGTTCTACTATCCACGCAAGCTCGAGCTTAAGAAAAATTGGGACATCGAGCAGTCATGGAACATATTTGAGACTCCGGTAGATCTTCAGAAACCGCAGGAAATCAAGAAAAACAAACCAAAAACACGTGGTTTCGACCCCAACGAGCCTGTCGACGGGGAGCAGGAACCTGTCGATGAGCTGTGGGATCAGTATCAGCAAGATCCGTTCTTCCGCAATCCTGCCGCCGATCGCAATCGAATTCGCTGATATATGGAACGCAAAACCGACGAAAAATCAAAAAAACGTACGCGAAAGAAAGCGCCCGAAGGATTTATGAGCCGCCACGCCCATGCTCTTCTCATCGGAGGACTGGCTGTGGTGATGGTCATCGTGGCCATTATTGTCTTTGCTTTCCGTGGGTATGGAGGTGACGACAGACCCTGGATCTACCTTCCTGAAGAGACGAGCCGTGAAGCTGTGGCCGATTCGCTGATATCGAATCTCGGATATGAGTTCGGCAATAAGGTCTATAAACTATGGCGGCTGCAAGCCGGTGGCGACGCCCGTCCGCACGGTGCATATCGTGTGGAGCCGGGCGAGAGCGCGATCAGCTTGTCGCGCCGTATTGCCAAAGGTAGGCAGACACCCGTCGATCTGACGTTCAACAACATTCGCACAATGCCACAGTTGGCTCAGCGTGTGGCTTCACGGCTCGACATGTCGGCCGATGAGTTTTTGCAGGCTGTGGCCGACACATTGGTTGCACACGGCTATGGTCAGGCGGAGTTTCCCGCGGCGTTTATCCCCGACACCTACAGTTTCTACTGGACTGTGTCACCCGGTGAGCTGGTGGCGAAGCTGCTCCGCCACCGCGACAGTGTGTGGAACGCCGCAAGACGGGCTAAAGCAGCGGAGCTTGGTCTGACGCCGGTGCAGGTGTCGACCATCGCATCCATAGTCGAGGAAGAGACATCGAAAAAAGATGAGATGCCTGCTGTGGCTCGACTCTACATCAACCGGCTGCAACGGGGCATGAAGCTACAGGCCGATCCCACGGTGAAATATTCGTTGGGCGACTTCAGCATCCGGCGTATCACGCTTCCGATGCTGTCGGTCGCATCGCCTTACAACACATATCGCAATGCGGGGTTGCCCCCCGGGCCTATACGCGTTCCCGAAGTGTCGACAATCGACGCAGTTCTCGACGCACCGGTTCACAAATTTCTTTACATGTGTGCCCGCGAGGATTTTTCGGGTTATCATAATTTCGCATCCGACTATTCCACACATCAGGCCAACGCCCGCCGCTATCAGGCGGAGCTTAACCGCCGTAAAATAAAATGATCCGCATGTCTGACGAATTAGTAAGCATCGCCACATTCAATGTCGCCCCCGACGCATATATCGTCAAGGGGATGCTTGAGGAAAATGGAATTGCCTCTGTCGTAGAGGATGACAACAATCTCTATGTTCCGGTGTTCGGAGGGGTGAGATTGCTTGTGCGCCGCTCCGATGCCGAGCGTGCGGAGGCTCTTGTAAATGAGTTCAACAGCTGAAGATATAATGGTCAACGATATTGGGGTTGCAAACCGTATGGCAGCTGAGTCGTGGATGAAAAACGGACTTGGCATCTTCAATTCGTTCAGTGAGTTGCTCGGACTTGTCACGCCGCATCATGTCGACCTCACGCTTCTTGTGGTGTGTGAGGCCGGATCAATCTCAGGAATAATCGACCTGGCGCCACGTGAGATGCACGCCGGATCGATAATGGTGTTGCGCCGGGGGCATGTTGTCCACGATATCCGTGAGACGAGCGACTTCAAGGGTTTTATCATTCTTGCCGAAGATGATAAACTCGACGGCCTGTTGCCGATGATGACCTATATGGCGCCCTGTCTGGCTTATTTCAAGGATAATCCCATAGTGCCCGTGAGCGAGTCCGAGCTTGAGAACATACGCCTGCTCCATAATCTGTTGATGCGTAAAAACGCAGAGACTGAGGATGTGCCGTATGCGCGTATGACGGTCAACGCCGTCTGCGAGGCTCTGTTCTACGAGACGCTCGGCATCTACACTACAATCATGGAGCGCAGAAAGCGTGTGCCCACGCGCCGTGAGGAACTGCTGTCGAAATTCATCGCCCTGATCGAGCAGGACTACCGCACTGACCGCGCAGTCGGCCACTATGCCCGCAAACTGTGTCTGAGTCCCAAGCATCTGTCGGCAGTGGTGAAGTCGGTCAGCGGCATACCCGCCGGAGAATGGATCGACCGCAAGGTTGTGCTTGAGGCAAAGCTGATGTTGCGCAACACTGGGATGACCATCCAGGAGGTCAGTGCCGCCCTCAATTTCAGCAACCAATCGTTTTTCGGAAAATATTTCAAGCATCACACCGGCATGTCGCCGCGCGAGTTTCGATCTTCATCAGACATATGACCACATTCCGCAACATATTCATCGCTGTGGCTGGTGTACTGGCCGTCAGTGTCGCCGCAGTCGCCGATGATGTGCCCGGCCGGTATTTCGATCTGATGGGCGACGCCGACGCCGATATCGCCGCCGGCAGACTCGCCGAGGCTGAGTGCAAGCTCACCGAGGCTATGTCGATGCAGCCCGGTAATCCTATGAACGTGCTGTTGATGTCAAATCTCGGCATGGTGCGCTTCGCCATGGGCAATGATTCGCTCGCTGTGGCCACGCTCGATGCAGCCCATGAGTTGGCACCGAAGTCGACAGTGGTGTTGCGCAACCGGGCGCGGGTGCTTACGGCAACCGGGCGTACGGATAGGGCGATGGCCGATTATGCGCGTCTGATCGAACTCGACAGTGCGGCGGTCGAGCCGCATTTCTATCATGGCATGATAAGGCTGCGCAATGGCGATGTGTCGGGTGCGGCCGACGATTTCAGGAGATTGCAGCATCTTGCTCCCGACACTTTGCTGACCCATGTAGGGATGGCCACGCTCGCTATGGCCGCAGGTGATTACACAGCGGCGGCACGCAGCTATACATCGGCATTGCGCAAGGAAGCGCAGCCTGAATACTATGCTGAAAGGGCCTTGTGCTATCTGCTCACCGACCGCCTCGGTGATGCTGCCGATGATATTGCCCGGGGACTCGAGCTTGATCCGCTCGACCCCACGCTGTATCTCTATCGCGCGATGCTCAACAAGATGCGCTACAGATCGGCCGATGCCGAGGCTGACGGACGCCGTGCCATCGAGCTTGGCGCCGACGCCTCGCGGGTGGCGGATGTGCTCAGATAGCGCTGTTCAGCGACGGCGGTTGCTCCACTGGTTGAAGTTGCACTGCCGTTCCACGGCATTCTCGATCGTGTCGGGCAATGCGGCGAAGAAGTCGAGTCCGGTGATGGCTTCAACTTCGTCGATCGAGCAGGCCGCCTGTTGCATGCCGCCTTTGACCGCGCCATTGGGCATGATGAATCCTATGCCTCTTGGAGGATCGGCATATGGAGCTACAATCACTTTGAAAAATCTCTGCGGCACAGCCACGCCTGTAGCGCCGATGCGCTCGGTCAGCTCGTCGGTGAGCACAGGCCCGCATACGATGTAGAGCACACTGTCCATCATGGCCCATTGGCGGCATTTTTCCTCGAGACGCTTCCATGCTCCGTTGTTAAGAGCGTGGGTCTGGGGTGCGACGTTGGTCAGGTAGAACGATTCGCTCATCGCTTTTTTGTTCCACTTCATGTCGGCGGCGGGAGCCATGTGTCCGCGGTCATACCCGCTGAATTTATAATCGCCCGGTGTGGGGCATCCGCCAACTTTAGTGTCGGCCTCGAAATTGTCGTTGCGCGGCTCGCTGCCGTTTACCCTTGATGAGTTCAGCTCCCATGCCACCCAGTTGGGGATATGAGCGTCGGGGTTGAACGACACGTCCATGCCATGATAGTGGATCAGATGTGCCGGTTGTCCGTTTTCGATGATCACGGACAGCATGTTGCCCGTGATGGGTATAGGCTGCTTGCCCGACGATGTGTTGGAGCAGAAGTATGTGGCCGCTACGGCGGCTATGATGCAGATCGCTGATATGATACGTTTCATAGGCTGTTGATTATGCGGGCGATGTCGGCTGCGTCTTTGACTGTTGTGCCACGCCCGATAGGCAATGAGAGTATTTCGGATGCCAGTCTTTCGGTGACGGGCAGGGGAGAGTGGGGCAGTGACGCGAAGCATGGCTGCATATGAGGAGGCACGGCATAGTGTATGTCAGTGCCTACGCCGGCTTCGGCGAGTTGTTGCTGTAGACGGTCGCGCTGACCTTCGCCGGTCACACGGATGACAAACTGGTGCCAAACGTGCTCGACTACTCCCTGCGGTATCTCGGGAGTGATGATGTCGGGGCGGTCGATGGTGCGGATATATGCGAGCGCGCGGGCGAACCGGTCGGCGTTTTCCTCGGCGGTGTGGGGCAGCTTCACTCTCAGCATTGCGGCCTGGATCGGATCCATGCGGCAGTTGAAGCCGGCCATGATATTGTGGTAACGGCGGTCGGCTCCGTAATTGGCAAGTGCCCTCGCTGTGCGGGCGAGTTCTGCGTCGTGTGTGACGATAGCTCCGGCGTCGCCCAGCGCTCCGGTGTTTTTTGTGGGGTAGAAGCTCAATGCTCCGGCGTGTCCGAGTGCACCGGCCATCTCGCTGCCGTACAGTCCGGGTATGAGTGCTCGGGCGCCTATGGCCTGTGCGGCATCCTCGATCACCAGCAGACGGTGTCGTTTGATGAAATCGGTCAGAGCTGTGTCCCAGCACACGAGTCCGTAGAGGTGCACCGGCATTATGGCGCGTGTGCGCCCGGTGAGATATTCCTCAAGACGTGATGTGTCGAGATTAAATGTCGATTCCGAGGGCTCGGCCAGCACCGGAACGAGTCCGGCATCGACGATCGCCAGCACCGAAGCGATGTAGGTGTTGGCCGGCACGATCACCTCGTCGCCCTTTTGCAGCCTGCCCATTTCGATCCATGCACGCAATATCAGACGCAGGGCGTCGAGTCCGTTGCTCACCGCCACGGCATGTGGTGCACGCAGCATTCCGGCCAGTTCTGATTCAAAGGCATCAGTCTCCGGCCCTCCGATATATCGTCCCGAGTCGATCACGCGGCATGCGGCCTCGCGCATTTCTGCGAGATACGGAGCATTGGCGTCGGCGAGCGAAAGAAAAGGATATTTCATCTTTTGCATGATGTGAGTTCAAGGAATTGCCGGTAGTCGCGGACGTAGTCGGCGGCATCGTAGATGTTGGAACTTAGAGCCAGACACACGCTTCCCGACGAAAAATTCTCGACAGTGCGCCATATGCCGGCCGGTATATAGAGCGCACGCGAGGGGTTGTTGAGCGTGAATGTGCGGCGCGACACACCGTCGTCAACCGTGACGTCGAATGATCCGGCGATAGCCATTATCATGCGTTGCTCGGTGTGGTGGGAGTGGCCGCCGCGCTCAGCCCCCGATGGGACATCGTAGAGATAGTAGACGCGTCTGACGTCGAACGGAAACCGGTCGGTGTTCTCGACGGCAGTGAGCGATCCCATAGGCCCGCTGTGGCGTTGCAGTGGTATGATGCGGCAATCGTCCACACTTGAGGTGGCATGTCCGCCTTGGCCGCACGGGCGGTTGGCCGTGGGCGTTGCGGCCACAGGCATGTCGGCAGTGGTTGTGCGGGCGATGCGGATAAATTCATCGTGGTCGCGCACATAGTCGGCCGGGTCGTAGAGCGTTGATGCAAGCACCATGCCGGCCGAATTGGTCGAGAAATTCTGGAGCGAGCGCCATGTCATTGGTGGCACTAACAGTCCGGCAAATGGTCGGTTGAGGGTGAATGTCCTCGAACCGGTGGCGTCGCCGACGGTCACATCAAACGATCCCGACAGCGACACGATCAGCTCGTGCTGGCGCATGAACGCGTGTCCGTCGCGACGGCCGTCTGACGGCACATCATAGAGCCAGTAAACGCGGGCAATGTCAAACGGCAGATGGCTTTTATTCTGTATAAACGTCAGATTGCCACGCGGATCGCGTATGCATGGTAGCTCTATCTGTCTTACATCACTTATTGCCATCGTGATGACGCATGGCGAGTGTTAGCAGATATTGTCCATAGGCGTTGGCCTGCATCTGGGAGGCAAGACGCCGTAGATTGTCGGCATCGATCCATCCTTTGCGGAATGCGATCTCCTCGAGAGCGGCCACCTGTACGCCCTGGCGCTTCTCAATGGCCTCGATGAAGCTTGAAGCATCGCTGAGCGAGTCGGTTGTTCCGGTGTCGAGCCATGCGAATCCACGGCCGAACTGTTTCACCACAAGTTGCTGGCGTGAGAGGTATTCCTGATTGACTGACGTGATCTCAAGCTCACCTCGTGCCGAGGGTTTGACATTGCGGGCTATCTCCACTACGCTGTTGGGATAGAAATATAGCCCTGTCACGGCAAGGTTGCTCTCGGGATGCTCGGGCTTCTCGATGATGCGCAGGGCACGGCCGTCAGCCCCGACGGTGACCACGCCGTAGCGTTGCGGATCGGGCACGCGGTAGGCGAATACCACGGCGTTGCCGTTATCGCCCGATGCTATGCGGGCGCTGTCGGTGAGCATGCCTGTGAACCCCTGGCCATAGAATATGTTGTCGCCAAGCACAAGACACACGCTGTCGTCGCCGATGAAATCGTCGCCGATGATGAATGCCTGTGCAAGCCCTTCGGGTCGTGGCTGCTCGGCATAGCTGAATCTGACTCCCAGCTCGTGACCGTCGCCGAGCAGGCGTTTGAACCCGGGCAGGTCGTCGGGTGTGGATATGATCAGTATGTCGCGGATGCCGGCAAGCATGAGGGTCGACACCGGATAGTAGATCATGGGCTTGTCATAGACCGGCAGCAGCTGTTTCGAGATGCCGCGGGTCATCGGATAGAGGCGGGTGCCTGAACCGCCTGCGAGCACAATTCCTTTCATCGGTCGGAATACATTTGTCGGTAATAGTTCTGATATTCTCCCGAGGTGACGCTCTCCATCCACGGTTGGTTGTCGAGATACCATCTGACGGTTTTCTCGATGCCTTCCTTGAATGGTGTCTCGGGATACCATCCGAGTTCAGTGGCGATCTTGGACGGGTCGATGGCATAGCGCATGTCGTGTCCCGGACGGTCGGTGACAAAGTCGATCAGATCATACGTAACCTCGTCCAGCGGACGCTTGAGCAGCGGCATGTAGCCGGGATTATCGTGCATCAGACGGCTTATTGTGTCGATGATCGTGCGCACAATGTCGATATTGGCTGCTTCGTTGAATCCGCCCACATTGTACACTTCGCCGACGCGTCCGTGGCGGAGCACCATGTCGATGGCTTTTGCATGGTCGGTGACATAGAGCCAGTCGCGCACGTTCTCGCCGCGTCCGTAGACGGGAAGCCTGCGCCCTGTCAATATGTTGTTTATGATCAGCGGAATGAGTTTCTCGGGGAAATGATAAGGGCCATAGTTGTTTGAACACCGGGTGATGTTGACAGGCAGGCCGTATGTCTCGTGGTAGGCGAGTGTGATGAGGTCTGCTCCGGTTTTAGCGGCACTGTAGGGCGAACGTGGAGCGAGCGGAGTGTCCTCGGTGAACATCTCTTTTCCGAATGTGTGGAGATCGGTGCGCCCCGAGGCCACCTTGGCCACTTCGGCAGACACAGCCAGCGGCTGAGGTGTGTCGAACTCGCGCGGCAGAGACCCGTAGACCTCATCGGTCGAGATCTGCAGAAAACGTTTGCCGGGGCGGTATGTGTCCTTTGTTCCCGGCATCAGCCACGAGCGGCGGGCCTGGTCAAGCATGTTCTGTGTGCCGAGAATATTGGTCTCGAGAAACAGCCGGGGATGTTCGATCGAGCGGTCGACATGGCTTTCGGCTGCGAAATTCACCACATAGTCCGGATCAAACTCATCGAAGATCCGTCCGACGGTTTCGGCATCGAGTATGTCGCCACGTGTGAACTCCACGTTGTCGCGCTTCAGCTCGTCGGCTATGGTCATCAGGTTGCCCGCATATGTGAGGGCGTCGAGCACATGGATCGATATTTCATCACCATGTGTGTCAAGCAGATATTTCACGAAATTGGCGCCTATGAATCCGGCGCCTCCGGTCACGAGATATTTCTTCATGTGTCTCATTGGTCTGATCTGATGCAAAAATACTAAGTAACTCTCAAAAACAGGCCATGATCAATGATTATTTTTTTGTGGATTACGGTTTTGGCAACCAAAAAGACCCGCTTTTTGGGGCGGGTCTTTGGGTTGATGGGATAGTGTCAGCGGCGGGGTCAGAACAGCGGGAATTTCGATTGTGTGTAGATGAATTTACGCTCGAAATCCTGCTGCGACATGATCAGTATGAGTATGCCCTGAACGAATGTCAGGCAACTCCACAGTCCGCAGGTGACAAGTGTCAGCAATATCGTAAGCAATCCGGCTGTGGTTTTCCCGATATAGAAATACTGTATGCCGAGCGAGCCCACGAGCAATGCGAGTATTCCGGCTGTGTTCTTGTCCTTGTCGCAGGTGGCGCGTCCTGTGGCACCTTTGTTCTGGAGTGTGGACATCAGCTCGGGAAATGTGAGCAGCGGACGCCATTCTTCGTTTTCGTTGGTGCGCACCGGTGTTTTTTCGTGGATGTTGTAGGCGCTCATCTGCTCGATTGTCATCGGGCCTATCTGCACGCCGTCAACCATGATGTAGCATGTCATAACGGAAAAATTAAGAGGATTGATGTGATGTCTGTGTGTTGATTATTTCACGAGCACTTTGCTTACCTCAGTGCCGCGGCGCACGATGTAGATGCCGTCCTGAGCGGGATTGGCCACACGCACACCCTGGAGTGTGAAGTATTCGGCAGCGGCGTCGTTGTCGGTCTCGGCGTCAGTTGCCTCGACATTCTCGATGCCGGTGATGCCGGTTTCGAGAGTGTATTGCTTGGCGTTGATGATCTGATCCTTCTTTGTGTCGACCACCATGGCCACGAGATTGATCTCGGCAGCCTTGATGGCTCCGAACTCAGCTGTCTGTTTCACTTCGTAGCTTTCGCCGGCCTTGATCTCGGCGGGAAGGCTGTTGGCGATGCCGGGATAGCCGTAGATGGCGCGTGCCACGTCGTCGAAGTAGTAGCCGCGTACAACGGGATCTTCATCTTCCCAGCCACCCATGGCGCCGAGTCCATAACCGGCCGCGCTCGAGAAGTAGTTCTGCTGGTTGTATGGGCCTACGTGGTTCTCTACTATCACGAACGACACCTGATAGCGGTCATTGCTGTTTGTGATGTCATATGCCGATTTCACGTTGGCAGTGATCTCGAAGTCTTTGTTGGGTGTTGTGACAGCTCCGGTCACATCGACAGTGACGGGCGATTTGATGGCGCGGATTTCGTCGTAGTAGTCCTGGAACACGCCTACAGGATCAGCACTGAATGGAGCGATCTCGTACGAACGGTTTACGGTCGATGCAGGGAAGCCTCCTATATGCCGACGGATGAAAGGCTTGTAGGCCTCGACTTCCATTCTGTCGATGGCGTTGTTACCGTTTGATGCGTGCACGGCTATGCGGATCACCGATCCGTCGGGATACATTTCGCCGAGCTGCTCCATCATCACGATGCCGGCAGGGCAGTAGCCACACCATGTGCCGGTGGCCTCTTCGATCACGAGATTGCGGTCGAAGCCGTCGGCCGGATCTAGGAATGTGACGTCGTTGTTCATTGTTGCCTGTGCGGCGAATGCGTTGGTGGCGTCACCGTTCACTTTTGTGATGGTGAAGCCGGCGGGGATATCCATGCCCTTGAGATCCTCGTTGCCGGGGATTGAGAAGTAGGCCACACCGGTTTCATTGTAGTCGAGATAGTTGTGACGGTCGTTGCCGACTGTGCTTGTCACAGGCACTGATATGGTTTTGCTCTCCGTGCCGAGAGTGTATTCGACATCGATTGTGTTGATGCGGTTGGCAAGCGAGTTGCGCAGTACCAGACTCACGTCGATGTTCGATCCGGGAGTCAGTATGCCGGGTATATCCGAGCTGTCCATCATCAGCGCTCCGTTCATTGGCAGGTTCACGCCTTTCACTGTCGCGCCGATGTTGAGGCTTCCAAGCTCGCTGCTGTTGCCTGTTTTCCATTCGGCGTCACCGATTTTGGTGATGCAGGTGTTGGGGAACGGAACTGCGAGATAGTCATAGGTTAAGTAGAAGCTGTTGTCGTCTTTGGGGAGCAAGCTGAAACCGATGAAGAGTGGTTTGTCTGACTCAATGGTGTAAGGGTCGATTTCGCAGAAGTTGAGCTCATAGGCTGTCGATGACAGAGTGACGTCCTTGCTGTAGAATGGCTCGCCATAGATGTCGTGTGACAGGAACACTGTTGCCTCAGTGATGGGGCATGGCTCGTTTTTGTCCTTGCGGCTCGGGCTGTAGATGTTGATCGATGTGATCTGGTTGCCTGCGAGCACCTTGCGTATCTCTTCCGGCATTTCAGCGGCTTGCTTCACCACTTGGTTGATGGCTGATGTGAAAGCCTGCTGTCCGTAGGGCGCGAATGCGGCGGTGTAGTTGAGTGATGCCTCGCCATCGGTTGTGACGGCGGGAGCTGCGCTGACGCGCACCGGCTCGGCCGTAAAACCGTCACCGGCAGCCATGGCCTGTGTCGCGGTTGCGGCGGCAATGGCAAAAAGAATGAACTTATTCATGAATGTTTATGAATGTGTTTAAGGATTATGCTTGGATTAGACAGAGCAATGCGCAAAGATACAATTTTAATTGTTACCTTGCGCATTGCTGTAACGGTTATTTTATCTCGCTGTGATCTTAGCGGACAACGAATTTGCCGGTTTCGCCTGCAAGTGTGTAGACATAGAGGCCGGGGGCAAGCTGGGCGTCGAGCGAGCCGTTGCCTTCGAGGGCGGCGGTGAAGACGCGGTTGCCTGCGGTGTTGTAGACATTGAGTGTGGCTGCGCCGTCAAGCACGTAAGCGAATGCTCCGTTGGCAACGGTCACTTTTTTGCCGGTCTCTACAGCCTTGATGCTGTTCGATGTCTTGTCGAAAACAACGGTCATGGTTGTTGCTGTCGAGGGATTGGAGTTGTCGGTCACTGAGATGATGGTGCTGACCACAGGATATTCATAGTCGGGGGTGACGTCGTAGAACATCACGTCGTACATCAGTGCGACTTTGTCGCCGGGTTTGATCGACTCATGTTCTTTGGTGACTGTTTCACCGGCCATGCAGTTGCCTCCGAAGCAGAACGAGATCTCCTGACCGCTTGTGCACTCTGCGATAGCGGTGAGTTCGCCGGTCACGTAGTCTGTGGTGAGATAGAGCTTGGGCTCGAATTTGGCTTCACCGTAGTCTGCGACATCTTCTTCGTTCAATTCGGTGAATGTGATTGTCTCGCCGTTGGCTACGGGAGTTTCGCCATCGAGAAACGAGAGTGTCTCGGCGTTCATTGCGCCGGCAGTGAGCATGGCGGCTGCGAGGATGTAGAGTTTTTTCATTGTTTGGAATTTATGGGTTGGTTTTGTTGTTTGGTTGTCTGCGGTTATTCGACGTGGGCGCGGTTCACCACAATCACGCCGCTGTTGTCATAAACAAATGCGACGATGTCGAGGTTCTCGGCATTCCAGTTTTCGTCGATGTCGAGCGTGAATGTCCGCTCGTCGGTCTCTTCTGCCACATAGCTGATCTCCTGCCCCCAGGTGCCGTTGACAGCTGCGCGGAACACGTTGTTGTGCACATATTCGCGGATGGTTTCCTCACCCTTGTTCTGGCGGGCTACGATGCCGCTCTCGAGCACCCACACCTGCAGGCTGGCCTTGGCTGTCACTTCGGGGTTGACGGTGACAGTGATGTCGGCTTTCTTGTTGTCGTCGGTGAGCGATGCCACAATGTCGAGTGCCATGGTGGCCGGCTTGCTCATGTCGGTGCGGGCTATGGCTGCCCACTGGTCATAGGTGGTGATGCCGCTGTTGCGGTCGACGATGCCTGCCGGCCATGAGTTGATGCCCCAGTGATTGTTGTATTCCTCGCCGGTGGCTGTGCCCAGACCTCCGCGCTCGGCCGAGATGGCGAAGCCGCCTGCATGGATGCTGACGGGGATAACATAGTCGCCATACTGCTCCTGCAGTTTCTCGATGATTTCGTGGGCATCGGGGCAGTTGACGCAGCGCTGTCCGGTGAAGTCCTCGATGAGCACCGCACGTGCGGGGGTGAAGACACCGGTGTCGATATAGCGGTCATCCTCGCTTACGTCGCTGCATGCCGTGAACGATGCGGCGAGTGCAGCGATATATATGAATTTCAGTGGTTTCATTTCAATTTCAATGCCGGAGAGTGGTTAGAAGTTGTAAGTGTAGTTGACCTGGAATCCTCGGCTTGCGGGCACCCAGCGGCAGACGCCGCCCGAGCAGTTGAAGCCGGCTTTTGTGCGTCCGTAGCTGACCATGAGTCGGTTGGCCTTGTAGTTGCCGGTGATGCCGAACATATAATAATGTGTCTTTTCGCCGTCGGGATTGCCGCAGTTCCACATGTCGGAGATCGAGAACATCAGCCAGGGGTTGTAGGTGAACTCCACGAGTCCGTAAGCCCAGTCGCGTTTGTCCTCGCGTGTGGTCAGATACTGCAGCTCGGCGCGCAGGTTGAATTTGCGGTCGATCTTCCAGTTGCCGTCGAGGACGAAGATGTTGCTCTTCACCTTGTCGCCGTGACCTTCCACAACCGATTGGTTATAGAACTGGTTCATGTAGAGGAACTGGAGCATGAACGAGCGGCTCAGGCGCTTTTCGATCGTGATGTTGAAGTCGTGATAGTTTTCCTGTCCGATCTTCCAGAAGTAGGCGCTTTCGCCGTTCGATCCCATCAGGGTGTTGCCGTTGAGGCCTCCTTCGGCGGGTTTGTGAACAAGTCCGCTGATATAGCTCAGGTTGACTTTCACCTTTGTGCCGTATTTTCCACCGAGCGCCGTCTTGCGCTTGAATGAATAGGCGAATGATCCCTGGAATGCCCATTCGCCGGGTGCGTTCTGGGTGGCGTAGGGATACATGGCTGCCAGCGCATAGGTGTGCTGGTAGGAGAATGCCGGCATGTTGTTGATGAAGGTGGAGTTGCCCGACATGTCGCGCTGCGAGCGGAACGCCATGTTCTCGCTTCGTTTTGCCTGGATGAGCGCGCTCATGCCCGGACGTGAGTATGTACCGGTGATCATGTAGGCCGTACCGTCGCCGTAGGTGTAGTTGTTGTCAAACGACGGATCCTGACTCTTCCATGCAAACTCGCCCATCACACCCCAGTTGCCTTTCTGGAAATGTGTGCGGCCGTCGAATGCGTTGACGTTGGTGGGCAGGTTGAGGCGGTAGTTGGTGCCTGGAACCATGATGTCCTCATCGCTCTCATGCTTGAGCACGTATGAAGCTCCCACGCTCCACATCACGCCTTTGTCGCGCAGACGTGGCGCCCAGTCCTGAATGTAGGCCTCGACGTCGCCGCCATAGACCTGCGACTGACGGTGCCAATCCCAGTAACGGCGCTGCAGGCCGCCCAGAGCGGTGATGCGCAGTCCGTTGATCGAGTTGATTTTCAGGCGTCCGCCTCGTATCGAGTTGTCGATGCCGAGGGCGCGCTGCTCATAGGTGCGGAGTATGAATCCGCTGCCGAACTGCTCGTAGAAGTCGCCTGCGGTGAGTTCCACTCCCTTGCACTTGGCCTTGATGAAAATGTTGGGCACTCCCCAGCCTGCGAAATCAGGCTCGTAGCCCGGAAGCGGCCATTTCATGAATTCGAGACGTAGACCTGCGTCGACATATTTGCTGACGAGCGACACGTCGGCATAGGAGTTGAAAAGTATTTTCTTATCATATGTGCCTGTGCCGATTGCCTCATCCTCTTCGGGGAAAAGGATGTCGGCCTGTACGCTGCCGTGAACGGCCGCGTTCTCAAGTATAGCGGCTTTGACAGGCGAAGCCGCCGCCATGACCATAAGGGAGGCGGCGAGCAGTAGTTTCACATGCGCCATTGCGTGTAAAATGCGTGATGATGGAGTTGATGACTATGGATTGGTTCTGTGTTGGATCACTTGCCGCTGAGTTCGCGGATCTTCTCGATCAGGTGAGCCTCCGAACCGTCGGTATAGCCCATTTTCTGCTCGGCGATGCGTCCCTGTCCGTCGATGATGAACACGTGGGGCACGTTCTGCACGCCCATGGCGCGGGCAAAGTCGCTGTTGGGGTCGAGAAGCACCTCATATTCGAAACCTTCGGCGTCGACAAGGGGCTTTACCTTGGCGGTGTTCTGCGCTTCGTCGATCGATATGGCAATGAGCTTCATGCCGGTCTCGTCCTGCCAGTCGGGGTAAACCTCGCGGATTGCCTTAAGCTCGCGCAGACAGGGTTTGCACCATGTGGCGAAGAAGCTGATCACGAAAGGTTTGCCGTCGTTCGACAGTGTTGCGGTGTCGACGGGTTTGCCGGTGAGATCCTTGAGCTGAGCCGAGGGAAGCTGGGCTGATGCGGTTGTGGCGCATGACAGTGCGAGTGCCACAATGAAAAGAATGCGTGAGAAAAGTTTCATAATTATATAAGCTTTTTATGATTTTGATTCCTGTCCTGTCGGTTGGTTTAACGGCCAAAAATACATATTCTGCACGAAATGGCAAAATTTTTACAGCTATAGCTGTCATTTATGTTGCATAACAGCTAATCAAGAGGTATGGAGCGACGTTGAGACGCGAGGTTGGAGGTGTCGGAGTTTTTTGCTAAATTTGCAGCATGGGACGATTGCTCGCCATCGATTACGGAAGAAAGCGCTGCGGCATTGCCGTGACCGATGTGTTGCGCATCGTGGCCACCGGCCTTGCCACCGTGCCCACAGCCGGACTCGCGCAGTGGCTTAAGACTTACATGGCCTCTGAACCGGTCGACCGCATTGTGGTCGGGCTTCCCCGCGACATGCGGGGGCGCGACAGCGAGTCGATGCGCTGGATCGAGCCGGGTGTGAGGCGTCTGCGCGCAAGTTTCCCGGATATGGAGGTGGTGTGGTTCGACGAGCGGTTCACCTCGGTGATAGCCCACCGTTCCATGATCGAGTCGGGGATGAAGAAAAGCGACCGCCGCGATAAAGCGGTTGTCGACACCATGGCGGCTGCTATAATTCTCAACGACTATCTTGAAAGCAATCAATACGTCAACGATAATAACCATATATGAAACTTCCGGTTTATCTCTATGGTCACCCCGTGCTGAGGGAGGAGTGTGACGATGTCATGCCCGATTATCCCGATCTGAAGCAGCTTGTGGCCGACATGTATGAAACTATGTATGCCTCCGAGGGTGTGGGTCTCGCAGCCCCCCAGATAGGCAGAAACATCCGTCTGGTTGTCATTGATGCCGATCCCGTAAAGGATATTTCGCCCGAATGCGAAGGGCGCACGCTCACCCTGATCAATCCCGAGATCGAGATTCTCGACGGTGAGGAGGTGAGCCGTCCCGAGGGTTGTCTCAGTGTCCCCGGTCTGAGCGAGAATGTCGGCAGGGTCGAGCATATACGCCTGTCATGGCTCGATGAGGAGTTCAAGCCTCATGAGGAGGAGATCTCGGGATTCCTCGCACGCATAGTGCAGCACGAGTGTGACCATCTCGAGGGAATGCTCTACATCGATCATCTGTCGGGCATACGCAAGCAGCTCATCCGTGGCAAGTTGCGCAACATCATCGAGGGCAAGACCCGCTGTGACTATCCGGCGCGATACGCGCCTACGGCTAAAAAGGGCCGCCGTTGAACTATATAAAATAAACTGATTAATGGCTGACGACAAGAAGATAATATTCTCAATGGTGGGAGTGAGCAAGATATATCCTCCCCAGAAACAGGTGCTTAAGAATATCTACCTGTCATTTTTCTATGGTGCTAAGATCGGCATCATCGGTCTGAACGGCTCGGGTAAGTCGACGCTGCTCAAGATCATAGCCGGACTCGACAAGAGCTATCAGGGTGAAGTGGTGTTTTCGCCGGGCTACACTGTGGGCTATCTCGAACAGGATCCGCAGCTCGATCCCGAAAAAACGGTGATAGAGGTTGTGCGCGAGGGTGTGCAGCCGATAATGGATCTGTTGGCCGAGTTCGACAAGGTCAATGAGGCATTCGCCGACCCCGATGTGCTTGAAAATCCCGACAAGATGGATGCCCTCATCGCGCGGCAGGCCGAACTTCAGGATAAACTCGATGCCGCCGACGCATGGAATATCGACTCCAAGCTCGAGCGTGCTATGGATGCGCTCCAATGTCCGCCCGACGACCAGAAGGTGGGCACGCTGTCAGGTGGCGAGCGTCGTCGTGTGGCGCTGTGCCGTCTTTTGCTCCAGCAGCCCGACATCCTGCTGCTCGACGAGCCGACCAACCATCTCGACGCCGAGTCGATCGACTGGCTCGAGCAGCATCTGCAGCAATATGCCGGCACGGTCATTGCCATCACACACGACCGATATTTCCTTGATCATGTGGCCGGTTGGATTCTCGAACTCGACAGAGGCGAGGGCATACCCTGGAAGGGCAACTATTCATCGTGGCTCGATCAGAAGACAAAGCGCATGGCTCAGGAGGAAAAGCAGGCGAGCAAGCGCCGCAAAACCCTCGAACGCGAGCTCGAATGGGTGAGAATGGCTCCGAAAGCCCGTCAGGCCAAAGGAAAGGCTCGACTCAACTCCTACGACCGTCTGCTCAACGAGGATCAGAAGGCGCGCGAGGAAAAACTCGAGATTTTCATCCCCAATGGCCCGCGCCTCGGATCGAAAGTCATCGAGGCTCATGGACTCAGCAAGGCATTCGGCAAAAAACAGCTTTTCGAGAATCTCGACTTCACGCTGCCGCCCAACGGCATTGTGGGTGTGATAGGCCCTAATGGCGCTGGCAAGACCACACTGTTCCGGCTCATTATGGATCAGGAAAAAGCCGACGCCGGTTCGTTCGATGTCGGAGAGACCGTGAAAGTGGCTTATGTCGACCAGACACACCATGACCTGCTCCCCGACAAGACTGTCTATGAGGTGATATCGCAGGGCACGGAGACATTCCGCATGGGTGGCCGCGATGTGAATGCGCGCGCATACCTGTCGCGGTTCAACTTCACCGGCGCTGATCAGGAAAAGAAGATCGGGGTGCTCTCCGGCGGTGAGCGCAATCGTCTGCATCTGGCCATGGCGCTCAAGCAGGAAGGAAATGTGCTGTTGCTCGACGAGCCGACCAACGACATCGACGTCAATACCCTGCGTGCTCTCGAAGAGGGTCTGGAGGAGTTTGCCGGATGCGCGGTGGTGGTGAGCCATGACCGTTGGTTTCTCGACCGCATCTGCACCCACATCCTCTCGTTCGAGGGTGAGGGCAAGGTCGTGTATTATGAAGGGTCATACAGCGACTATGAGGAGTTCAAGAAAGCCCACAACGGCGGTAAGGAGCCCACACGTCGTCGCTACCGCAAGCTCATGGAGTGATCCGCTCGCCGATAGAATAAGAGCCTGATCAAACGGACTTCAGGCTTAAACACAACAGCCGCCGCGATTCTGCAATATGGATCGCGGCGGTTGACTTATTATAGAGGAGGTTGACCGTTTGTCGGTTATTTCACATTCCCTTCTGAATCGAGCATCTGTATCTGGTCGACATCCGTACCCGACGGTGCATTGAAAATCACAAGCCCGAATATCGGAGCAACCGATGCGATGTGTTCGAACAATGCGCTTTGTATGGCCTCGTAGGCTGTCCATGCCGTAGTGGCTGTGAAGCAGTATATCTGCACCGGTATGCCGTTTGGAGTCGGCTCCATTACCCGGATCAATACCTGTGAGTCGTGGCTCAGCTCGGGGCGCGACAGGATGTATCGGCACATGTAGGCGCGGAACAGACCCAGATTGGTGTCGGTCGTGCCGTTGACCACCGCCAGTCCCGGATCAAACACCGGATCTGACTTGGCCGAGTCGACAAACGGTTGCAGCAACGGTAGTTGTTTGACGATCTCGGCTGTCTTGTCGGGCGTCAGAGCCGTGACGGAGTTGAAGTCGAAGATCACGTTTCGGGCTATTCGGCGGCAGCCTGAGTCAGACATTCCCTTGTAGTTCTGGAACGATGTCGACACCAGCGTATATGGCGGGCAAGTGATGATGGTGTTGTCGAAATTCTGTATCTTCACAGTCGTCAGCGACACATCTTTCACTATGCCGTTGGCCGGGGTCGAAGGTACCACGATCCAGTCTCCGACATGCACCATGTCGTTGAGCGCGAGCTGTATGCCGGCGGTAAAACCGAGTATGCTGTCTTTGAATATCAGCATCAATGCGGTAGCGAACACGCCGATTCCCGTCAGCAACGTGGCAGGCGACTTGCCTGCGATCACCGATACAGCTATGATGGTGGCGATGAGCCACAAGATGCCTTCGATCGAATACAGTATGCCTTTGAGCGGCAGGTTGCGTGTGTTGTCGCGCTCGTCATAGCGGTGCCAGATAAATGTCAGGATGGAGCATATGGCGCGCGAAATCACGATGATGGTGTAGACAAGCAGGATCTTTATCATCCATACCGACAGGTCGCTGTGGTTGAGTGCGAGCGGTATCATGCCAAGGATCACGAGCGGCGGTATCACATGGCTGCAATGCAGCAGCACTTTCTCATCGAGTATCTCGCGGGCGAGTGTGCTGTTTCTCAGTTTCACCATTTTCCGTGCGCCGAAAAGCACGATGAACTTGACGATCATGCCCAGCACGATGCCGACGGCAACAATGGCCGTGACATACAGTATCTGGTCGATCGTCGGATTTTTCTCAATGCCAAGAGCGTCGAGCAGACGGTCGGTGTGTCTCATTATCCATAATGCGGCACGATGTGACGGAATTACTTCGCAGATTATCATGGTGGTTGAATGGTGGTTGAAACGTTTTTAATAGCCTGTTGCTGTAGTTATAACAAGTGCTGTGCCCCCGTGGTTGGCTGCCATAGTTAAAAGGTGTGAAATCAATATAAAACACTGTGCGAAATGCAGTGACTTCCGGATAATTGGGTATCTTTGCATTTAATTCACTCGCAAATAACTAACATTATCACGACAAGATAGAAATGAAACATCTGAAACCATTTCTTTTTGCTGCTGCGTTGCTGGGTTGCTCGGCCGCGCATGCAGTGCCGGCATATCCCGGCCTCATGCCGTTCACACAGCCCGACGGCACGACAATACTCGTGCAGTCGGTAGGTGATGAATGGTCGCATTATCTTCTTAGCGAAGACGGATACCTGCTCACATGGGTTGACGGAGCGCTGTGCTACGCCGATACCGATGCCCAGGGCAAGATTATCGCTTCGTCATATGTTGCAAAGTCTCCAGGTCAGCGCGATAGCCGGGCGGAGGCTTATCTCTCGTCAATCGACATGAACGGACGGGTGATACCCGCGCTCGAGCTGCGCCGCGAGGCTCGTGTGGCTGCTGCCCACGCTCCGCGCCCCGAACTGTCGGCCGCATCCAATCCCGGACTCAAACCCGAAGCCACCTTCCCGCTGAAGGGCAAGCAGAAAGCTCTTGTGGTGTTGGTTGAATATCAGGATCAGAAATTCAAACTCGATGATCCCCACGACTATTTCAGCCGCCTGCTCAATGAAGAGGGCTTCAGCGATTATGGCGCGAAAGGCTGTGCGGCCCAGTGGTTCCGCGACAACAGCGGTGGCCAGTTTGAGCTTGAGTTTGACCTTTACGGCCCGATCACGCTGTCGCAGCCCATGGCCTATTACGGCGCTCATGACACTGAGAAAAACCGTGACGACATCCGTCCGCAGAAGATGGCCGTCGAGGCATGCCAGCAGCTCGACGACACTGTCGACTTCCGCGATTACGACCGCGACGGCGACGGATTCATCGACAATGTATTCATTTTCTATGCCGGCGAAGGCGAGAACTACACTCACAATCCCGACAACATCTGGCCTCACGCATGGAAGTTGACTTATGCCGAAGACGAAGTATATCGTTTCGACGGCGTGCAGCTCGACTACTATGCATGTACCAACGAATGGATAAAGGCCACGTTGATGGGCTCAGAGCTCGACCGTCCCGACGGCATCGGCACATTCTGCCACGAATTCTCACATGTGATGGGTCTGCCCGACCTCTACACTACCAAGGGGGGAGTAAACTCGTTCACTCCCTACACATGGGATGTGATGGATCGCGGTTCATACAACAACGAATCGATGTGTCCCCCTCTCTATAGTGCTTACGAGCGCTATGCCCTCGGATGGATCGAGCCGCTTGAACTGAAGGAAGGCGCTGACATCCGTCTCAACAGCATCGCCGGCAACACCGCATGCATCCTGCCTACGGGCGACATGGGCGAGTTCTACTTGTTCGAAAACCGCCAGCAGAAGGGATGGGACAGCTATATACCCGGTCACGGCATGCTTGTCTGGCACATCGACTACGATACCAACGTGTGGTATGCCAACTCTTGCAACAACGATCCCAACCATCAGTATGTCGACCTTGTCGAAGCCGATAACTTGCTCACAAACTCAACACGCGCTGGCGACGCTTTCCCCGGCACTGGCAATGTGACATCGTTCACCGACGACACCACTCCTGCCATGCTCTCATGGAACGGAAAGAGACTCAACACCCCGATTACCGAGATCCAGGAATCGGAAGATGGTGTGATCCGTTTCAAAGTGAAGGGCGGAGGTGAGAAGATCAAACCGGTTGAGGTTGCCCTCTCCGATGTGCACCCCGAAGGTTTCACCCTCAACTGGAACCGCGAGGTACTCGCCGAGGAATATCTGTTGACCATCACCACTGACGATGGCGTGGTCGAAGGCTATGACAACCGCAATGTCGGTTGCACCACCACCCACATCGTGACAGGTCTCGATCCACAGAAGAAATACACTGTCACCGTGGTGGCTTCGGGCAGCTACTATGAAGCAGCTCCCTCCGTGGCCAAGACAACCACCACACCTGCCAATTCGTTCGCTTATGAGCGTCCCGAGGTCGGAGAGGCCACTGAAATTGCAGCCAACTCTTTTATTGCCACATGGAAGCCGATGGCCGGTGCCGTGGATTATCGTCTGAATGTCTACACCAAGACCCCCGGCGAGGCAAATATCGAGACTGTTGACTTTGCCGACGGAGTGGAGTCTCTTCCCCTCGGTTGGAAGACAAACGCCACACGCACCTACAACAACGATGCCTACAGCGGTCAGGCCAAACCCTCTATCCGCTTCAGCGAAAACGGCAATAAAATTGAGTCGCCTCTCTTCACCGAAGATCTCAGATCTCTCTCGTTCTGGGCGCGTGGTGCTTCGGCGCGTGGTGCCGCCACAATCAACGTGATCGGCTATATTGATGGCGCATGGACTCAGATCGGCAGCTATGTTCCTGTCGACGACAAGGGCGGAGAAGTTTTCACGCTCGAAAACATCCCTGCCGGAGTGCGCGGCGTCCGTCTCGAAGTGACTATGAATGGCACAGCGTCAGTTGCGCTCGATGACGTTGTTATCGGATGGGGCGGCCAGCCCGTGGTGACAAACGTGGCCGGATACGAGGCCGCAGCTACAGGCAACGCCACACAGACCAAGGTCGAGGGACTCAAACCCAACACAGTCTACTACTTCACACTCAGTGGTGTCAATGCCGAAGGCAAAGAGTCGCGTCGTTCCGACGAAGCCATGCTCGAAACTCTCGAGTCGGCAGGCATATGCGACAACCTCACCTCTCAGAGTGGACTGGAAGTGACCGTGACCGGTATGACACTGCGTTTCTCTCAGGCCGAAGGCCCTGTCACTGTCAGCACTCCCTCCGGCGTGTCGTTCACATGCGCTGACCGCAGCGTGAATGTGCCGTCAAAAGGCGTCTACATTGTCAGCGACGGCATCAGCGTGCGCAAGGTCGTCGTTAAGTAAATCTAACCCCTAATGCCAATCAGCGACACCCCGGCAACCAAAAGTTGACCGGGGTGTTATATATCTTGAAAATATATGACTGAATTTCTTTCGCAATACAACCTTCTCGGCCCGGTGATCGGATTGTCTACTTTTCTGATCATAGGATTGTTTCATCCGCTTGTGATAAAAGGCGAATACTATTTCGGCACCGGATGCTGGCGCGCTTTCCTTATTGTAGGTATCGTGGCCACGGTGGCATCGGTCATGGTGGCCGATGTGCTTTGGTCATCGTTGCTCGGCGTGTTCGGTTTCTCCTCGTTCTGGTCGATCAAGGAAGTGTTTGAGCAGCGTGAGCGTGTAGCCAAAGGTTGGTTTCCTGCCAATCCGCGGCGAGCTGTCCGCTCTGCTGAAAAGTGAAATAATCAACAAATCAAATAGCAATGTGCACGACATGCGGGTGTGGAAACACCCATCACCACCATCATCACCATGATGATGACCGGGCTGAGGAGATACGTCTCGAAGCCGACATACTCGGACGCAACGACGCCTTTGCGGCAGCTAACCGTGAATGGTTTGCCGGGCATGGAGTAAAAGCGTTCAACATAGTTTCATCACCCGGTTCGGGAAAGACCTCATTGCTTGAGGCAACCGCCGAGGCTCTCCGCGGACAGGTGGAGATGGCTGTGATCGAAGGCGATCAGGCCACCGACAATGATGCCGACCGCATAAAGGCTCTCGGGGTGAACGCCGTCCAGATCAACACCCGCAACGGATGTCATCTCGATGCCCACATGGTCGGTCATGCCGTCGAGAAACTCGATCCGCCGACCGGCTCATTGCTGTTCATCGAGAACGTAGGCAATCTTGTCTGCCCGGCCATGTTTGATCTGGGCGAGACGGCGCGTGTGGTGGTGATCAGTGTCACCGAGGGCGACGACAAACCGCTCAAATATCCCTATATGTTTGAAAGCGCTCAGATATGTGTCATCAACAAGATCGACCTGCTGCCATATGTCGACAGCGATATCGAGCGCATCAAACGCAATGTATTGTCGGTCAATCCAGCCATGCGCTTCTTCGCTCTTTCCGCAACCAAGGGGCCTGGAATGGATTCATGGCTCGACTTCCTCACCGCCGGGGCGCAGCAGTGAATCATACAGCTCTGGGTCAGAGATGATCTCGAGTGCCGCGCGGTAGACCGGTTCGGCCGGATTCACCACTCTGAAATAGGTTGACTGGTCAAACAGATCGCGCCCCACGATCCCTTTCACGATCCGTGAAATCAGCGCACCGGACGTGGCAAGCCCATCGGCATCAGCTTTCACACCAGCCTCTTCACCCATGGCCACCAGTTCGTCAATCATCTCCGGTGTGACCTCAAACCCTTCGATGAAGTCGGTTTCCTCAGGGAAATCGGCTTTCATTTTGTCGCGGTTTCTGTCAACGTAGTTCACGGCATAGCGGTTGTATATGCCCTTTGCCAGCAGATCACGGTAATATGGCGACCATTGTGTGGTGTCGATGGCCACGAAACGGTCGGGCATGATGCCGCCCCCGCCATAGACGGTGCGGCCGTTGCGCAAGGTTTTATATTTGAGCGCAGGGTCAAACTTTATGGAGTCGGCGCTTGAAAACTCTCCTGAATTGTAGCGGTTTATCAGGTCGTGCGAATAGTCTTCGTTATCGCCCGGAGTGTAGGGCTTCTGTATGCATCGTCCCGATGGAGTGTGATAGCGCGACACGGTCAGTCTCACCATCGATCCGTCGGGGAACGGAAATGGACGCTGCACGAGTCCTTTGCCGAACGTGCGGCGCCCGACAACCACTCCACGGTCGTTGTCCTGCAACGCTCCCGACAATATCTCGCTTGCCGATGCTGAATACTGGTTCACCATCACCACTACGCGTCCTTCGGGCATCAGCGCGCGCTCCATGGCATAATATTGCTGCGGCTCCACGCGCTCACCGTCGGTATAGACGATCAGGTCGCCACGGTTGAGAAACATCTCCGCCAGTTTGTAGGCCGAATGGAGATAGCCGCCACCATTGTCCTGCAGGTCAATTATCAGATCGGTCATTCCCTGTTTGCGCAGTTTGCCGATGGCTTCGGCTACTTCCGCCGGGGTGTCTTCGGCAAAGCGGCTCACGCGGATGTAGCCTGTGCCGGGTGCGGCCATGTATGCCGCATCGACACTATGGATGGGGATGTCATCACGTATGATGCTGAAATTTATAGGTTCGTCCGTCCCGGCGCGCTTCACCTTCACGTCCACCTCAGTGCCTTTAGGCCCACGCAATATCTTCATCACCGATGGGTTGGTGCGTTTCACGCCTGATATCATTGAGTCGTTGGCCGATATGATGCGGTCGCCGGGCACGATGCCTACCTGTTCCGACGGGCCGCCGGCCACGGTCTGTATCACATAGAGAGTGTCGCTGATCATCTGAAACTGTATGCCGATGCCGCTGAAATTGCCCTGAAGCGGTTCGTTTAGCTCTTTTGTCTCCTGTGGTGTAGAGTACGACGAGTGCGGATCGAGTGCCTTCAGCATCGCGCGTATACCGTCCTCAACCACCTTGGCGGTGTCAACATCGCCAACATAGAATGTCTCGATGATTTTCTCAACTGTAGCGAGCTTGCGGTCGGGACTGATTATCTGGGCTGTGGCTGGAATCAGCATGGCTGCGAGCAGCAGCGGTATCAGCGTTTTTTTCATTCTTCGGGAGTTTTGGGTAGGAAAGGGGTGACATCCACACCGTGCGACGCAAGTTCGCGCACCATCGACGAGCTTACCGCAGCATCCTCGGGCAAGGAATAGAGAAGCACCGTCTCGATGCCGCCACCGATCTGACGGTTGACATCGGCCAGATTCCGCTCATATTCAAAGTCGGTTACCGACCGGATGCCGCGCACGATGAACTGCGCGCCCAAACGGCGGCACAAATCCACCGTCAGCCCCTGATAGGCCGTGGTTTCAACGCGCGGTTCTGAGGCAAACAGACGGCCTATCTCCATGGCACGTTGTTGCGCCTCGTCGGCCGATAGGGGTTTGTCGGGACTGAATCCCACACCTATTATCAACCGGTCAAACAGACCGAGAGCACGCGTCACCACTGACATGTGTCCGCGGGTGAACGGATTGAACGAGCCCGGAAACAGGGCTACCCTTTCATGAGATCTGTGAGTCATCCTCTACAACAAGGTTTTCGATAATGAAGTTCTGGCGCTCAGGGGTGTTCTTGCCCATATAGAACTCAAGCACCTCACTGACTGCATCTTCTTTTCTCAGAGCCACGCGGTCGACACGCATGTCAGGGCCTATGAACTCACGGAATTCATCCGGCGAAATCTCGCCGAGTCCTTTGAATCGCGTGATCTCGGCGTTGGCGCCAAGTTTGTTGATCGCATTGACACGTTCCTCGTCGGTGTAGCAATAATATGTCTCATCGTTTTTCGCCTGACCACCTTTTCCCCGTCGCGTGCCTTTCTTGTTGCGCACGCGGAAAAGCGGCGTCTGCAATACATATACGTGGCCTTTCTTTATCAGGTCGGGGAAAAATTGCAGGAAAAATGTAAGCAGCAGCAACCTGATATGCATTCCGTCGACATCGGCATCGGTGGCGATGATCACATTGTTGTAGCGCAGACCGTCGATACCCTCCTCGATGTTCAGCGCGTCCTGCAACATATTGAACTCGTCGTTCTCATAGACAATTTTCTGTGTGAGTCCGTAGGTGTTCTTTGGTTTACCGCGGAGCGAGAACACGGCCTGGGTCTCCACATCACGTATCTTGGTGATAGATCCGGCAGCCGAGTCACCCTCGGTGATAAATATCGACGAAGCGAGTTTCTTCTCCTCATCGCCCTTGGTATCGCTCAGGTGCACGCGGCAATCGAGCAGCTTCTTGTTGTTGAGCTTCACCTTTTTTGCCTTCTCGCGGGCAAGCTTGGTCACACCTGCCATCGCCTTGCGGTCGCGCTCGTTTTCCTGCACCTTGCGCAATATCACTTCTGCCAGCTGGGTATTCTTATGCAGATAATTGTCAAGCTCTTTTTTTATGAAATCGCCTACAAACTTCGCCACCGTAGGCCCTTGCGGCCCCATGTCGCGCGATCCGAGTTTGGTCTTTGTCTGTGACTCAAACACCGGTTCCTCTACTTTTATCGACAACGCCGCCACCATGCCTCCGCGTATATCGTTAGGCTCGAAATTACGGTTCCAGTATTCCTTGAATGTTCTCGACACAGCCTCCTTGAACGCCGACAGATGTGTACCGCCTTGCGTCGTGTGCTGTCCGTTGACAAAGGTGTAATATTCCTCGCCATACTGGTTGGCATGAGTTATGGTCAGCTCAATGTCCTCACCCTTAAGATGTATCGGCTCATAGATCGGATCTTTGGTCATCTGCTCATCGATCAGGTCGAGCAGTCCGCGGCGCGAGTGGAATCGCTGTCCGTTGAAATGTATTGTAAGACCCGTGTTGAGATACGAGTAATTCTTTAGCAAAGGCACAATGAACTCATCGCGGTACTGATAGTCGCGGAATATCGATGCGTCGGGTGTAAACGACACGAATGTGCCGTTGGCCTCGTCTGTCGCCTCGATGCCGCTCTCGCTCACAATCTCGCCGCAACTGTAGGTCACACTCTTTTTCTCGCCGTCGCGGTGGCTGACAATGGTAAATGTAGTGGACAGGGCGTTTACAGCCTTGATGCCCACACCATTGAGGCCAACAGACTTCTTGAAAGCCTTGGAGTCATATTTGCCACCGGTGTTCATCTTCGATGACGCGTCAACAAGCTTTCCCAAAGGAATGCCACGTCCGAAATCGCGCACGCTCACGCCTGATGCATCTACGGTCACATGCACCTGCTTGCCGAATCCCATCATGAATTCGTCAATGGCATTGTCCAGCACCTCCTTGAGAAGCACATAGATGCCGTCATCGAAATTCGAGCCATCACCGAGCTTGCCGATGTACATGCCCGGACGCCTGCGGATATGTTCGCGCCAGTCGAGGGTGACGATGTCGCTCTCGTCATATTCAGCTATGCCGTCTGTCGCGGCATGAACTGTGGTTTCTGATTCGGGGGGGATGATATTTTCGGACAGTGTCTGATGATTGAAA
>CANOUR010000001.1 GCA_947570265.1 uncultured Bacteroidales bacterium | reverse complement strand
CAAAGTCAGCCTATACAACAAAAGCAGCGGAGACCCACCCAAGCGCCCCCACCTCATACCTCATCACTCTGACATCGTACCTGTCTACGCGGCAGCTGCCCCCGCCGCCTAAAGCGAAAACGGCAGCGAGAGCACATTGACATTCTTATCATTTCATTTTCGGCAAAAAAAATCCGGTGCTCTCTTCGGCAGGGGGCATCGGACTAAGCCAAAAGGCATGATTTTTTAAGCCGGATAGCTTAAAACAGTGTAGAGATTATATCATACTTACAATTCTCACACCGCAAACGCATGCGGGCGTCATCCCGACGGCTGGATGCGGATGTCGCCTTTGTCCTTAGTCCTAAAAGGGTTGTAAAATTAGTTTCAGTCAAGGAAGTGCGACAGGTGCGATTTTTCGGCTGCAAAACTAACGGATATTTTTCAAGTCGGCAACAAAGCCGACGGCTTTTTACGTTATTTAACACACTCTTAACGCCGTATTGTAAGGGGACATTCGAGTATTACCGATCGTTAGATGGTTATCGGCGGCAACGATGGTGTCCGCTACAAAAAATATTGAATGAGTCTATCCTTGCGTTGCTCAGATTTGTTATCTTTGCAGAAAAGAAATCCTTAAAATTTTAAAGATATGATAAGCGAAAAAATGCAAGCTGCCATCAACTCTCAGATCAATGCCGAGTTGTGGTCGGGATATCTCTATCTGTCAATGGCCATGCACTTTGAGGCCAATGGCCATATGGGTGTTGCCAACTGGTTCAAGATTCAGTTCAAGGAAGAGCAGGCTCATGCCGAGATATTCATGAACTACATAAACCAGCGCGGTGGCAAGGTTGAGCTGAAGGCTATCGATGCCGTCCCTACGGAGTGGGAGACACCTCTCGACGCATTCAAGGCTACTCTCGAGCATGAGCAGAAGGTGACCGCTATGATCAACAGTCTGTTTGCCATGGCTGAGGCTGAGAAAGACTATGCCACACGCGATCGTCTGGCATGGTTTGTCAATGAGCAGGTTGAGGAAGAGGACAATGCCCGTGTGTTGATCGACAAGTTCACCATGATCGGTAATGACGGCATGGGTCTGTATATGCTCAACCAGGAGCTTGCCGCACGCACATACACTGCTCCGTCGGCACTTGCCGCTGAGTGAAAAAAACCGAGATCGGCTGAACAATATTGTGTCGGCAGGTGTTGTAGATATAAATTGTAAAAAAACGTAAACCATAGGTTGCATACAATTTAATTTAAATACATCATACAATGAACACAGACACAATCGGAACATCGGCCGGACTCGTATGGGAGGCGCTCAATGTCGGCGAGGCACTTGGAACAAAGCAGATCAAGAAGATCACGAAGCTAAGGGACAAGGAGCTTTATGCCGCTCTCGGATGGCTCGCCCGTGAGGGCAAGGTGGCTTTTGAGGAAAGTGCCGAAGATCCCAAGGAACTGATAGTATCGCTCGTGCAGGATCGATAAGACCGGGCTCGGCGTAAGCTATAACACATAATGCGAGTTCCACACCGCCGCAATCGCGTCGGTGTGGAACTCGCTCATTTTGCAGGTCGCGAAAAGATGACTATATTTGTAGACAAAATCTAATTGTGTGTTACACCTAAACACACTCCAAGTCACCAATCTTTGACCATGAAAAAAATTCTTGCATGCGCATTGGCGGCTCTATCGGCATCGGCAACGATGGCCGAAACTCCGCTGTGGATGCGCGATGTCGCGATCTCGCCAGATGGAGCGACAGTGGCATTCACCTATCGCGGCGACATCTACACAGTGCCCGTCGCCGGCGGTAAAGCAAATCGACTGACATCCAACCCTGCGTATGACGCCACTCCGGTGTGGTCGCCTGACGGAACGAAAATTGCATTTTCGAGCGACCGTGAGGGTGGACGCGATATTTTTGTGATGTCATCGGCCGGAGGCCCGGCCACCCGGATTACGAACCATTCGGCGGTGGAAATACCGATGGCGTTCAGCCGTGACGGACAGTGGGTGCTATATAACGCAGCCATACAAGATCCGGTGGCCAGCGCGTTGTATCCTACGGGAAAGCTCACTGAGGTTTATCGTGTTCCGGTGGGTGGCGGACGTTTTGAGCGTGTTCTGGCCACACCAGCCCAAATGATCAGCTGGATGCCTGATGGCAGCAGCTTCGTGTATCAGGATCAGAAGGGCATGGAAAATGAATGGCGCAAGCACCACACATCGTCGGTGGCCCGCGATATATGGCTCTATGATGCCGGATCGGGTCGCCACACCAATCTCACGGCTCATGCCGGCGAGGATCGGAATCCGGTTGTGGCTCCTGACGGACGCACTGTCTATTTCCTTTCGGAGCGCGACGGCGGTTCGATGAATGTATATGCGATGCCGTTGTCTGCGCCTGCCGAGGTGAAGGCACTGACGTCGTTCACCGATCATCCCGTGCGGTTTCTTTCGCAGAGCGCCGACGGAACTCTCGCCTTTGCGTGGGATGGGGAGATATACACGATGCGCCCGGGTAAGCAGCCATCGAAGCTGGCTATCGATATTGTCACAGACCCAGCCGAATCGACGCGCCGCATCACTTTCAGCGATGGCGCTGAGGATGCGGTGGCTTCACCCGATGGCAAGCAGATCGCGTTCGTTCATCGCGGCGATGTGTTTGTGTCGTCGGTAGATTACAAGTCGATCAAGCAGATAACACGCACTCCGCAGGCCGAACGCAAGCCCTCGTGGAGCAGTGACGGCCGCACGCTTTACTATACCAGCGAGCGTGACGGACATAAGAATATCTACAGTGCGACTATAGGACGCGAGGATGATCCCAATTTCTCCAACGCAACATTGATCACCGAAAAGGCGATATTTGATCCGTCTGACGGTATAGAGCGCGAGCGTCCGGTGATTTCTCCCGACGGAAAGAAGATGATATATGTCACCGACCGATCCAAGCTTATGCTGCGTGATCTCGCCACGGGTTCAGACCGGAGTCTGACGACCGGCAACACTTATCCGCAGCGTGATAGTGAATTTTCGATCGAATGGGCGCCCGACAGCCGTTGGGTGGCGCTCGACATCGTGGGTAACCGTCATGATCCGTACTATGATGTGGCTATCCTCGACACCGAGACCGGCGAGATGATCAATCTCACCAACAGCGGATATTTCGATATGAATCCTCATTGGGTGATGGGTGGCGACGCCATCCTCTTCGCCAGTGAGCGATATGGCATGCGCAATCATGCTTCGTGGGGTTCGCAGATGGACTGGATGCTTATTTTCCTCAACCGTGAGGCATATGATAAGTTCCGTCTCAATGAGGAGGACTTCGCTCTGCTCAAAGAGGTGGAGAAGCAGCGCAAGAAATCTGATGAGCCAGCAGATAAGAAAGACTCGAAGAAGAAGGGTAAGAAGTCGGGTGACAAAAAGGACAAGGATGGCGACAAGACCAAGGCTGATGCCGCAAAGACAATCACGATTGACCGCGACGGTCTTCTTGACCGTGTGGTGCGTCTGACTCCCGCTTCGGCCGATGTGTCGGATGCCGCTATCACGTCGGATGGCGAGACGCTCTATTATCTTGCCGCTTTCGAGCATGGCTATGATCTGTGGAAAGTGTCGCTTCGTGACGATGATGTGAGTCTTGTGAAGAAACTCGATGCTTCGGGACTGCGCATGCAGCCGGCTAAGGACGGAGAGCTGATCTTCCTTCTGGGCGACAGTTTCAGCAAGCTATCGCCTCAGGGCGACAAGGTGACGCCGCTGCGCTATCGCGGAGAGCAGATCATCGATCCGGCAGCCGAGCGCGATTTCATGCTCGAATTTGTGCGCAACGATGAGAAGCAGCGCTTCTATGTGCCGGAGATGCACGGTGTGAAATGGGATGATCTGGTTGACCATTACCGTCGTTTCCTTCCGCATATCGACAATAACTATGATTTTGCCGATCTTCTCAGTGAACTTCTCGGCGAACTTAATGTGAGCCACACCGGCTCGGGTTACCGTGGCCGTGGAGCTGTCAGCCCCACAGCGTCGCTTGGCTTGCTTTATGATCTCGACTACAAGGGTGACGGCCTGAAGGTGGCTGAGGTGCTCGAGGGTGGCCCTGCGGACAGGGCGGACAACCGTCTTAAGCCCGGATCGGTCATCACGGCAATCAATGGACAGCCGGTAAAGGCCGATGCCGATTGGTCGACTCTGTTAAACGGCATTGCCGGAAAGAAGACCCTTGTGGCTTTCACCGATCCGTCGGGTAAGGCCGATGAAGAGGTGATGATTCCTGTGGGCATGGGTGCTGAGAACGCAATGCTCTACCGCCGTTGGGTGAAGGGTCGCGAGGCTTATGTCGATTCAATATCTGGCGGACGTCTGGGATATGTGCACATTCCTTCGATGAGCGATGATTCGTTCCGCAAAGTATACGCCGATGTGCTCGGCAAATACAACAACCGCGAGGGTATTGTCATAGACACCCGCTGGAATAGCGGTGGTCGCCTGCATGAAGATATCGAGGTGCTTTTCAGCGGTAAGAAATATTTCACACAGGTGGTGCGCGGCACTGAGACCTGCGACATGCCTTCGCGCCGATGGAACAAGCCATCGGTGATGGTGGTCTGCGAAGCCAACTACTCGAATGCCCACGGCACGCCATGGGTGTACAAGCACCGTAATCTCGGCAAGGTGGTGGGAGCGCCTGTCCCCGGCACAATGACCAGTGTCAACTGGGTTACCTTGCAGGATCCGAGTCTCTATTTCGGCATTCCGGTGGTGGGCTATCGTCTGCCTGACGGATCGTATCTCGAGAACACACAGCTCGAGCCTGATGTGAAGGTGCTGAACGACCCGGCCACCGTTGTCAACGGCGACGACGCGCAGTTGCGCAAGGCCGTTGAAGTGTTGCTGCAATCACTGTAATCTGATAGACATCACGTCGGTGCCCTGCGCCGACCACACTCCATAACCCCCGGATACGTTGCCCGGCAACGATTCGGGGGTTTCTGTGAATTGTGATCCGCCGAAAAGCACCATGTTGTTGTAGGCGTCCCAAAAGCGGTAGACCTCCTCGCTTACACGTTCGAGTTTTACCATTGCTGTGCACCCCTCGGGCCATTGTGGAGAGAAATCGGCTGTCGCTGAAAAGTGCTTTCCACGGTATGCCGGCAGACTGATATTCTCGCCGGGTGTAGATGCAATGACGCAACCCAGCATGGCGGGGTAATACCTTGGATCGATGCCGAGGGCGCGTGTGGACAGGTGATAGTATGCCGGACAATCGTCGGGCGCGGTGAAATGCACGGTGACGGTGCGGAGTGTGTCGTTTCCCTCCACCCGACCGGCAGTGAGCGAGTCTATAGGTGTAGGGCTGGGCATGGTGCATGTTGATGTCGCTTTGCGCCCTTCGTATTCGGCTGTGATGGTGTATGTGCGTCCGGGTTTCCCCTCCATTGAGTGATTGAAATAGCGGTAGGGTGGGACGTAGTTTCTGTCGGGGCCGCCGGTGAGTATAACGGTTGTCTCCCCGTCGGAAAGGCTCACTTTGCCCCAGCGTATCACAGCATCGGCCAATGGCCCTCCCTCGTCGGAGGGTATGATTGATGATGTGAGCAGCACCGAGACATATCCTTCGGAGTCGATATGGCCTTCGATGGTCAGAGGCGCCGGCGATGACGGGCCGGAGGATGTATCGGTGCAGGCTGCTGCGAGAACCGGCAGCATTGCTAAGGATAAGCGTTTCATCTGCGAGGTAAGTGAGTGTTCAATTTAAATTAAAAAAATTTCATTAGTAATTGCCATCATTTTGGTTCATCTCCGGATTTCTTTCGGTCTTTTTCCCTCTCACCGTCAGTCACGTAGCTCGCTACGCTCCATCCTCTTCGAGGAAAATAGTCTCGAAATAAATCTCGAATCTAAATCAAAATTTAAAATGAACACTCACTTAATGAGAATTTAATGGTGTAGCTCAGTGATGGCATTGCCCGGTAGAGCGATGATACTTGTCTGAGATAGTAGCGTCCGGTGACCATGTTGACGTTCCACGATTGCAGTTCTACGTTGGAATGGGCGTAGATGTTTAGTACTGACAGATTGACCGAATGCTCAAGCGGCAAACGGTGTCCTCCGGTGCGGAATGTGTATGATACGCCCATGTCGAGACGGTGATATAGCGGAAATCTTGCCGAATTTCTGCGGCCGTATTGGGTGACGATGCGTTCACCTACGATGTAGATGCACTCCACCGGGGTGTAGACGCGCCCTGAAGCGAGCGAGAATTGTCCGTTGACCGTCCAATGGCTGTTGATCGGCCACGATGCGCATGCCGTCAGAGAGTGACCCATGTCGGATGATGCGTTGATCCATCCCTTTGTGGCGGGGTAGCGGCGGCGGGCAGTGCCGAATCCGTAGGCTATCCACCATGCCACAGGGCCGCGGAAGCCGCGCAATGTAAGCGATGCGCCGGTGTTGTAGCCGTGGGTGACCGCTACATGGTCGATGTCTCTGTATGTGTTGTCGAGCAGGTCGAGCACAGCGCCGTTGTATTCGGCGTCGCGGTCAATGATTTTGTAGTAGATGTCGGCGGCAATGCTCAGGCCGGTGTCACGTAGGGTGTGGGAGAGTGTGGTGGCAAAGTTCCATGCTGATTGCGGTGGAACAGCAGCCGATGCGCCCATTCTGAAGTTTGATGCAAGCCCTATCTCGGACATACCCAAAAAATGGATGCACTGTACGTAACGTCCGGCATGTATTGTAGCAGTTGTGCCCCACGGGACAGTGAAATTAAAGGTCATCCTTGGTGAAGGCAGGAAAGTGAAGTATCCTCCTTGTGCTCCGTAGGCGGTCAAAGCCAGGCCAAGATCTGCGCTTATTGCATCAGAAATGAGCCAGCGAAGTGTGCCCCATGCGCGTCCCGATGCTGATGAGTTGCGTCGGGGAGTGGCCTTGGTTTCTTCTCCGAGACCTTCGACCGATGCACTCTGGGGCATGAATGAATTGTATTCGACACTGTAACCGGCTTTCCATTGCAGGGGCGATGAGAGACAATCGGCATTATCGTGGTTGAACTGTCCGTTGATTCCTGCCGACAGTGTCGATGCCGGGACTCCTACCGACACATCTGTTATGTCGAGCGATAGCCTGTTGTCGAGCGATGTCACGAAGGCTGTGTGGGTGTGGCTGATGATGGATGACCGGTGATCCCAAGTCACAGCGCCTCCGGCATTGCGCCAGTGAAGCCGTGTGGTCATGCCGTAGTTTTTGTCGTTGTAGTCGAGACGGTCGCCGTTGTAGTGAAGTGTGGCACTGATGGTGTTTGCGGCATCGGGAGTCCATCGTGCGACTACATCGACATCCTCGAAGTTGTAGTCGACGTCGGTGGACTTTCCTCCGAGCATTCCTCCATATAGCAGGGAGATGTAGCTTGCCCGTACAGCAGCTTCGATGGTTAGCCGGGGAGAAACCGGCATTTGTATTGCCGCGCTCGATGCTGTCATGCCGACATTTATCTCGGCTTTTGCCGCATCGGTCACGGCCGGGGTGCTGAGCGATGTCACGGCTCCGAGAACATCGGGGTGGTCAGCGGGGTGGATCGATTTGAAAAGCTCGGCACGTGGATATATAGCCGAGTTGAGGGCTGAGTATATGCCTCCGAAATGATAAGGGAAAATCACGGGCATTCCTCCGGCGATGATGGTGTTGTTGCCCCACGATGAGCCGTCGAATGTGGGGCCGGATGTGTAGTCGCTCGCAGAGGATGCTCCGGCGGCAAGGCTCACAAGGCGCAGCATGTCGGCCTCGCCCATTGTTCTGACTGTGTGGTCGAGAGCCTTGTCGGTGAAAAGAATGCTGCCGTCGCGTCGTGTGATTGGGGCGATGGGGCCTGTAGCGACCACCTCCACGCTTTCGAGAAGCAGTGTGTCGGGCTGTTCGTGCGCGGCCGATGCCAACAAAGCGACCGACAGCCCTGCTGCCAGGGTTGCCGGTCGTAAAATGTGGTTGTCGGTTATCAGTGCCAAAGGTTCTGGTAAGAATCCCAGAGTGATGACCATGTGTCGGCCACCGACTCGAATCGGCTGTTACCGAAATATCCTTCGAAGGTGTAGCTTGTGCCGTCGTTGAACATGATCATCGGCTCGGAGTACCATTCCCACCAATAGGGTTCGTCATCGTCGAGCATTGGCACGAGCTTTATTGTCGCGTCGTAGTTTTTAGATCCGTTCATGTACATGCGGGCGAGCACATTGGCGTTGGCTACGTCGCATGCTTTCTGACAGTCGGCCTTGGCTGCGGCTTTGTCGTCGTAATCGCTGCTGTCCCACCACTTTTCGGTGTCGAATGCGCGTATGATGTCGCCTGCTTTTTCACCGCTTGCGCGTACCTGGATCTCGCCCATGACGTCGACGTTGGCTATGGCGTTTTTAAACATCGAGTCGAAACGGTTTGCTGACGGATTATCGATCAGATTCTCGATTTCCTGACGTGTTGCCATCTTCGAACCGTTGACGATGGCTGATGCGGTTACCACGCTCTTGCCATCGACTTTCACGAGCGCTTTCTGCTGCACCTTGCTGTCGGTGGCTTCGGTGATGGAGCTGAATTCGATGTTGGCGATGCGTCCGTTGGCAGTTGCATGGGCAGTGTGTCCGTTTTCGTTCACAAGGGCGTCGACAGTGCAGTCAACGAGCGATGTCCCACCCTGTGTGATGGTGAGGTTTACACGCTGCGGAGGATTCACGCGATATTCGTCGTCTTCGTATTCGTCGGTGATGGTGAACTGGTCGTTTTTGCCGCTGGCGCTCACGCGCATTTCCACGGGTTTGCCCGAACGGTTGGTGTAGCGGAATATGATGTCGTCGCTGTCGCCGGTCTTTTTCCATTCGCCTGTTCCGGGCTCGAAAATGCCGGTGAATCTGGCAAAGTTGAGCTCATAGACGTTGGCTGCGCGGGTGAGGTTGGCTACAGTCGGGGCGGCTGCGGCGTGGCCTATGCGGCGAACCACTGCAGCCACGTCATATTCATCTTCATATATGTCCCATTCCGACGGCATTTCGAAGTCGGCGAATAGGTCTTCGAATTCCTGTGCGAAATCAGTGACTTCTTTCTGGTCTTCGGGCTTGAATGTGCCGGCAACCTTATTGGCTGTCGATTCGAGAGATTTCTTGCTGTCCTCGGCATTTTTCTCAGACGGTTTCTCGTCTTTGGACGGAGCTGTCGGGGTGTCGATGTCGGCCGGAGTGTCGGGCAGTGTGCCGGGTTGGTCGGGATCGTTGTTGTCGCCGGGATTTTCGGTGTTGTTGTCGCCGGCACCCTGTTCAACATCGGGTTCGTCATCGCCACACGACTGCATCATCTGGCCGCCGCCCATTGCGAGCGATGCCACAAGCAGATATTTGATGAATTTCATGATTGGTGGTGTGTGTAATGGTTTAATAAATCATTTCAATGTGTTTCTGCTGCAAATTTACACATTAAATCTGATTTGAAGCAACATTGCCGTGGCTATATTTGTTTTGAAAGCATGAAAACACTTATACTTTTGCGCCACGGTCAGAGCGTGTGGAATCTCGAGAACCGTTTCACCGGATGGACTGATGTGCCGCTTAGTGACCAAGGTCGCAAGGAGGCTCGTGAGGCCGGGTTGAAAATCCTGAAGGAGGGTCTGATGCCGGGCTATTGCTTCACGTCATATCTGCAGCGGGCGATACACACGCTGTGGATAGCATTGGATGCGATGGATCGGTCATGGCTTCCGGTTGTCAAGGACTGGCATCTCAACGAGCGTCATTACGGTGCCCTGCAAGGGCTCGACAAGGCTGTCACGGCTGAGAAATATGGAGACGAGCAGGTGCATATCTGGCGTCGTAGTTTTGATGTGCGTCCTCCGGCACTTAGTGAAGGCGACCCCCGTTTGCCGGGAGGAGAGGAGAAGTACTCAGCCCTGACGGCCGACGAGCTTCCGCTGACTGAGTCGCTGGCAGATACGATAGAGCGTGTCCGCCCGTGTTGGGAGGAGCGTATCGCGCCTGCCTTGCACCTCTACGACACCGTGCTTGTGGCCGCCCATGGCAATAGTTTGCGGGCGCTTGCCAAAATGCTTCTTAAGATTTCAGATGACGATATAGTGTCACTTGAGATACCGACCGGATCGCCATGGCTGTTCAAGCTCGATGACCGGCTGACGCCACTCGAAAACCGCTATCTTTGACACTTTCAGGCTGTGTCCTTGTTGACTTGTCCCCAAAAAGCCGAAGACCGGCTTTTTGAGGCATGTCGACGTAATATGCTGGAAAATTACTGGGTTCTTTGATGTGTGTAGACGGCTGTAAGGCACGGTTTTGAAGATATTACGCGTTAGATACACTATATTGATAAAGTGTAAACGTTCGAAAAATATGAGCCTTATTATGTGATAAATGTTACGGTGGTAGTGGATGTGTGTAAACTTCGTGTGCATTATGGTGAGGGTTTGATGTTTAATGACAGTATTATTTTATCTGGTTTATATTGCGAAATATTATATATTGCTCTCCATTAACCAATCAGAGGTGTCATGCATTGTGTTAATCAGTAAGCTGAGGTTAAGTAATATTTTCAAATGCAGTAATATATAGTCGTTTGTAGGTTATTGTTGGAAGCTTTAATCGTTTCACATTATTTATATACAGGAATATTTTACCTTTGAAAATAAGAATGTTGCCTGCATCTGCATAGGTGTATTATGTCTAACACAATAGATTTATACAGCTGATAATAATTTGTTCAAGTCCTGTAAATTAGCTAATTTTGCAGTACGAACAAAAGCATTAACAGCCAATGAAGTAAAACTATTGAACAAGACATATTAAAAAGAAGTGTTTCACTTTTTACTTGATGTATTCTGAAAAATCGCCAATTTAACAGAAGTACTCATCGCAGTAGAAAGGAAATGCTTGCACCTATACAGGTGTGGGCTTTTCTTATTTGCATGAGTACAGGTGTTTGGCGATACCTTCAGAATAGCAAATTAAGTACATAAGCCTGCACCTTCTTTTTGCTGTGTCGCAAAAAGAGCCTATGGAAATATATCAGGAAAATGGTCTATACGGACTAAAGAATGATTGTGGAGAAGTGATTATTGCTCCACAATATATAGAGTTTTATCCATTCTCATGTGGATTGGCATGTGTACAAAACATTAAGTACCAATATGCTTATATAAACCAAGAGAATCAAGTTATTATTCCTTTTGGAAATTATATGTGGCTTGATCACATGTTTACATGTGGTTATGCAAGAGTAATTCAATATAGCGCAATAGAGGACAAGCAATACTGGGGGATTATCAATACGATGGGGCTTATAGTGGTGCCATGTGAGTATGATAACATCTGGATTCTAAATGAAAAATATCTTGACAACCTTAAAGCCGTCAAGAATGGCAAAGAGTGTAAAATTAACTTACTAAAAGCTGAAAATCATATTGTCTTGGATGGACTTAAATATATCCGGACTTATACTATTGATGAGTTCAAAGCAGAATTTAATGTAAGCAGAATCTTTGTGAGAGTCAACACCAACAACAATGTTGTATCATTTTATTATGGTACAAATATCGGGATAGTTTCCAACGACAACTGCATGTTAAACCCATCAATATCAATTGTATGCAATAGTGCAGGTAAAGTATTTTGTTTACTCCATCATAAAAACAATGTTGGCAAAAAGAGAATAAGACAAGCTAAATATCTTGCTCAAACTAAGCATATTCAGCACTATTCAAGAAATTATGACACATACAATGATTATAACGATTATCTTGAAGAGTCAAGACTTGATGCCTTTGAAGGGGATGAGAGCAACTATTGGAATATTGACTAAAAATAAACATTAAATGGAATACCCAATACATTATGGTTTAGAGAAAGCGGGATTACCCCTTATTCTGACCACAGAAAATCCTAAGAACTTGTGTTTTTTGATAGACACTGGCTCAACAAATGACGTAATCTTTGATTTTGTGTATAATCATTTCAAGGACTACTTTACTCAGACCTCAGAAAGTCAGAACATCATGGGAATTGATGGCTCATTAAAACCATCAATTATTGTAAATGCAGATTTGCAGTTTGATGATATGAGGTACAAAGCTCCCTTTGTTGTTCTTGAAGCCAATGATGCCATTACCCAAGTACAAGCAGAAACAGGCCTACAGATACATGGAGTATTGGGCATTCCTTTTCTCTTAGAGAATAAATGCCTGATTGATTTCAACGAACTAATAATTAAAGATGGGAATGAAAACTGACACTGCAAAATTGATACTTGCATATAATTACTTCTTAAGTTTCGATTATATTCCCAGAGCTTTATATTCTTGGTGGAAATTGGATACTCTTTTTGAGGTTGCTTTAAGCTTTGAGAGTGTGTCTATTGCTTATCCGAAATATAAATCTCTTGTATCTAAGAAACTGTTTAAAATTTATTCTATCTTGTCTTTGAGAGTCTTGTCAATGTATTTTTAATCATGATTCAGTCATTTAGGAACCCCTAAACTCCTTCATCTTGATTAAAAATCCAAATGACAATCATTCTCAAATCCTGCGATAAATAAATTTAAACAATTTCTAAGACAAAGGTTGTAAAGTCCGAATTTAATCTCCATCCTGACATAGAAATTTTCTTCATTACAATACCTAATACAATGATTGCTACAGAAGTTGGGTTAGCCTGTATTGCTATCAATAGGAAAATCAAAGGTTATCTCTATTTTACAGCTGAATACTCATTTGGAGGCTATGCTATATGTAGCCCCGATGAGGGAAAAAATCACAATAATACAGGTTTAATCGTAAAAGACGGTGCTGAGTTTGGTAAATATTGTTATGAACAAGCTATGGAAAAACTGTCTGGAAGTGGTTTTGCTCTGTTTTGATTACACATTTCCAAAACCTAAATTCGATTATGACATATCTTGAAAAATTCATATTTCCCGATCTTGAACATGATACTCTTATTCATGATGAGCGAAAGGGTTCATTTTACGATGAACACAGTTATCCTTTCCACCTTACATCAAATATGGGGTTATGGTCATTGGACTTAGAGCCTATAACGATACTCTATGGTGGCAATGGATCTGGCAAGTCCACAATAATAAATGTTATTAGTCAGAAATTATGTGCCGACAGACAATCCATGTTTAATTCTAGCCCATACTTCATAGAATATGTGAATAGGTGTCAGTATATCTCAAGCAAAACACTTGCAGGTGAGACATTATATAAAGGACATCGCACACCTCAGAAATATGATATTTCAAAGGTCACTACTGTGTTGACAAGTGATGATATATTCCATTGGATGCTTGAGTTAAGACTTGAAAATGACAAAAAACTTCAGAAGAGTTATTTTCTCATGGATGATTTCAGCAATCCGGAGGAATTGCCAAAACATTTGAATTTTAACACAGGCTACAATGTAGATAGATATTCAAGAGGTGTTGAAGTAATGAAAGCCCGAAGAGGCAAAAACTATTCTTTCAATAAATTGCTAATTGATAGGATTGGCAAAATAGAGAGAGGTTTTAGTAATGGTGAAACTGCCTTGATGAAACTTTCTGAATTATTGGAAGCCCCCGGTTTATATCTTCTTGATGAGCCAGAAAACAGCATGTCATGTGAATTTCAAATGAAATTATCATCTATAATTCAATATCTTGCAAGATATGGCAAATGTCAATTTATCATAGCTTCTCACTCGGCTTTCATCCTGTCTATGGATGGCGCCAAGATTTACAATCTTGACCACAATCCAGTAGATATTTGTAATTGGTGGGAACTTGATAATATGAAGCACTATTTTAATCTGTTTTATGAGGCAAAGGAGCACTTTATAAGCAAGCAATGATTGAAGCAATAGCAATAATAGCAATAGGAACGGTTATTCTGCTCTATGCACAGAGACAGTCTGAAAGACTATTGAGCAACAGGATTACAAACTCCGTTGCTATGAAGGTCGAACAAATGCTGAAGATGAAGCAGAAGCTAAAAGACTGCAAGACTGGTATCACTTTGAGAAGATAATGAGGCAACTACGTTCAGAAGATGAATATTCAGAGTTTGAACCGGATGAAATGATTAAAGAGCGTGCGAAAGCCAAGTTCCGAAAAATATATGGATATGAATACAAGGAATAATGTTGTTTTTTCATCTACAGAACTCGTATATATCGGAGGTATCGGATTTATGTTTGAGGTAAGTCAAACCCTCAAACATAATCTGATAAGCCCAGATGTTCTTGCATTTTTTGATGGGGTGAAAGAAAGTGGAGATATTACAGAAGAATGTGCTTTTCCTGCTTCAATTCCATTAACTAATCAACGTAATTCAATATTCCATAACATTGGAGAAGAATGGATTATTTGTTATGACGGTATATTTAGAAAATGTAAAAAGGTCAAATGTATGATTGTTTTTCAGGGAAATACATATCCGACTATTTCCCATGTGGACAAAAGTATTCCTGCTAATATTTTTGCAGGTGTCATTTTTAAGAGAATCAATTAACCTCCCTTTATACTCTCATCAATTACTTTCAATTAAGATGAACAATACAGAATATTCAGATAGGATATTAGGATGCCTGTACGGACAGGCTATTGGAGATGCCCTTGGATTAGGCTCAGAGTTTATGAATAAAACAGAGATAAAAGAAATATACCCTAATGGATTATCAAGATATGAAGATATTTTACAAGATAGTCATAGGAATAGATGGCAAAAAGGAGCTTGGACAGATGATACCGACATGATGATTTGCATATTGAAGGCGTATGAAAATGGCAAGTTTAACATAAAAAAGGTTGCACAGAATTTCAAAGATTGGTTTAATGGAGAACCGTTAGGGATAGGAGGGCATACATTCAAAGTATTATGTATGTCTGATTATGTACAGCAACCGGAAATGTGTTCAAAATTATGGTGGGAATTGTCAAGAAAACAGAGTGCTGCAAATGGAGCTTTAATGAGAACTTCTGTTGTTGGCTTATTATCTAAAGGGGATGTTATAGAACAAGCAGAAACAATTTGTAAACTAACTCATTATGATCCACGATGTGTTGGTTCTTGCGCTATTGCCGTATCAATTATTCATAATCTTGTTTGGGGAAAACGAGAGTTAACTTATGATGAGGTAAAATCCATTGGATGCCAATATGATAAACGAATAGACGAGTGGATTGATATAGCATATAAAAGCTCGGATATTTCATCTCTGAATTTAGATGATTCATCTTCGATTGGATATACTCTCCGTACTTTATCTGCCGCATTGTGGTGCTATTGGCACGCTACATCTTTTGAAGAGGGGCTGTTAGCTATAGTAAATGAAGGAGGTGGCGCTGATACAAATGCAGCTATATCTTGTGCTATTCTTGGCGCTAAATACGGTCTTAAATCCATTCCTGTATATTACATTGAAAATCTACATGATCAGGTAATATTTCAAACGAATATTAATGAATTTATGGCACAACTCACAACCAATCAATGTGATTAAGGTCTAATATTAAATTTAATGGTTCGTTATGCAAGTAAAAATTCAACAAATTAAATATAAGTTTTCAAAGATTGAAAACCTGTACTTGAAATTTATTCTGACTATCATAGCTATTGCATTGATTGTGATTGCCGTAGAATTGACTGCAAACTTGTTAGAATTAAATCACGTGCTATGGAGAATATATCAAGTACAGTAAAACTACAAGCAAAAAACAAGTAGACGACTAAAGTATTAAATGACACCGACTTAAAATGGATGAAGATGCACCGAGCTTGACTATTGCTCTAATAATAAACATCATAATCTTTATTGTCATTCCATTGGTTATGGCATATCGTAGAGGTTATTTTTTCAATTTTGGAGAAAGAATTGAATGGATAAAGAATATCATTCCCAATAAAAGTACATGTCTCCCTAAGGATTGGACAATAATAAAACTGCGCCCACTATCATCTTTTGAAAAGAGTCAGATACAGAGGATTGTAGTAAAATTCATGCCATATAATATGACGGGTTATTGGGTAATAATAATCCTCAGAAGTGGTAAGGCAATAGAATATCCTCTTGGCGAGAATAAAGGCTATTGGATTGATGATGAAATTAACAAGAATAACATCCTAATTAGAAAATGGCAAAAGGGGACTCAATACAAATGCGACATAATTCCCATATTAGATCATGAGTAAAGTTAGAACTGGGCTTGTCCAATTTAGCATTTTAATTATATGCTTGATTATCATGGAGGCTCTTTTAGAGAGACATTATGTGGAAATTGGAGAATGTGCGGTCATACTTTATTATAAACCGTTGACGCTTTGGGATAGATTGATTTTTTTGTTCCCGGCATTATAGCACTATTTTTTGCTATTAAAAATGCCAGACCAAGAAAATATCGCATTATTCTCTTATGCGTGATATATATAATAATCACACTCGCTCATAGCCTTTTTGGAAATCAATTATTAGAGCTGAACACTCAAAATTGGCCCCATGAATATACCCCACAACCTATAGAATGATAATGGTGTATATATTTTCTATATTTAAGTGAATTCATATATCGAACTCACTTTAAATAGAATTAGGGAAAACGAAATCTCATATGCTGGGGCAGATGGTGTCGGATTGTGCGGTTGTGTCGGCAGGGGCAGCGGGGAGGTTGCGTACAGTGGCCTTTGCGCTGTCGAAATAGGCCGACAGGTGTTGGTGTTGTGTCTTGTTGGCGAGGGCTTCCTGGATCTCACAGAGATAGAGGTCGGCTTCGCCGGTGCGGCCGCGGTCGGCAAGGGTTTGTGCGTGTGCGACGGCTTGTTCGACAAGAATTCTCAGACTGTCGGTGTCGCCGCATTTTTCAATGCGTGTGCGGAAATCCTCGGCCTGCAACTCGATTTTTTCAGTCTTTGGAGTGCATGACGCAAGGATGGCGATGGCCATGTAGGCTGATATGTAAAATCGTGGTTTCATGACTTATAAACGTCCGGCCGAGGGGAGTGGTTCATGTTGTCAGAAGGGATATCCGATGGCAAGATGAAATGCGAGTGATTTGCCGAACGACTCCATGTTGTAGTAGCCTGAGCGCGATGTTTTGTAGGGGGCGTGGATGCCTATGCCGAGGTCGGCGCGTATGACGAGCATGCTGATGTCGAAGCGTAGTCCCACGCCTGTGCCGAGGGCTATGTCGTTCCAGAATGTTGACGCGCGCAGTTGTCCGCCGGGTCGCTGTGGATCGTTCTCAAGCAGCCAAATGTTGCCGGCATCGACAAACACCGCTCCGTGCAGCGGGCCAAGGATAGGGAAGCGCAGCTCGGCGTTGGCTTCGAGCTTGAATGTGCCGGTCTGGTCGAAATAGCCATTGACCATGGACTGGGGCGGGCGATATGATCCGGGGCCTATCGAGCGGACTGTGAACGCTCTGATCGAGTTGGCGCCTCCGATGTAGAATTGTTCGCTGTAGGGTACCTGCGACGAGTTGCCGTAGGCGTGTGCCGCTCCGACGAACAAACGGCTGACGAGCCATATGTCGCGTGAGGTGATGCGCCGACCGTAGACCACCTGCGCTGTGGCTTTGACAAATTGCGAGAACGGATTTCCAAACAGTTTTTTCTCACCGTGTTTGCCGCAGAGTTGATAGACTGACCAGAATGCGTTGCCTGCTTCCTGAAGCGTCAGCTGGAAGTTGAGTGTGTGGCGGTGACGCCATTCGCGGTCGTAGGTGTAGGTATAGCTCATCTGAGGTATATACTGGCTGCGGAAGCTCAGTGCCACGGCCGGATTCTGGTTCATGATCGAGTCGAAGTCGGTGGTGGTGTGGATCAGTTTGGTGTATGTGAGCTTGAAAAGAGTCAGCGAGTTTGACACGTGGCGCGAGTGTTGCCAGTCGTAGGTGTAGCCGAGATTGAATTGTGCGAGACGGAAATAGTGCGGGCGGTTGAGCACGTCGGCCGCGAGGGAGATGCGGGTCCAGTTGAGGACGCGCCGCCTGCGAGTGATCCATGATGGTGCAAGCAGTCGCGGGAATGCGAGCGATCCGGAAATGCCGAGTTCGTAGGAGTTGAACACACCGCCTTTGCCGCGGTTGCGTCCGGTTTGCCATTCGTATGATCCGTTGAGGCGCAGCGACAGTTGTTCGCCACCGCCGAACAGGTTTTTGTTTGTGACTGAAAATATCAGACCCGGGCCAAGATAGCTGTTGCTTTTTGATGTCGCGTTGACCTCGAGCGAGGCTTCGAGTGGCGAGTCGAGTGTGCAGTCGATGAACACGTCGAGAGTGGGTTGTGAGGCCGTGGTGTCGGGCACGGCATTGATTTCGATGGCTTTGAATATGCCCAGACGTGAGAAATAGGTCTGGGTGGTGTTCATGGCGCGGACGGAGAATGTGCGTCCGGGACGGAATGCGATGCACTCGGGTATGAGTTTGCGGCGCAGATGCGAGGGTGTCATCTGTATCACTGTTCCTTTCGAGGTCTGGAATGTGTCGGCCACTCCGTCGCCGTTGGTGCGATGGATGGTGGTGGTGATGCGTCCGGTCACATATTTTCTCAGCGCCCATGAGGGGATGTTGTCGGCCATGTCGAGTTTTAAGGCGATCGACTGAGGCCTGATGGTGGAGTCGGCGAGATATTCGATATAGTCAGGTCGGAAGAAGTAGTAGCCTTTGTTGCGCACTGAGTTGGCTATGTCGATGCGTAGCGCCGACAGGGAGTCGGTCGAATATCGTGCGCCTTTTTTGAGATAAGTGCTGCGCTTTGCGGTGTTGATGATCAGTTTGTTGAGCTCGCATGTGTCGGGCAGCAGTATTATGGAGTCGAGCAGATATGCAGGCCCTGTCTCCACGGAATAGCGTATGCTCGCCTTGCGTTTGTTTTTGCCTTGCACGAGATCATATGAAGCATGTCCGCGGAAAAAACCGTTGTTTTCGAGCACTTCATCGATCATCTTCGTGCGCAGTTCGGGACGCACGTCGGAGATCAGCACCGGTTGCTCGACCAGTTTGCCGTATAGCCATTTGCCAATGCCTTTGCCCGGTTCATCCCAATGGTTCCACACCCACAGCCCGACAGGGAAGGGATAACGGTAGTAGGGTGAATATAGCGAGTTGTTTGGCTTGACGTTGACAGCCTGTCTGACCTGCGATGACAGACCTCCGGGCACTTTTACGTCTTCGGGAGATTCGATCTTGATTTTCTTGACGCCGGTGTAGAGCACCTCATCTTTGGCCAGACGGCTTGTGGTTGAGCATGCCTGGGCGATCAGCGTCACTATGACTGATGTGAGCAGTAGTCTGATTTTACTTTTCATCACTGGGCTGACTGTTTTCGGTTGATGACTTGATGTCGACTGTAGGCGCGGTTTTCTGGCGCTGACGTCTGAATCGGAACAGGTCGCGCAGGTTGTCGAGTTTTCTCTTGATCACAAAGCCGACACCAGTCTGAGTGATCTCGCCCTCGAGAATGCTCTCGAAACCGGTGTGACGGAATATCCTCACGTACATCGATCCGCTGCGGTTGAGCATGTATTCAAACGATATGTCGCTGATGAGGTTTTGAGAGAAGTTTTCATCGGCGTTGGCATCGGTGGAGTAGTTGCCTCCGACGACGATTTTGAACCGGTCGTCGAAGAGCGATTTCGACACTTGGTAGCTGTAGCTTGTGGTTGTCGATGTCGATCCGTCGCGTGTGCGATCGTACTGGTCGATGCCAAACGATATGTCCACTCCCCGCACATTGCTTGCTATCCAGCTGTTGAGCTTTGATTCGAGGAACGAATACAGCGGATTGCCCGACAGGTTGGCGTTGGCGGTGACTCCGGGGCCGGTGTAGGTGTTGTAGAGCAGCAGGTTCATAGCCTGGTTGGCACGCTGTTCGGCCGACATGCCCTGTAGTTCGTTCTGCACGGTGATGTCGTCGTTGGTCGACAGGTCGAAGACGACGTTCATGTTTGTCAATGAGCCTGTTACGCCGAGACTGATGTCGAATGTCACCAGTCGCGAGTTTTGTCCGCTTTGTGTGACGTTGGCTTTCAGATAGTCCATTGCTTTGATGTTGAGCAGCGGATTCATCATGTCGCCGTTGAACGCTATGTAGCTTCCGTCGAGCAGATCGAAGCTTTTCTCACCGAGCATGGGCACATTGTAGCGTGCGATGCCTTTGCTGATCGTGTAGCGTCCGGTGAGTCGACCAGAGTTGACCGGACTCATCGAGAATGAGAATGCCCCTTCGCCCTGCACCTGCACTTTGCTTGATGCGTCGGCGTTGAGATCGACACTGATTGTCGATCCCTCCTGAATGGCCAGCGTGGCGTCGAGTATGAGAGCCATCGACCGGCCGATGCTGTCGGCTTCGGCGACCTGTGTGGTGTCGCTGAAGCTGACGAAGCGCACCATGTCGCTTGTTCCGGCTGATGCCGATGCGATCGCCGATGTGGCCGTAGGCATGACATAAGTGACGTTTGTGCCCGACAGCACTTTGGCGTCGGCATTGACACGCAGCACGCCGCTGGTCGATCCGTTGACATCGGCATCGAGATCGATGTAGGCTTTGCCGTAGGTGTCGGCTCCGTTGCGGGCGCGGGATGAGTTGACTATCATCATGTCTGATGCTGACAGCTTTAGGTTGAGCCCGATGTCGGTGAGGTCGCGGAGGTTGGCCGTGCCGTTGATTGAAAGGGGATTGTCGTTGCATGCCGTGATGCCGAAGTCGCGCAGTGACACGATTCCCGAGTCGACAGGAATTTTGGTTGTCGGGAAGCGGAAGTCAGTGCCGAGCATCGTCACTCTGACGGCGGTCGAGTCGAAGTTGAGCCAGCCGTTGAACACCGGTCGTGCCATGTCGCCCGAGATGTCCATGCGCCCGTTGAGCATGCCGCTGAGTTTTGCCATGCCTTTTGGCAGGAAGGGGTTGACAATCCGCAACGGGAAGCGTATCATATTGAAGTCGAGAAGGAATGGGCTGCGACTTGTCGAGTCGTTTAGAGTTCCGCTGACGGTGACAGTTTTCACGCTGTCGACCATCAGAGCCATGTCGGCCTGAAGCATGCCATTGGCCGGATTTGTCGCAACATCGACATCGACATCGAATGTGCCGACTCGTTGGTTGTCGTAGTAGAAATCAGAGAGGTTGACGTTTCCGTTGCCTGTGATTTTGCTGCGGGCTATGCTCATGCGCATGTCGGCCGAGAGGCTTCCTTTCATCGGCGGTGCCCAAGGAGATAGCGACAGCCAGTCCTGCAGTCGGATGTCGCGCAGCTGCAGCACGAGATCTTCGGAATGTGTGTCGGCAGTGTGCACATGAGATGGAGCGGAATAGAGCCTCAGTGAGCTGATCGAGTCGCCGAGAGATATGTCGGTGCTGATATGGCCGTTGTAGAGGTTGTATGACAAGTAGTTGTCGGTGTTTACTTTCCACTGGCGGTAGGCTATCACCGGATTGTACGGCACAAGCTTTAGAGTGGCGGTGGAGTCGGCTACCGTAGCTGCGAAGCCCAGCCGGAATCCGGTTTCATTCTTGATGTTGCGCTGGCGCAGCAACGCAGTCAACCGGTCATGACCGAGGAAGCCGTTGAGTGTGACGTGGGCAAAATTGTCCATTGTGCCCGGACGGTTGTTCATCATCGCGCTGTAAACAAGATATTGTCCGTGCTGACGTGCGGTGAGATCAATTGAGTCGATGCGGGTAGATGATGCTACAAGTCCGTTGAGACTTGCGGTGAGCGATAGCAGCGAGTCGTTTGATGCCGTGATTGCCGTATTTGCGAATCTTACGCCGGATGACGACAGATATTGTGAAACTACGTTGCCGGCACCCATGGTGACCATCAAGTTGAATCGCGGCATTGTCCTCTGGATCGAGTCGATGTCGGCATTGCGTGTGGCGATCTGGCGACCGATGAGTTTTCCGAGCCGGTTGGCGCGTGCCATCAGCGAATCGAGTCCGCATGGACTTGAGAATGTGGCCCGGAGATCGCCATTGCTCAGATCGGCTTGCACGATGCTGTCGGATAATGTGGCGTTGATGTCAGTGCGTCCGGTCATGATCCGGCGTGTGCCGATCGTCCAGTCGATGTCATCGAGTGTCACGAGTCCGCTGATATAGCCGGTGCGCGGCATGTAGCGGCCTTCTGATTTCAGAGCAATTGTGCCACGGCATGTGTCGGTCATGATTTTAAGGGCAAGCAGATCGAGGTGCCTTACGTCGCCGTCGACATTCCATGTCACACCACTGTCGTTGCTTACCGTAGCATCGAAATCGATGTCGAGGTTTGCCGCTGGATTGCCCGATGAAAGCATTCCCGAGGCGTGGCCGCCCGACATGTCCGCCTTAAGCATGATGTCGGAGTAGGGCATGTGGTTGTAAGTGACGCTTTCGATGTTGATGTCGGCGTGCATCTCGGTTGAGGTCGAGAGTGGGTTGTAGCCGTGACCGTTGGCCGATATGGTGGCGGAGATGTCGCCTATGCCTGCAGCGGGGATGAATGCCTGTAGCGGAAATCGCGAGGCTTTGAGTTGTATGTCATATCCTTCGTTTTTACCATTCCATGAGCCTCGGAGTGCAACGCGCCCGTCGTCGGCGGTGACCGAGAGGTTGCCTTTGGTCACCATCGGGCGGTAAACAATGTTGCCCTTCACGGACATGGTGTTGGGAAGCCCGATGTCGGGAAGCAGCCTGGCTTTGACCAGCGACCGCCGAAGGGTGGCTGTCGGTGTCAGACGTCCATCGATGTTGATGTCGCCGTTGATCTTCTCAGCATCGAACGGCGAACCGACCGACCCGTCGGCGCGCAGGCGCAGCATTCCCGGATAGTCTGCTGCGAGATTTTTGACGAATAGCCTCGATGGTGTGCCATTGATGTCGGCTGCGATGTTTATGCGGGCGGGTGCAGGAAGCAGATTGACTGTCTGGCGGAGCGATGGCATTGCCAATATGACGTCGGCCAGCCCGATATGGCCTTTTGCGTTAAGGTGTAGCGGCAGGTTGGGGTTGGTGGTGATTTCACCGATGCCCATTGTTGCGTCGATCTGCAACCGCGAGTTGTTGGTGGCGATTGAAAATCCGGAGGCATGCATGGCGGTGGAGTCCATTGCGAATGTGCCGGAGGCCGAGAGGTGCAATCCGCACCGTTCGGTGGCTTCGAGTCGCCGCAGTGGCACGGTTATTTCCGTTCCACGGTTGTAGAAAGAATCAACTGCGATGGCAATGTCAGATGCTTGCAGGTAGTTCATGTCGAGCCCCGGGAGAGGGTGCATGCCGCGTTGTGCGTAGGTTGCGCGTCGACCCGTCAGGCGGAGTGAATCGGCGGTGATGATCCATTGTCTGTCGGCCGGTGTGGCAGTTGCCGTGTCGGAGGGTGCTGTTGTACCGCTGTTTTCCTTAAGCCATGAGGCAGATGGTGTGAGATATGTGGCGTTGACACTGTCGACGGTCAGCATGCGGGCATGTATAAGCCGGTGGCCAAGATCGACTTTGCCACCGGAGAGTCGGGCGTATGCGATGTCGCAGCCGAGTGAGTCGATTGTCGGAAGCATCGACATCGAATAGTGTACGCGTTTGAGACTGATGTCGGACGCTCTGATGAGCATCGGAAGCGACGCGGCTGTGTCGGCCGGAGCGGTTGTGGTGTCGGGTTTCATTACGAGCCTTATGTCGGCTCCGTCGACCATGGCGCGGCTCAGGTCGATATTCTCCATGTTGAGCTTAAGCTGCGAGGGGCTGATCTCTACGTGGTCAATGCGTGCGCGAAGCCACATGATGGAGTCGACTGTCCCCATTTGGTAGAAAGCAGAGTCGAGGCGGGCATAATTCACATCGAGGCGTCCTTTGACAAGGGGCAGCAGCCTCACGCCGACATCGAGTCTGCCGGCAGTGAGCATTGTATCGCCGGATGCCTCAGTCACACTCACTCCGGCGAGACTGAGTCTGAGTGGCCAGCGTAGTCTGAGATGGTCGATGCCGATGTTCATGCCGGTGGATTTCGACACTTCGCGGATGGCGATGTTTTTTGCGAAGTCCTGAACGGCAGGGATATAAAGGGCGATGGGAATGAGTAGTGTCAATGCGACAAGGCTTGCTGCCGCCCACAATATGCTTTTCGCTATTTTGCGTCCCAATGATTTGCCCATGCGATGATTGTTAAAAAAATGGTTGATGTCTGATGAAGTAACCGCGAAATGTCAACGATTGTTTACAAATGTGGCAGGAAATTCACCGTATGTCACGATTGTGGAATCGTCGCATACGATCAGGCATCCGGTGGCCGGGAACCGGCTGATGAGGTGGCGTGCGTCGGTGGTGTCACCCGTCATGCAAGCGGTGGCAAGTGCGTCGGCGAGCATGCATGTGGAGGCTGTGACGGTGACAGACAACAGTTTGCCCGGAGCCGGACGGCATGTCGAGGGTAATATGGTGTGGCCGATCCGGTTGCTGCCTCCGATGTCGCGGTAGTTGCGGTAGTTGCCCGATGTGGCTACGCCTCCTTCGCGGGGTTCGATGAATGTCAACGGATTGTGTGGTGAGGTGTCGGATCGGGTGGGGGCGTCGATCATCACACGCCATGGCTTCCCGTGGCTGTTTAGTCCGGCGAGGGCTATTTCACCTCCGATCTCTACAAGATAGTCGGTCACTCCGTTGCGGCGCAGCATGGCGGCAATTTCATCGCATGCATAGCCTTTGGCTATGGCTGAGAAATTGAACTCGGTGGCCGGGTGTTTTTTTGCGATGTGTCCGTCGGATGATACATGGCATTCGCCGAAACCGACATATTGTCTGACGCTGTCGATGGCTTGCTGGGTCACCTCTGCCGGAGCATTGCCGTGCATGGGGCCGAAGCCCCATAGTTTTATAGCCGGCCCGAGAGTGGGGTCGAATCGTCCGTCAGAAGCTTTCCATACACACATTGCCTCGTTCATGACAGTGCACAGATGTCTGTCAGCAATGGCCGATGTGTCTCCACGGTTAACTGCGGAAATGATGCTCGACCGGTTGAATGGCGACAGCGAGCGGTCGATGGTGTTGATGATGTCGATCACCGAATCGTCGAGATTCGCTTCGGAGCAATATACCATATGGTATGTGGTGCGCCACACCGATCCGTCGGCAGTGCGGTAGCTTTTGCCTCTGGTGCACGATATGGCTGCAGTGGCCAATATTGCGGCGAAAATTATGGCAGACCGCAGTTTGATGTTCATTTTGCAAGCAATTTTAGTTCAAAGGTAATGATTTTAATCAAAAGAGTGTTATATTTGTGATATGTAATATACCTTTTTACTGATTGACTGAATTATGAACACATCTTATTTATTTCTTGCCGACGGCTTTGAGGAAATAGAGGCTCTCACAGTTGTCGACGTCATGCGCCGGGCAGGCATGTCTGTGGCTACGGTCTCGGTCAACGCTACGGCGCAGGTTACAGGGGCACATGCTGTGAAAGTGATGGCCGACATGGTTATCTCTGATGTCAATGGCGAGGGTGCCGAGTGGTTGATCTGTCCGGGTGGAATGCCTGGCGCTACGAATCTGGCTGCGTGTACAGCTTTGTCTGAAATGCTTGGATGGCAGTTCCATTCAGGAGGCAAGATCGCTGCTATCTGTGCCGCTCCGGCGGTGGTGCTCTCTCCGCTCGGCATTCTTGACGGACGCGAGGCCACATGCTATCCAGGTTTTGAGCAGATGTGCCCTACGGCCAATATCACCGGTGAACCTGTAGTGGCTCTTCCCACTCTCGTCACAGGCAACGGCCCGGCTGCCGCTATGGCTTTTGCGCTTGCTATCGTCGAAGGCTCGCTTGGCAAAGAAAAGGCTTGCGAGGTGGCACAGGGAATGCTTGTCAAGCCGAACTGACGATACGCACCGGAGCAATATCAGTGCTTTTCTCCGTATGATAAGACGAGCGACCTCCGCACATGGGGAGGTCGCTCGTTTTGGTGAGTGATATGTGACGGCCGGTGTGATCAGTCAAGCACCCGGCGTGCGCCGATGAAGTGGCGGTCATAATATCCACCATCGGGGAAGTTCTGGAAGGTGACACCTTTCTTCACCGATGCGTGAATGAATTTGCATGTGCCATTGTCTTTGTTGACTTCGGCCACTATCGCGACGTGTCCTACATTGCCACGTCCGCTGCTGTTGCATGAGAAAAACAGCAGGTCGCCCGGCTCGAGATTGTCGATGTTGATTTTTTTACCCTGTGTATATTGCATGCGCGATGTACGGTTGAGCGTGATGCCGAAGTTGCGGAACACGTAGCTTGTGAAGCCTGAGCAATCAAACGCTTTTGGCCCGGTAGCTCCGCGGCGGTAGCGTGTGCCGAGAAACCGTGATGCGTAATCAACCATTTTGCCGGCAAGCGTTGCCGATTGGAAAGCAGGCTCTGACGGTTCGGCAGTGAACGAAGCGAACGGTGAGTTGATGCGTGCGCTCTCAAATGCCTGTTCAAGGAAATGGGTGGTGATGTTGTCGGAAGAGGATGAGGAGAATGAGTTGGCAGTTGTCATCGGTGTCTGTTCGGGCACCGGTTCTGCTTTTGCTGAAGGTCCGGCGAAGCATGTTATTGCAGTCGCCATGACTGTGATGAGGTTTCTGATATGTTTTGTCATCGTATGATGAAATGATCGGTTGTAAAAATCTATCAATCGTGCCAGTGTTTGACTGACGATGCAAAATTACGCATTCCTCTTGAAATCAGAAAATGGCAAAGTGTTGATGCTATGGAGTTTGTGCGTGAAATAACTAAATATTGCAGATCCGAACTATTTTTAGCACTTAGGCATATTTGTTAACGATAAAGCGTGTTTTAGCCTGAAAAAATACAATAATTAACAACTATTTACACTATAATTGTGTCTTAAAACGGCCCAAAATTCGTGTAAACAGTGCAATATTAGTGTGCTAAATAAAAATTAACGTTTAAGCGCCCTGTTTTATGCACAAAACAATATGATTGCGTGCATTTTGCACGCTTCGACCGTAGATTGTGCAATATTAGATGTTAAAATACCGGTCAATGTAAATACAATAATTAACCTAAGTTAACTATGTCTATGGCATTTTGTTTCTTGTGAGGGTGTCGACAATAATGCATAGAATGAGTGCCTGTCTTTGGTGAATATAGAGGTACGCATGATTTGTGTCAGATGTGGACGATGTCAAAAAATAGTTCTATATGTCGTAATTTAGTGCTATAATTGGTCAATATGCCCTATTTGTGATGGTGGATTATGAAATTTTGGTGAAAAAAGATTAATTAAATATTGAAATGGTTTGTCAGTTCAAAAAAGATGTATACTTTTGTGCGTGTGTTTTTCATAGTATTAGATTAAGATAAAGGTTTAAAAGTTAAGAGCTGTCGTGAGACAGCTCTTTTCTAATTTTATGACCTCATATGATTTCAGATAAAGCAAAGTTCATTCACTTATAGTAAACCTTCAATTAATGACCAGTTAATTATGGATATAGCATTTGATCCGTTGATAGCCGGAGCAGCGCCTGATTTGAGCGTTGTCACATTCGAGGCCGATGTAGAGAATAGTGCTACGCCTGACGCGCTGTGGCATCTGATAGAGTCGGAGTGCCGGCGCATCGGAGCTGAGTATGCAATGCCTGAGATCAACCGGCGTCCGGCAATCGCGGCCACGCGTGAGGTATATAAGCGTCTTGGCAAAGAACCCAATCGTTATCGTCCTTCGGCCGAGGCTATGTGCCGTCGTATCGTCAAGGGTGTGGGGTTGTATCGTCTCACATCGCTTGTCGATCTGGTCAATCTCATCTCGTTGCGTTCGGGATACTCGATCGGAGGGTTTGACGCAGGCAAGATCGAGGGCGATATGCTGACGCTCGGTGTCGGTCGCGAAGGGGAAGAGTTTGAGGCAATAGGTCGCGGACAGCTGAACATCGCCGGTTTGCCGGTGTATCGTGATGTCATTGGAGGTATAGGCACGCCAACGAGCGACCATGAGCGCACGAAGCTTACTCTCTCCACCCGTAAATTGCTGATGACAGTCAATATATATGGTGAGGAGATGCCAGTGGAACGTCTTGTTGATGAAACGCTGAGATTGCTTTGCGACTTTGCGTGTGCCGAAAACGTTATAATAAGAAAATACAGACCAAGTGAAACTGCTGAAAATTTATCCGTCGAGCATAAATGAACGGTTTATCGACGAGGCTGCCGACGTAATGCGCCACGGAGGCGTGGTTATATATCCGACCGACACGCTCTATGCCATAGGGTGTGATGCGCTGAACAACTCCGCCATACAGCGGGTGTGTGATATAAAAGGCATTGATAGTCGTAAGGAAAGCTTGTCGGTGGTGTGTGCCGATCTGTCGCAGGCAAGTGAATATGCCCGTATCGGCAATGCGGCGTTTCGTGTGGTGAAGGACTATCTTCCGGGTCCGTTTACGTTTATCCTGCCTGTGTCGCCGCGTTTGCCAAAGATATTCAAGGGACGCAAGGAGGTTGGCATAAGGGTGCCGGAAAATGATATTGCCCGTTCTCTTGCACGCGCCTTAGGCAATCCGGTGCTTTCGACATCGATCACATGGGATGCTGAAGAGCCTGACGAGGCTGTCGAGCCGGAGTCGATCGCATTGCGTTATGCCGGTAAGGCCGATCTGATGATCGACGGTGGCCATGGCGGCACGGTAGGTTCGACAGTTGTGCGCCTCACCGACATTGACAATCCCGAGATTGTCCGCCAGGGAGCGGGCGACTTCATAGATCTATAGTGAAGGTCGGATAGGCCACTCCTCGTCCTCCCATGCCGTACTTCTGATGGTGGAGGCCTTCGTTGAGTATCTGGCCGCACTGTTCGGTGCTGATGCCGAAATCGAGGTATCGGCGTCCGGTACATTCGTAGTGGATTATATGATCGAAAAGAGCCGGCAGAGCACCGGTTGCACGTCCTTCATCAGATGCTGCAATGTATTGCGCATGGGCAACGGGGCCGGCAAAGAACATGAGAGTTCCTGCCACCATGCGGCCGGCGGCATCGCGGGTTGAGAATAAACGTATTTCATCGGTGAACCGGCCTTGCAGCATGCTGATCTCTTCTAATGAATGAACCGGATTGACACCATGTCTGCTGTTGAGTGTGTCGGTCAATATCTTCCAAAATTCATCGATAGCCGTGTCAGCTCCGGTTTTGACACCGTTTTTGGCGGCTTTCTTGCAATTGCGCCGCGAGTTTTCGTTGAATCGGCATGAGTTGTTGAGGTCGATTGCCGACGACAGTCCGCACCCGGTGAGCCGTGCTCCACATCGCCATAGGGCGTAGGTTTCCTCGTCAGAGGGGTTGAGGTGATAGATTGTGGGCACAGGCTTGCATACGAGACTGCGCACCCCCTCCGAGCGGTAGTGTTCAGTCACAAGCTGCATGGCTTCGACGGCATCGCTGCCGTCAAATCCGTTGAACGGCATTATCATACCTCCATATGTGAGTCCGCCATGGGCGGTCACGGTCTGCGCGCTGCGGCTCGCGGCGAAAAGCGCCACGGTCTTTCCGTCGCGCTGCAGCAACAGCGACGCATCGTTGAAGCGATGCCTGTGGTAGTCCATGTAGGGACGCTGGAGCAGGAATGTGGCGTTTTTCGATGCTTTGACAAGCGTATCCCACATTGTGGCGTCGGTGTCGGAATATTTGGCAATCGACAACCCGGTCATAATTGACAGTTCAAAATTAAATGATACGATCAGACATGCACTTAGCACATCAGACGGTATATCTCGGTTGTTTCCTTGCGTGAGAGTGTCATATATCCGCCGAGTGTCTCGCCTTTGTTTTCGTGGAGTTTGTTGACGAGCAGATCGATGTCGGGATTGCCCACTCCAAGCTCTTTCATGGTGACGGGCAGGCCGAGGCTGCGGAAAAATACGCGCAGACGGTCGATGCCCAGGACAGCATCAGCAAGGTCATCACCGGTAGCTGCGACCTGCATCACCCGGTGTGCGAATTGTGCTATCTTGGCTGGCCGTCGGGCTGCCATGAATGTGAGCCATGCCGGAAACACCACGGCGAGACCTGCTCCGTGAGTGACACCATAGACGGCACTGATCTCATGCTCCATGGCGTGCGACACCCAGTCTTCCTTGCGTCCGGTGCCGCAGATGCCGTTGTGAGCCAGAGTGCCGCTCCACATGATGTTGGCGCGTGCGTCGTAGTTGTCGGGCTGTGCCATCACTTTCGGAGCTTCCTCCATGATCGCTGTAAGAACCCCTTCTGACACTCGGTCGGTGATCTCGACTCCGGTTGTCGGGGAGAAATATCTCTCCATGATGTGAGCCATCATGTCGGCGATGCCGCAGGCGGTCTGGTAAGGCGGGAGAGTGAATGTAAGCTCGGGATTCATCAGCGCGAACAACGGTCGCAGAGTTTTGTCGGTGCGCAGGCTTATCTTGCGCATGCCGTCGATGCGTGTGATGACGGAGTTGCCCGAACCCTCGCTACCGGCGGCCGGTATGGTCAGCACCACTCCCACAGGAAGAGCCTTCTCCAGAGTAGCGCGTCCTGCCCAAAAGTCCCAGAAGTCGCCATCGTAAGGCACACCGGCAGCTATCGCCTTTGCGGTGTCGATTGCTGAGCCACCGCCAACTGCGAGGATGCCTGTGACATGGTTGTCCCGGCAAATATTTATGCCCTCATACACGGGAGCATCGACAGGATTTGGCTCTATGCCGCCCAGTTCCACCCATCCGACCGATGAGTTGTCAAGAGAGTGTTTTACACGGTCGAGCAGCCCGCTGCGCACTACAGAGCCTTTTCCGTAGACGATCAGCACTTTCTCTCCGAGCATCTGTGACGACATCTCGCCGGCATGGCTTTCGGCATCGTGCCCGAAAATGTAGCGGGTGGGGGTGCAATATGAGAAGTTTTCCATTGTTGGAGAAGTTTGAATGTTTTATTTGAATGTTATAAGGCGGTTGTATACAAAGTTGCACATTGTGTATACACCCATGCCTATGATGGTTGCCAGTCCGTAACCCGACAGACTCCAAATGCCGAAATGCCAGACGATCGATCCCAGATCCATCGGTGTGTCGAGAAACCATACGACAAATAGCTGTATACCGTAGCACACAATGAATCCGATGCCGAATTTCACTGCTTCGGCCATGGCGCCGTTTGGTGATTTGAATACCCAGTTTTTATTCCAGATAAAAGAGTTGATGAGGCCTGCTACATAGCCTATGGCGTTTGACACCCATTGATTGATGTCGAGAATGCTTTTGCACACGTATATCACGATCAGGGTGACGAGTGTGTTTATCACACCTACGAGCAGATAGCGGATGAATTGTCGCATGGCTGCGCCTCGGATATTGATTTTCATGGTTTGTTTTTGACGGGGGTTGATGAGATGTTATCCGGCAGCAGTGGAAGATGCCATTTATAGTGTTGTGCCAGAATTCGCAATAATATGACAGTTGCCGCGCATGCGCATTGGCATCCTATCGGGGGTGCGCCTATTGTGCGGGAGAGCCAGTAGACTGTAGCCCCTGCCACGCATGCCGTGGCGTAGATGTCTTTGCGGAACACCAGCGGCTCTTCGTTGATGAGTATGTCGCGCACCACTCCTCCGAAGGCGCCTGTGATCACGCCCATGATCACGGCCACCCACATCGGGAATCCATATGCAAGAGATTTCTGGATGCCGATGACCACGAACAGCGCCAAGCCGATCGTGTCGAACAGAAACAATGTCCGCTCCTTGATCCAGTTGTGGTTTCTGAATGATATGACGAATGCCAGACTGAGGCCTGTCACTGCAAGATACCACCATGTCTGCATCCAGAAAACAGGAGCGTCGAGAAGCAGATCACGGAGAGTGCCACCGCCTATGGCCGTTACGAACCCGACGATGTAGGCGCCGAACCAATCAAATCTCTTGACTGCGGCGAGCCTGATGCCGGATACAGCGAAGGCTATCGTGCCGAGCACTTCGATGGCAAACAGAAACGTGGCTTCGGCGGTGTTCATCCGTTTTTCTGATAGTGGCGGCATACAGCTGTAAGTCCGCAGTTTAGACAGTCCGGTCGGCGTGCCTTGCACACGTAGCGTCCATGAAGTATAAGCCAATGGTGGGCTTTAGGTATGATATCGGCGGGGATATGCTTTGTCAAAGCCATCTCGGTCTGATGAGGCGTGCGGCTGCCGGTGGTCAGCCCGATGCGCTCCGAAACTCTGAACACGTGGGTGTCGACCGCCATGGCCGGCCGGTTGTAGGCCACGGCGAGTACCACATTGGCAGTTTTGCGTCCGACACCGGGAAGCGACAGCAGATCGTCGATCTCGTCAGGAACTTCTCCGTTGAAGTCTTCGACGAGCTTTTTGGCCATTCCTATGAGCAGACGAGCCTTGTTGTTGGGGTAGGAGCATGATTTTATCAGCTCACGCACCTCGTCGAATGTTGCGGCCGCCATGTCCTGAGGGGTGGGAAATGCCTCGAATAGTGCAGGCGTGATAAGGTTGACACGCTTGTCGGTGCATTGTGCCGAGAGGATCACGGCTACGATGAGCTGGTAGTTGTTGGCAAAGTGCAGTTCGGTGTCGGGTTCGGGCATTGTCTGTTCAAACCATTGCATGACCGCGGTGTATCTCTCCTTTACTGTCATATGATGCCTTTGATTTTCTGAGATATGCGGCTTATGACGCCGTTGAATCTGTCGATTTTTGAAAGAAAGAATGTGTTGGCGGTGAACAGACGCACTACTCCGAATGAGATGGCTACACATGTTACGACTGCCATCATATATCCGAACGACCCCGACATCTCGCATGTGAGGAATATTGCCATCAATGGTGCTCTGATCACTCCGGCCATCACTCCGGCCATGCCGAAAAATGCGAAGTGCGCTACCTCTATCCGGGCGTCAAAAATAAAATTGGCCACCAGCGCGAAAAATAGTCCGGCAATGCATCCGGCAAACAGTGTGGGGGCGAACTGACCTGCTACGCCGCCGCTATAGTTGGTGGCGGCACAGGCGAATGTCTTGAGCGCAAGTGTTAGTCCGGCCACGAGTATGAGTGTCTCGACTCCGGTTTTCCCTTCCCACAAGCTCATATGTAGTATGTCTGAGAAGTTGCCGTTGATCACTTTGCCTACGATTGCATAACCTTCGCCAAACAGGCTGGGACACAGCCACACTGCGAGCGCCAGCATGCATCCACCCGTCAATCCCTTGATCCACGGATTTTTTATGCGGATGAGCAATGATGCTGTGGTGTCCATGAAATATTTGTAGTAGAGAGAGTATATGCCGCAGAATATACCCAGAGCTATAATCCATGGAATCCATGCGGGATCAAACGGAATGCTCTGATCCATTGCTATGTCGAATGTGAAACCCGAAAGAGCGTAGGCCGTAAGTGCCGCGATGATCACTGACACCACTATAGCCATAATGGCCGGGTTGGAAAATTCCATTCTGAGCACTTCAAGTGCATAGAACGCTCCACCTAACGGGGCTTTGAATATGCCGGCTATGCCTGCTGCAGCACCACAGCCGAGCATCACTCTCACCATGTCGGGCGATAGTCCCATCACGCGCCCGATGTTGCTGCCCAGAGCTGCTCCGGCCAATGCTATAGGCCCTTCGCCACCTGCCGAGCCTCCGAACCCGAGAGTGATGCTCGAGGTGACGACCGGTGAGCACATCAGTGACGGGCGCAGATCGACATCGCCGGTGTGGAGATGCGACAGTATTTTTCCGGTGCCGTTGGCTGGAGAATATCTGAAAATGAATAGACACACTGCTATGGTGAGCAATATGCCGGAGAGCGGACTTATTAGGAGTGGCCAGTTGAAGCCGTCGACAGAGCATAGATCTGCCACTCCGATGCCGATGGTTTTGATCAGCCATTTGAGCAGAGCCGCCGCTGCACCGCATGCCAATCCGATGACGGAAGCAACAATGTAGCTGAACGTCTTGTCGGTCATGTGGCGGTACAGGTGACGTTGCAGAGCGCCGCCTGCGTTCGCTTTATGCTGCCTGCCGTTGTCGGGCTGTGTCCGTTTGTCGGCCATGTATTGGCGTAGAGGGGGGAGTGGTTTGGCTATGATGGTCAGCGCGCGCTCTGGAACTCCTCGAGGAAACGTCGGTCGTTTTCAGAGAACATTCGCAGATCCTTCACCTGATATTTCAGATTGGTGATGCGCTCCACACCCATTCCCAGAGCGAAGCCGGTGTAGCGTTTTGAGTCGATGCCGCACGCGTCGAGCACATTGGGATCGACCATGCCGCAACCGAGAATCTCCACCCAGCCTGTGTGCTTGCAGAACGAGCATCCTTTGCCCCCACAGAGGTTGCATGAGATGTCCATCTCGGCTGAAGGCTCAGTGAAGGGGAAATAGCTCGGGCGCAGGCGTATTTTGGTCTCGGGGCCGAACATCTGGCGTGCGAAGTAAAGCAGTGTCTGTTTCAGATCGGCGAACGACACGTTTTCATCGACATAGAGCGCTTCCACTTGATGGAAGAAACAGTGGGCGCGTGCCGAAATTGCCTCGTTGCGATATACTCGTCCGGGACAGATTATGCGGATCGGCGGCTGGTTTTTCTCCATCACGCGGGTCTGTACGGATGATGTGTGTGTGCGCAGCAGCACATCCGGCTCGCGGTTGATGAAAAAGGTGTCCTGCATGTCACGTGCGGGGTGATCGGCTGCGAAATTCAGCGATGAGAACACGTGCCAGTCATCCTCGATTTCAGGGCCTTCGGCCACTGAAAATCCGAGTCGAGCGAATATGTCGACAATTTGTCCTTCGACAAGTTTCAATGGGTGACGTGTGCCGAGCGGCATCGGAGCAGGGGTGCGCGTAAGGTCGAGAGCTGCAGCTTCGGCTGATGCCTGACACGCTTCGGCGGCCTGACGGAGTTCGTTGATCTTGTCGGTGGCGAAGTTTTTCAACTCGTTGAGCGCCTGTCCGATCACGCGTTTTTCTTCGGAGGGGACATTGCGGAAGTCATTGAAGAGCACCGACACTTCGCCCTTTTTGCTGAGATATTTTATGCGGAGTTCCTCGGCTTCGGCGGCGGAGGATGCTGTCAGACCTTCGATTTCGGCCTTCAGAGAGTTGATTTTCTGTAACATTACGCGTTGATGTTTTCTGTGTGCAAATTTACGAAAAAATGACGTAAATCCACAACACTATCCCAAATCCTTTGCCAGACAGGCAAGTCGCCATTGCGCCTTGGCACGCACGAGATTGTGGTCGGCATATGCCGTTTTGAAATATGTATCGCCATTGAGATAGTCAGTCATGAATCTCACCGCCTGCATGTATGCGAACCTGAACATGGCTTGTGGCAACAGTTGTTTCTCGAGTGGGGTGAGGAACGAATCGGCTGACGATAGGTAGCCTCTCGTAAAGGCATTGTAGACCTCATGGTTTATGTGAATTCTATCTGTGTCCGGTTCGTCCTCAGGTGCTGTAGTGGCCGCTGTGCGCAAAAAATCTCCGTAGTCGCTCAAAATCAGTGACGGCATCACGGTGTCGAGATCGATCACACAAAGTATGTTCCCGTTTTTGTCAAAAAGCACATTGTTGACTTTGGTGTCGCAGTGGCATACCCTCATAGGCAGTTTGCCATCGCGATAAAGCTGTTCGGGTATGCATGCTTCATCAGCAAAGCTCAATATCTGGCCGATAAGCTCTTTTACGCCGTTGTAGCGTCCTGTTGTGTCGGCAGCGACGGCATCATTGAGCTGGGAAAGCCTGAATTCCATGTTGTGAAAATCAGGAATTGTGTCGTAAAGACGATCGGCAATGTCGGCCAGCATGCCTTCAAACTCTCCGAACGCGCGTCCGGCGGCTTCGGCCAGTTCGGGAGTGACTGATTCGTGCGTGACGCTGTCGGGAATGTATTGTGTCAATCTGTAGTAACCGCTGTCTGTCGCCGTATAAGTCTTGCCGGTAGACTTATCGCACAGAAAATTCAGGCATTTACGCTCAGGATGTTCGACTCCATGCTTTTTGAGCGCCGCAGAAATATGTCGGGTGACAGTGTCGATATTGTGGTGCAGTTGCTCGATGTTTTTAAATACGGAGTCATTGATGCGCTGCATCACATATTGTGAACCGTCGGTCAATGTGACGAGGGATGTCGAGTTGATCAATCCGTTGCCAAAAGGCGAGACCGTTGCACCATCGGCATTGAGTCCGAAACGCGATATGATATGTTTGAAGTCTGCCATTTCTTATAATATAATATTGCCGGGATTGTCATAAATAGACATTCTTGAATCTCAGCAAGTTGAGAGTGGCTTATAAAATCAGCCACATAGCCCGATGCTAAGTGGCTGATTAAAATGATGTCGCTGATATGATGCTTGGAACGAGTGTCCATGCATTTGTGTGAGGATTATTTCGCGATGAGCAGGAAATAGTTTTTCTTGCCACGTTGCACAAGGATGTATCGATCCTGAAGCAACATGTCGGTTGAGGCGGGAAGGTAGGGGTCGGCGATTTTTTCTTTGTTTATGCTCACGCCACCTCCCTGCACCATTTTGCGCATTTCGCCTTTTGACGGGAACACGGGTGCTTTGTCGGTGAGCAGGTCGGCGAGTTTGATGCCATTGTCGAGGTCGGCGCGGTCGATTTCGAAACGGGGCACACCTTCCATTACTGCCAGCAGTGTGGCCTCGTCGAGTCGACGTAGTGCGTCGGCAGCCTTGTTGCTGAACAGTATCTGCGATGCCTCAACGGCGGCCTCATAGTCGGCTGCGCTGTGAACCATGGTGGTGATCTCTTTGGCCAGACGTTTTTGCAGGGGGCGTGCGCCAGGGTCGTTGGCTTGTTCGGCTACGAGCGTGTCGATTTCATCTTTGCTCAGTTCAGTGAAAATCTTGATATATTTTTCGGCGTCGTCGTCAGATGTATTGAGCCAGAACTGGTAGAACGCATAAGGTGTGGTGCGCTCGGGATCAAGCCATATATTTCCATTCTCAGTTTTGCCGAATTTCTTGCCGTCGGCTTTGGTGATCAAAGGACATGTGAGGGCGAAAGCCTCTCCACCTGTGCACCGGCGTATCAATTCCGTGCCTGTGGTGATGTTGCCCCATTGGTCGCTACCCCCGAGTTGCAGACGGCAGTTCTTCTCACGGTAGAGATTGAGGAAGTCGTATCCTTGTACGAGCTGATAGGAAAACTCGGTGAATGACATGCCCTGCTGATTCTCGCCACCAAGACGTTTTTTTACCGAGTCCTTGGCCATCATGTAGTTGACGGTGATGTGTTTGCCCACGTCGCGGATGAAGTCGAGAAATGAGAATTGCTTCATCCAGTCGTAGTTGTTGACCATTTCGGCTGCATTAGGTGCGTCGGAGTCGAAGTCGAGGAATTTGGCAAGCTGGCGCTTGATCGCCTCTTGATTGTGGCGCAGAGTCTCTTCGTCGAGCAATTTGCGCTCCTGGCTCTTCATCGACGGGTCGCCGATCATGCCGGTGGCGCCACCAACGAGTGCTATCGGTTTGTGGCCAGAGCGTTGGAAGTGCTTGAGCATCATCACTCCAACAAGGTGTCCGATATGCAGCGAGTCGGCAGTCGGATCGATACCGAGGTAGGCTGTGGTCATCTCTTTTGCCAGTTGCTCGTCAGTGCCTGGCATCATCTGGTGGATCATGCCTCTCCACGTGAGTTCTTCGATAAAATTCATGTTGGTATCTTTATTTTGATCTTGTTTGTTGTTTATGTTGTTCATGCGTCCATCGACTGCATCTCCACGAGTCGGGTGTAATAGCCTCCGAGAGCCAGCAGTTCGTCATGTGTTCCGCTCTCAACGATACGTCCTTCGTGCATCACGCATATCAGCGATGCGTTGCGTATGGTCGACAATCTGTGGGCGATGACGAGGGTGGTGCGGTTGGCCATAAGGCGCTCGAGTGCCTGCTGCACGAGCAGCTCGCTTTCGCTGTCGAGAGCTGACGTGGCTTCGTCGAGTATCAGCACAGGTGGATTTTTCAGTATTGCGCGGGCTATCGACAAACGTTGGCGCTGACCGCCGCTGAGCCGGCATCCGCGGTCGCCTATGTTGGTGTCGTATCCCTGCTCTGTGGCAATTATGAACTCATGGGCGTTGGCTATACGTGCTGCCTCCTCGACCTGTTGCGGGGTGGCGTTTTCCACCCCGAACGTGATATTGTTGTAGATGGTGTCGTTGAACAGTATGGCCTCCTGATTGACGTTGCCCATGAGCGATCGCAGGGTGTGTACGCGCATGCTGCGCACATCTTTGCCATCGATGGTGATGGTTCCTTGCTGTATGTCGTGGAAGCGTGGAAGCAGATCGGCGAGAGTGGATTTGCCGCTGCCGCTCTGCCCTACGAGAGCCACCGTCTGACCCGGTTTTATGGAGAGGTTTATGTCGGTGACCACGGGGTGAGCCGGATCGTAGCCGAATGTCACGTTGCGGTAGCATATCTCACCGCGGAAATCTTTTGTCGGGTCGCATGGCTCGGCGGGATCTTTTATGGGGTTCTGTGCCGCGAGTATGCGGTCGACCCTTTCCATCGACGCCAGACCTTTCTGTATGGCATATGCTGCTTTGCTCAGATCTTTGGCCGGGTTTATGATGCTGTAGAATATCACCAGATAGTATATGAAATCGGGTGCGTTGATCGATGAACTGCCGCTAAGAATCAATGTGCCTCCAAACCATAGCACGATGGCTATTGTGAGAGTGCCGAGAAATTCGCTCATGGGGTGGGCGAGACTCTGGCGGCGCATCACACGGTTTGACATTTCGAAAAAGCGTTGTGTGCCGCCATGAAAGCGGTCGGCCATTTTCCCCTCGGCATTGAAGGCTTTCACAACGCGCAATCCTCCCAATGTCTCTTCGATAAAGCTCATCAGCAGACCCCACTGCTCCTGAGCTTCGAGAGAGCGCCGCTTCAGCCGTTTGCCAACGCGTCCCATCAGCAGTCCGGCCAATGGCAGCAATATCAGAACGAACACCGTAAGCTGCCAACTTATGAATATCATCGTGCCGAGGCATACGATGATCATCACCGGATTTTTAAACATCATGTCGAGACTCGACATGATCGATGCTTCGATCTCGGCCACGTCACCCGTCATTCTGGCCATCACATCGCCTTTCCGCTCTGATGTGAAGAACGACATAGGTAACTTCAGTATCTTGTCGTACATGTAATTGCGGATGTCGCGTACGATGCCCGACCGCATCGGTATGATGAAATACGAGCTAAGATATGTCACACCGGTCTTCAGTCCGGTCATCACAACGAGCACTGCTGCCAGCGCAGCAAGAGTGGTGGGGGCGCCCCATTGGGCTATTGCTTCCTGTGTGTACCAGTAGAAGTTGTTCATCACCACCTCGCGCAGGCTTGCTTCTCCAAGATGGAGGTATTCATACCCTCCTTCGCGTATGCGGAAGAGTATTTCGAGTATGGGTATGATCACGGCGAAAGAGAATATCGTCAGCAGTGCAGCCAGCAGGTTGAACAGCAGGTTCAGCGCAAGATATTTCTTGTATGGCGGCACAAACCGCCTGAGCATTTTCCAGAAGTCAGACATCGGATGTTGTGACGGCTGATAAACAAATCAGGAATCGGGATGCCGGATTGGAAGCCGGCCCTGATTCCTGATCGGTAAGATCTTTTGTGTTATTGTCAAAATCAGTTGGCTTCGCCGGCGAGTGCTTTGGCGCGTTCGAGATATTTCTCGAAATCGATGCGGTTTTGCTCTCCGTAGGCCGGATAGTCGGCAATCAGTCGTTCGTACACGTCGGCTTCCTTGCTGTAGTCCTTGATGTGATGGAGCACGGTTGCCTCTTTCATGAGGAAATAGGGTGTGTAGTAGGGGTTGTTGTCGCTTTCCTTGGCTGCCTTGCGGAAGCATGAAAGGGCATTGTCATAGTCCTTGAGGTTGACATAGCAGTCGCCCTGCAGGGCTATGGCGCTTGCTCCGATCACCGATTCCTTGGTGTCGTATTTCTTGAGGTAGTCGATGGCCTCTTGATATTTTTTGTCTTTGTAGAGCAGTATGGCTGCATTGAGTGCGGCACGGTTGGCAGCGTCACCGCCATAGTTGTCGACCACCTGGCGATACTGGTCGAGAGCCGTCGAGTCGTTGCCGTTGAGCAGTTCGGTGTCAGCCTGGCCGATGGCGTTGTTGCCGGCTTCGGTGCGGGGCTTCTGGAATGCGTAGACATAGAGGAAGATCACGCAGACTACAGCGGCAGCGGCTACGCAGAGCCACATGATCACCTTCTGGTTGTTCTGCACTTTCTGTTCAAGTCCGGTCAGAGAGTCGTTGATGTTGTCGATCGAGGTGCGGTTCTCGTCGTTTTTTTGTTCGGTTGCCATTGTATAGTAGGTTTGTATTATTCTGTTTTATATCAGTCTGTGTTGGTTGTGGCATACACAGCCTGATAGCGCGCAAAATTACGACATATTAATCAAACAAGCAAACGCACTGTCGAAAACCTTGTTGCTCACGATTGCTTTTTTTAAGCAACGACTTGGAGCTATGATAGCATACATAAAAAGTCAGCCGCTCGAAAAAGCGGCTGACTTTCAAACTTCCTCATTTGGTCGGGGTGACAAGATTCGAACTTGCGACCACACGCCCCCCAGACGCGTACTCTAACCGGGCTGAGCTACACCCCGAGGTTGTTTGGAAAAGCGATGCAAAGGTATGACTTTTGAGCGTACGATGCAATAGCTGATGTTTTATTTTTGCATTTTTTCACAATTGCCGGGCATTCCCGATTGTTCATGAACGCACGTAGTGCGGCATGTCAGAGGGTATAACCATCGACAGTTCAACGAGTCCGCCAACCGAGCCGTCTTCGCGGAGCCATGCGGTCTGAAATATCATTTTTTTCATTCCCTGTTTCTCGATGGTGTAGCAGTTTTGTCCGCCGGTGGCGAGTAATCGCTTGATCGTCTCGATGGCATGCGCCGGATGATAGTCCATGAGGTTGTGTCCGATGATGTCGCCATGTTTGGCAAAGGTCTCTCTCGATCGCGCATTCATATAAATGATGTCGCACTTGTGGTCGCATACGGTCACGGCGCAGTTCATGCCCCATGCCCAATCGGGAATTGCGTTGATATATTCCATGAGTATTTGCTTAGCTGCTGCAAAATTACACAATTTTTCAATAGCGGTGTAACATTCACGCCTTTTTGCCGTCTTATAAGTGAATGCGACAACCCGACTTCGAAGCGCTCGTCAGCAGGCTGCGTCCGGCAATCTATCGCACGGCCATCACCATGACCCGCGATGCCGACACGGCCGAGGATATAGCTCAGGATACACTTCTGCGGCTATGGCAGTTGCGCGACCGTCTTGACGGATACAGGTCGGTCGATGCGCTTGCCGGGGTGATAGCCCGCAATCTTGCGATCGATCACTTGCGTGGACGAGGTGTGGTTGTCAGTCTGTCTGAGGTCGATGTCGAGTTGCCTGATATGCCCGGTAACGCTCCCGATGATGTGATGATATCGGCAGAGTTCGCGGCAGAGGTCGATCGGGTGATGTCGCAACTTGCTCCGGCGCAGCAGGCGGTGATGAGAATGCGCCACTCCGAGGGGCTTGAGACAGAAGAGATTGCCCGGATCATTGGCACAACTCCGGCAAATGTGCGTGTGTTGCTGTGTCGGACCCGTGCGCGTGTGAAATCATTATTTGTCAAATGATGAAGCTATGAAACAGTTGTTTAATACAAAACCAAGAGATATCAACCTGCTTGTCAACCGCTTTTTTGCCGGTGAGACCACAGTTGCCGAAGAGGCGCGGCTCTTTGCTGCTTTCGCACCCGGTCGCCGTGTGCCGGCCGATCTTGAGCAGTATCGCGATATGATGCAGTGGTATGCATCGCTGGCTCCTTGCGATAACGCGCCACGCCGTCGTGGCATACCACGGATGGCCATATGGTTCTCGTCGGCTGCTGCTGTAGTGATGATGCTCTCGGTTGGTGTAAGCTATATGATGCGGATGTCGGCTCAGCCCGACGAATACGACATCTATCGTGGGAGCTATGTGATACGCAATGGTGAAAAAGTCACAGATCTGGCGCAGATCCTACCTGAGGTGAAACGTGTCGAGTCTATAGTCAGCAGTCAGCAGGCGGTTGTGGAGCGGGCAGTGGCACGTGCGCATGAAGTTGAAACGGTAGGCGATTATGCCGGCATCGATATGGACGATCCCATGGTGCGCGATCTGGTTCAAAGGGCTTTTTCAGAATAAGACATACAATTATTTATCAGGTACGATATGAAACATTTCTTCACCTTCATAATTCTCACTTTCATGGTGGCGCTCACGGCGTCGGCGCAGGCCAACATTGACCGTGCTGTCGAGAAAATCGAAAAGAAAAAGACCACGCAATATGTGGCTTATAGTGAAAACCGCGATCCGAAGACCCACAAGGTAAGCAAGGCGTCAAAGGTGCTTGTCATTGATGACAGTTCCGCCCGTCAGTTGAAGGATGCCTTTGAGCGTGATCGGGAAAAGTCAGTTTCGTTTGAAATGGTTCAGGGGCGCACGATGGAGATTAAATTCTCCGAGAGTGGCAAATCATCATGCTATACACTCGTGCAGCAGCGCAATGGCAGTTGGCTGCTCACAGTCGAGATACGCAATATTGTGAATGTGAAGCGCCATCGACGCACATGTGACCCGTCTGAAAACAGTGACATTGTTTCGGACGATTACTACATAGTTTTATGAGATGGGGGCTACAACAGCGTGGCAGCACAAAGACTTTGTGCTGCCACGCTGTTGTGAAGTAAGTGCGGATTATTGTCCGAGATAGGTCTTAAGCAGTTTGCTTTTCTGACCTTTCAGGCGGCGTATGGCTTTCTCCTTGATCTGGCGCACGCGTTCGCGTGTCAGGTCAAATTTGGCGCCGATTTCTTCAAGTGTCATTTCCTGGCATCCGATGCCGAAGAACATTTTCAAGATGTCGCGTTCGCGCTCATGCAGCTGTCGTAGCGCGCGGTCAACCTCTTTCGACAGTGACTCCTGTGTGAGGGTGGCATCGGCCATGGGAGAATCATCGTTTGTCAGCACATCAAGCAGCGAATTGTCCTCGCCCTCGACAAAAGGTGCGTCCACCGATATGTGGCGTCCCGACACCTTGAGCGTGTCGGCGATTTTGTCGACAGGCACATCGAGGCGTTCGGCAAGTTCCTCAGGCGACGGGCGACGCTCATTTTCCTGCTCAAATTTCGATAAAGCTTTGGATATCTTGTTGAGCGAGCCAACTTGGTTGAGTGGCAGACGCACAATTCGGCTCTGTTCGGCGAGAGCCTGCAGGATCGACTGACGAATCCACCATACGGCGTAGGATATGAATTTGAAGCCGCGGGTTTCGTCAAATTTCTGGGCGGCCTTGATCAGTCCGAGGTTTCCTTCATTGATCAGGTCGGGCAGTGACAGACCCTGGTTCTGGTATTGCTTGGCTACGGATACAACAAAGCGCAGATTGGCACGGGTGAGTTTCTCGAGGGCGCGCTGGTCACCCTGACGGATGCGCTGGGCGAGTTCGACTTCCTCTTCAACCGAGATCAGCTCTTCGCGACCTATTTCCTGAAGATACTTGTCGAGCGAAGCGCTCTCACGGTTAGTTATTGATTTTGTGATTTTTAATTGTCTCATGCTTCGTTACCGGAGTTTTTATCGCGCGAATTTACGACTTTTTTGTCAGTCAGTCGCAAAATGCGCCTGTTTTTCACATTAATTAGCAGCGCGACACACACTGTGCGCCGCACTGCTTTAATGTGAAACGTGCTGGTGAGCCGTTTGTTATATTCTTAAGTTTTATTTGTATTTCACCCAACGGATAAGTTCCTTCACCGTTGGCTTCTTTCCGTACATGAATATACCCACACGGTATATTTTGGCTGCGACCCACACCATGCCGATGAATGAAATGAACAGCAATGCAAGTGACACAATTATCTCCCATGCCGGTATGCCGAACGGCACACGTGCCATCATCACCATTGGCGATGTGAACGGTATGATCGACATCCAGAATGCCACCGGAGTGTTTGGATCGGTGGCTGCTCCCATTGCGCAGATAAGGCCGATGATGACGGGCACTACCGTCACTGTTTGAAGCTGCGATGCGTCCTGGATGTTGTCGACTGCCGAGCCTATTGCGGCATAGATCGATGCGTAGAATAGGAATCCACCGACCAGGAATAGGGTCAGGACACCAATGATCTGGAGAATGTAGCCCACATTGCCCAAGGCTGCAACAGCCTGCAGAAGCGATATGTCGGCAGTGTCGCTCAGTGCCGCAGTGTTGCCGGCGTTGAGAGCTGCCACGTCGGCCATGATCTGATCCGGCATAATGGCTGGAAGCACCAGCGATGACATGGCCGCTATCAGCACACCCCATATCACAATCTGGGTCACGGCCACAAATGCCACGCCGATGATCTTGCCCATCATCATCTGTGCCGGTTTCACCGACGATACCACGATCTCAAGCACGCGGTTGTTCTTTTCTTCAATGATCGAGGTCATCACCATCTGTCCGTATAGCAGCAGGAACATATAGAGTACAAATGTCAGCATTATGCCCAGTCCCGATGACAGCTCCGACGATGCAGTCTCGGCATTCTCCCGGTCGAGGCGAACGGTAGACATATCGACATCGCACTCAACGGCTTGCATGATTTCGCCGAGATTCTCGATGTCGTAGTCTCTCAGACGGCGCTGCTCCACAATCTCGTTGACGGCCGAGCGTATGGTCGTTTCGACGAGCATCGACGACGGGCCGTTGCTGTAGTATTTGAGAGATGGTTTCTTAGATGTCATAAGTTCACGTGGTATCACCAGTATGGCGTCGGCATCGGCGCGCCTCATGGCACTGTCAACAGTGGCGTCAGTGGGCATGAACACTGTGTTCTCGTCGCTTTTCAGTTCATTGGCGACTATACCCGAGTTGTCAACCACCACCACCGTCGTTTTTGACTGTCCCATGCCTATGCTCATGATCAATGCCGGTGCCACCATCAGTCCGAGCATCAGTATCGGCATGAGTATTGTTGTTATCAAGAAGCTTTTTTTGCCTACACGCTCGCGGTATTCGCGGGAGATGACGAGTTTTATATTTGAGTTCATAGGGTGGTGTCTTTTACAGTGCGGATGAATATCTGGTTCATTGACGCAAGCGCCGGAGCGATTGATATGAGTTCGACAGTGCGGTTCGACACATCGATTACGTCGCGAAGCGCAGCACTGTCGGTTTTGCGGAGCGACATCACGGAGTAACCCTCGGGATTCAGCGACAGTTCTATTTCAGTGGCCATGTCGCCCAATGCCCGGCTGAGTTCATCGCTGTCGCCTTTGTAAGCCAGCTCGTAGCGGTTTCCAAAATAGCGCCGGCGCAGATCGTCGACATTGCCCGACAGCACGTTGCGTCCATGGTTGATAAGCGATATGTGGTCACACACTTCTTCTACCGAAGCCATGTTGTGGGTCGAGAATATGACCGTCGATCCGCCGTCACGCAGACGCATTATCTCCTCTTTAAGCAAATTGGCGTTTATCGGATCGAAACCCGAGAATGGTTCGTCGAATATCAGCAGTTTCGGCCTATGGAGCACTGTCACGATAAATTGCACTTTTTGTGCCATTCCTTTCGACAGTTCCTCGACTTTTTTGTCCCACCAGTCCATGATCTCAAACCGCTCGAACCAACGGCGTAGCTCGACCACCGCATCGCGCTTTGAAAGACCTTTCAGACGTGCGAAATAAAGAGCCTGTTCACCCACTTTCATTTTTTTGTAGAGTCCGCGTTCTTCAGGCAGATAACCGATATGCACCACATCGTCCTGTGTCAGCTGATGGCCGTCGAAAGTCACGGCGCCGCTGTCGGGGGCTGTGATGTGATTGATTATTCTGATCAGTGTGGTCTTGCCGGCTCCGTTTGGTCCGAGCAGACCATAGACCGATCCCTCAGGCACTGACAGCGATACGTTGTCGAGGGCAAGATGATTGGTGTAGGATTTGCTGACGTTGTCAACCTTTAGTATGTCCATTTGAATGTAATGTTATCAGTTTTTGTCATCCAGTTTCTGTTTGCGGTAAAGCTGGTAGGAGTTGAATATGTTGTGCCAGATGCTGTACATGCCTCCCGCGACGGCTGTCACCGGCGAAAGAAATGTGTAGCCGAGCCATATGATGAAAACGGTGTTTTTCTGGCCGAGAGCCTGGCCTCCTTCGGTTTCCTGACCATAGGCGCGGCCGATGTGCTTGCCGATGCAGAATTGCAGCAGACAGCACACCAGCGACACACCGGCAATGCCGAGCTGATAGCCTGCGGGAACGGTGCTGTGCACGATTGCTTTTGCCGTCACGGCTATGGCGAGCGAAAGGGCGATAGCCCACAGATAGAAGGGCAGGTCGCGCAGTTTTTGCAGCGCATGTGACATCCGTGGCAGCAATGCGTTGACTGCCCATGCTGCCAGAAGTGGGCAAATGAGTATCGGGAACACCTTGCCTATGATCATTCCGAACGCTTTAATGAATGTCATGCCTTCGTGGGGATGGGAGAGTGGCAGAAGCGCCGGGGCGGTGATGGCTATTGCAATGTTGATCAAAATGGTGTAGGAAGTGATGTCGGCCGCGCTGCCGTCGAGCTTACGTGTCACAACTGCGGCTGCTGTAGCTGTCGGACAGAGCAGGCACAGCATGGCGCTCTCCACCAATATTCTGTGGTGGCCGTCGCCTGACAGAGCAAGGCCACCTGCCAACAGTGCGAAAAGACCGATCTGTATCACTATGTGCCATATATGCCAACGCCGCAGATGCAGCTGACTGGGAGTGATAGTGAGGAAGGTCAGAAACAGCATCGCGAAAATCAGAGCCGGCTGTATCAGTCCGACCGCTTTCGCTACGGTGGAGTGCGTATGGTTCAGCCATGGAATGTTCACATATATGAAATAGGCCGCTATGCCGGCCACGATGGCTAATGGCAGAGTCCATGTCCTGACGAATTTCATCAACCGCGACATGTCGGGAACATGCACATGTGGATGATACGCGTGGATCATAATTGTTTGAGTTGTTTAAGCAAGCAGACCAAAGCGGTAGTGGTGGCGCGTTCGATCACCTGACTGCGGTTGCCTGGAAAGTGATGACGTGTGCTCGTTGTGCCTGACGGGGTGGATACCGCGATGCACACTGTTCCCACCGGCTTTCCGTCTGTGGCGCCTGTCGGGCCGGCTATGCCCGTCGTTGATACGCCCACATCGGCCAGACAACTGCGGCGTACACCCTCGGCCATCTCTCCGGCCACGGCGGTCGATACGGCGCCGTGGCGCTCAAGCGTTTCTGCCTTGACATCGAGCACATGCTGTTTCACCTTGTTGCTGTAGGCTACGACTCCTCCGGCCACTGCCGCCGAGCTTCCGGGCACAAGAGTCAGCGAGTGGGCGATATTGCCGCCGGTGCAACTTTCAGCGGTAGCTATTGTCAGGCTTTTTTTTACCAACGTGTCGAGAACGATCTGTGGCAGTGTCCGCTCTGTTGTGTCGAGCAACCACTCATCCATCAGTCCGGCCAGATCGGCATGGGTTTTGTCCATAAGCTTTTCAAGCTCGGCCTTGTCAGTGCCTGATCCGTCTATGCGCAGTCTGACAATGCCATAGTTCGGCAGATATGCCAGATGCAGACCCTCCTGAAGTGAATCCTCCCAACTGGCAAGATGTTCGGCTATGGCGCTCTCGGCTATGCCGCCTACGAGCAACGACCTGTGCGACAGATAACGTCTGTCGGAATTGCCGAAACGCTCCATAAGCCGAGGCAACACTTTGCCGGGAAACATAGTCTCTGTCTCAGCCGGCACCCCCGGCATAGCCACCAGTGTGTGTCCATCTTTGTCAAATACCATTATGGGGGCTGTCCCGGCGGTGTTGACAATCACCTCGCAGTTGTCGGGTACCATCGCCTGGGTTGCCGTAAGATCATTGAATGCTCTGCCACGGCTTTCCATGAGGCGACGCGCGTTGTCGAGCACTTGCTCGTCGAGATGCAAACCTCCGCCGAAATAGTCGGTCAAAGCTTGTTTTGTGATGTCATCGCGCGTCGGGCCGAGTCCGCCGGTGGTCAGCACGATATCCGATCTTTTCATGGCACGGTCGATTGCATCGAGAATGTCATCATGGCGGTCGGCCACCGTAGCCACGTCTGTGACTTGCCATCCGAGGGGGTCGATTGTGCGCGAGAGAAAACCCGAATTGGTGTCTGTCACCCGTCCGAGCAAAATCTCGTCGCCGATCACAATTATGCTTACTTTCATTACTTGATTGTAGTGCGTGCGTATGGCACTTCGTCATAGCGACAGAAGCGCTTCTCCTTCAGTTTGAAATATCCGGCGATGGCCACCATCGCGGCATTGTCGGTAGTGAATTCCCTCGGTGGAATGAACGCTTTCAGGGCATGTTTGCGGCAATATTCTTCCACAGCGTTTCTCACACCTGAGTTGGCTGACACACCTCCGCCGATGGCGACCGTAGTCACACCGGTGGATTTCACAGCCTTGTCGAGCTTGTCAAGCAATATTTCTATAATGGTCCGTTGGAGCGATGCCGCCAGATGAGCCATATTCCGTTCGATAAATGTAGGATCGCTCTTTACAGCGTCGCGCAGTGTGTAGAGAAACGATGTCTTCAGTCCGCTGAAACTGTAGTCCAGTCCACCTACTGACGGTTTGGCGAACTTGAATCGCCCCGCATCGCCTTCGGCAGCGAGTCGGTCGATATGCGGGCCTCCCGGATAGGGCAGACCCATCACCTTGGCGCATTTGTCAAATGCCTCTCCGGCTGCGTCGTCGATCGTGCGACCCAATATCTCCATGTCGAAAGGCGACTTCACAAGTATCAGCTGGCTGTTGCCTCCCGACACGAGCAGACAAAGATAGGGAAATTCAGGCACTGCATCGCCCTCTTCGCGGCGTATGAAGTGGCTCAGCACATGCCCCTGCAGATGATTGACATCGACAATCGGGCAGCGCAACCCGAGCGACATGCCTTTGGCAAATGATGTGCCCACAAGCAGAGAGCCTAACAACCCGGGCCCGCGGGTGAATGCTATGGCACTCAGATCGCGTTTGTCCACCCCGGCGCGCTTCAGGGCGGTGTCGACAACGGGCACGATGTTCTGTTGATGAGCCCGCGATGCCAGCTCGGGTACCACGCCTCCGTATTCGGCATGCACTTGCTGTCCGGCGATCACATTGCTAAGCAACAATCCGTCGGCGATCACCGCCGCCGATGTGTCGTCGCACGACGATTCTATTCCCAGTATGATGGTCTTGTCCATGTCTAAGGTGCAATTTTACGGCAAAAGTAGCAAAAAGCCCACGGTTTTTGTGTACTTTTGCACCCGAAAAATTGCAATCCCGCATGCAGAACATCCGCAACATCGCCATCATAGCCCACGTTGACCATGGGAAAACAACTCTCGTCGACAAAATGCTGATGGCCGGAAATCTTTTCCGCGACAACCAGTCAACTGGTGAACTCATACTCGACAACAACGACCTTGAGAGAGAGCGTGGCATAACCATCCTGTCGAAAAACGTCTCGATCAACTACAATGGTTACAAAATAAATATAATCGACACTCCGGGGCACGCCGATTTCGGTGGAGAGGTGGAGCGTGTTCTCAACATGGCCGACGGATGTCTGTTGCTCGTCGATGCGTTTGAAGGCCCGATGCCTCAGACCCGCTTTGTGCTTCAGAAGGCCATACAGATGGGATTGAAGCCGGTTGTGGTCATAAACAAGGTCGACAAACCCAACTGTCGCCCCGACGAGGTTCAGGAGATGGTCTTCGATCTCATGTGCAACCTCGACGCTACTGAGGATCAGCTCGACTTTCCGACAATCTACGGTTCGGCTAAGCAAGGCTGGATGAGCGATGACTGGAATGCCCCGACCGACAATATTCTTCCGGTTCTCGATGCCATCATCCGCCACATCCCTGCGCCAGAGACCATCGAGGGCGAGCCGCAGATGCTTATTACCTCGCTCGACTATTCAAGCTACGTGGGGCGTATAGCCATCGGACGTGTGCATCGCGGTGAACTCCGTGAGGGCATGGAGATCGCGCTGTGCCGTAAGGATGGATCAGTATCGCGCCAGCGTATCAAGGAACTCCACGTGTTTGAAGGTATGGGTCGCAAGAAGGTGGCTCGTGTTGGGAGCGGTGACATCTGCGCCCTTGTAGGCATCGAGGGTTTTGAAATCGGTGACACCGTTTCAGATCCCGCGAATCCCGAACCGCTTCCCCGCATTGCCATCGACGAGCCTACGATGTCGATGACATTCACCATCAACGACAGCCCATTTTTCGGCCGCGACGGCAAATATGTCACCTCGCGTCACATATTCGACCGACTCACAAAGGAACTCGACCGCAATCTCGCTCTACGCGTCGGCAAGACCGACCGCGAGGATCGTTGGATCGTCTACGGACGTGGTGTGCTCCATCTGTCGGTGCTTATTGAGACAATGCGTCGCGAAGGTTTTGAACTGCAGGTTGGACAGCCCCAGGTCATTGTCCGTGAGATCGACGGAGTGAAGTGCGAACCTGTCGAGCTTCTGACTGTCAATGTCCCCGAGGAATATTCAAGCAAGATAATCGACATGGTCACGCGTCGTCGTGGCGATCTTGTATCGATGACCACGCAGACTGATCGGGTACACATGGAGTTCCACATACCGTCGCGCGGCATTATCGGATTGCGTAACAACGTGCTCACGGCATCTGCCGGTGAGGCTATCATGGCTCACCGTTTCCATGAATATCAGCCATGGAAAGGCGACATCGAGCGACGCACCAATGGTTCGCTCATAGCCCTTGAGGCAGGCACGGCATATGCCTATGCCATAGATAAGCTTCAGGATCGCGGCCGGTTCTTCATATTCCCGCAGGAAGAGGTCTATGCCGGACAGGTTGTGGGCGAAAACGCCAAGGACAACGACATCGTCGTCAATGTGACTAAGTCGAAGAAGCTCACTAACATGCGTGCCAGTGGAGCTGACGACAAAGCCAAGATCGTCCCCCCTGTGGTATTCTCGCTTGAAGAGGCACTTGAATACATAAAGGAAGACGAATATGTCGAGGTGACACCTCATCATATCCGTCTTCGCAAGATCATTCTCGACGAGCTCGAACGCAAACGCGCCTCGAAATAAGAGGTCGCTGTCCGATCAACGAACCACGATTTTATTGACACTGTTGCCGCGTCTCACGATGTAGAGACCCGGCACACCTCCGGCCGTTCGCCGTCCTTCAGGCGTGAACCACTCTGCCTCTTCTGTTTCATTTCGAGGGGTGGCAGTCTCCAATGTCTCGACCGACAGTTCATCATCGAGATATACGTAGTCGCCATACACCAGTTTGTCTCGCCCCATGAAGTTGAGTGAGCTGACGTCGGGGTCAACCATCATTAGTTCTTCGAGTGAATTTTTCACCGATGTCAGTTCAACCGGCAGATCGGTGCAATTCATCACGATTTCTTCGCTCACCACATTTTTTGACTCGTCGATGGCCACATCTGAGCAGGTGTATACCGACAGCATGTTTTTGCCGGAAGCACCCGTTCGTGTAGCCACAAACTGCATCGGAGGGAACGTCTCGCCATGGAGTCTCGGCGCTGTCAGCGATACCCTTTCCATCACTGTCTCTCCATCGGCATATTGAGCTATGAATTCCTTGCTTGCACTGCTGTCGTCGGCATATGTCAGGCGTTCCCACACCTCCTTCAATGTACCGTCGGTGCTGAACATCTTTCGGATGGTCAATCTGTCGCTGTAGCTGAAGGTGTAGAGAGTCACTTCGTCATCTGTTGTAGTGCGGGCGCTTTTCAGCAGAAAGTATTCTGTCAGCCCCGGATAAAGCAGGTGAGTGGGATCAAAGTAATAGCTTTGGGCGTCATAGTTCTCCCATACCAGATCGCTGTATACGGTTGTTTGTCCCTTCTCATCGTAGGCCGATGAAGGAAAGTAGTTGGTCACCTTCACCTCGCTCGGACCCTCTGAGGCCGATGTGCCGGCATATGTCCATGAAGCTTCATAGCTCTTCAATACTCCCGCCGACGTCATGATATACGATATGCTGTGGCTGATACGTCCGTACTCATCCTTCTCAAGATCGAGCCGGGTTGCGGTCGTGCGGTTGTCCCATTCTCCGGTCGACTCATTGTAATTCTCGGTGTATGATTCCTTGGCCACACCGCTGAATCCCTCGGAATAAACCCAGCATGTGCGCCGCACCGGTGTCTCTGATTTTCCTCCGATCGTGGTGGCGCAGACAGGATTTCCCTCCTGATCATATTCCCATAAAGTTCCTGAGATAATGTCGGCAGTTTCGGTCAGACTCTTGACCACGCGTCCTTGGGCGTCATATTCCACGTCCATGGTACTATACCATTTCCAGTCATCGCTCGCCATGTCGGTATTTCTGTAGCGGTCGTAGCTGGTCCACGTCCATCGTGGAGCACACGTGGCGGCAGCGGCCATCATAAGCCCTCCCGCCAATGTCAAACTGATTCTTAGCATGATTTATCGGTTTATCGTAAATGACTTGTCAAAATAAATGGCATCAAGCCGGTCTTTCCCCGACACGAAGCAGTGCCGCGAAAGAGGTTGTCATAATATAGGTGCGAGAAGTCTCACGATCGACTCGCGGCATTTGTAGGCCAACGGCCTGCGGCGCCATTCCGATGCTTTCACACGGTGGCAAAGGCGTTGGTCATCGAGAAAATCAGTGCGCAGCCGCGCGTTGATCTCACGTGAATAAATAAAGAAGTTGCCCTCGAAATTGTGCTCGAAACTGCGGAAATCGAAATTGGTTGACCCGACTGTCGAGAAATCGTCATCGACAATCATCATCTTGCTGTGCAGCATGCCGCCGTCATACAGGTAGATCTTGATTCCTGCCCTCAGACATTCCTGAATATACGACCGCGAGGCATTTGTCAGTATGGCGCTGTCGCTTTTCATCGGCATCATCACCCTCACATCGACTCTCGACAATGCAGCCGCCTGAAGCGCGCGCAGCAGGCTTTCAGTCGGCAGGAAATAAGGGGTCTGGAGATATACCCGTTTCTTGGCATTGGCTATGGCCTTCAGCATCATGAAAGCCACATTGCTCCATCTGCTCGTGGGGCCGGACGTAACCATCTGCACTGCCGCTCCACCTGATGTCGGAGGCACAGAACCCGCCTCTTCCTCCAGAAGAGGGTTGCCCATGAAATTCCAGTCTACGGCAAACGAATATTGCAGAGCCGCCACCGCAGGGCCGGTCACACGCAGATGTGTGTCGCGCCAGCGCTTGAACTTCTTGCCCCCGTCGATATATCGGTCGGCTATGTTCATGCCTCCGATATAGCCCGTAGAACCGTCGATTACGGTCACCTTGCGATGGTTGCGCCAGTTTATGCGAGTGGCGAATGGTGGAAATGCCACACGGAAGAATGGCTGTATCTCTATGCCGGCATCGCGCATCCTACGGTGGAATTTGCCGCTCACATGCAGTGAGCCTATGTCGTCATATATCACCCTTACGCGGACTCCACGGCCTGCAGCTGCGATAAGCGCGTCAGCCATACGGTTGCCTGTCGAGTCGTTGTCAATGATGTAATATTGTATGTGCACATACTTCTTTGCAGCGTTGATATCATCGATCAGACGATCCATTTTTTCGCGTCCATCGGTGATCACATCGATATGGTTTCCCTCATACAGCACCGATCCGGTCAGTGATCTTGCGAGCATGACATGCTGCCGGTTTTCGGCCGACAACCGCGACGGGGAGTCGGTCGGTGCGGGAATCGCCTCGGCGCTGCGCAGCCTGCGCTTGTTGCGTCGCGAGATCATGCGTGTGTTTTTGATGCTCCGTCCGAAAAAGATATAGAGGATAAGTCCTCCAACCGGAAATAGTATCAGCACCGTTGTCCAGGCGAGCGACTTCAGCGGGTTGCGGTTCTCGCTCAGCACCACGCCCACGATGCTGAGCACCGTGGCGCTGTAGGCGACGACTATTCCCCAATAGAGCCACCCGGCATTGAAATATTCCTTTATCAATTCAAGCATCTTTCGCAAAAATATTAAATATCTCGGAAAATAGGTAAATTTGCACTGGTTTTATGAGTTGAATCTATGATTTCTGTCCAGAATCTGTCGGTGGAGTTCAGTGCACGCTCGCTCTTCGACGGCATTAACTATGTGATCAATCCCCGCGACCGCATCGCACTTGTGGGTAAAAACGGCGCAGGTAAGTCGACCATGCTCAAGATCATTGCCGGATTGCAGCAGCCAACCTCGGGGTCTGTCGCAGTGCCATCCGACACTACGATCGGCTATCTCCCGCAGCAGATGCAGCTGACTGACACTGTCAGCCTGCGCGATGAGACACGCAAGGCATTTGGCCACATCGACCGCATGCAGCAGCAGCTTGATCACTACAACGCTATGCTTGCCGAGCGCACCGATTATGACTCCGACAGCTATCACGATCTCATAGAGAAAATGACCGCGTTGTCCGAACGTCTGCTCATGGAGCAGAGCGAGGGGCGCGAGGCAGAAATGGAGCGTACGCTTCTCGGCCTCGGTTTCACGCGCAATGACTTCGATCGTCCAACGAGCGAGTTTTCCGGCGGTTGGCGCATGCGTGTCGAGCTCGCCAAACTGTTGTTGTCGCATCCCGATGTGCTGCTGCTCGACGAACCCACCAACCACCTCGACATAGAGTCGATACAGTGGCTTGAACAGTTTCTGCAGACAAAGGCAGGTGCTGTTGTGCTCGTGAGCCACGACCGCGCCTTTATCGACAATGTCACCAACCGTACCATCGAGATCTCAATGGGACGGATCTATGACTACGCAGTCAACTATTCAAAATTCGTAGAGCTGCGACGTGAACGCATCGAACAGCAGATGCGGGCATATGTCAATCAGCAGAAACAGATTCAGGACACCGAAGATTTCATAGAGCGTTTCCGCTATAAAGCAACCAAAAGTGTGCAGGTGCAGAGCCGCATCAAGCAGCTTGCCAAGATCGAGCGCATAGAAGTGGACGAGGTCGACACATCGCGTCTCAATCTGCGCTTCCCGCCAGCTCCACGGTCGGGCGATTATCCCCTTATTCTCGACAACGTGGGAAAGGCTTATGGTGAGCATCAGGTGTTCGATGGAGCTACGTTTACCATCAAACGCGGTGAAAAAGTGGCCTTTGTCGGTAAAAATGGCGAAGGAAAATCCACACTCGTGAAATGTATCATGAACCAGATCCCTTTCACCGGCCATCTCAAGATCGGGCACAATGTGAAAATCGGTTATTTTGCTCAGAATCAGGCGCAGCTGATGGATGAGGAGCTTACGGTCTTTGACACCATCGACCGCGTGGCCACTGGCGACATCCGCACAAAGATACGCGATATTCTCGGTGCGTTCATGTTTGGCGGTGAAGCATCCGACAAAAAGGTAAAAGTGCTCTCAGGCGGTGAAAAGACACGTCTGGCAATGATACGCTTGCTGCTCGAACCGGTTAATCTTCTGATACTTGACGAACCTACAAACCATCTAGACATGCAGTCCAAAGATGTGCTTAAGCAGGCCATCAGGGATTTCGACGGCACAGTGATCGTCGTAAGCCACGACCGTGAGTTTCTTGACGGTCTGGTCGAGAAGGTGTATGAATTCGGTGGCGGACATGTAAGGGAATGCCTTGGAGGTATCTATGAGTTTCTTGAGAAGAAAAAACTGTCGTCGCTTGCCGAACTCGAGCGCAAGACACCGTCACCATCACGCACCGAAACCCCAAAAGTCACTGCCGAACCGTCGCCTGCACAGGAGCGCAAACTCAGCTATGCCGAGCAACGCGAGCATGAAAAAAACCGGCGTCGCGCCCGCAAGAAGGTCGAGGATGCCGAGGCTGAGATTGCCCGCCTTGAAGCCGAAGTGAAATCCGTCGAGGATCAGTTGGCAGCCGGATCGGTAGATCCCGGTATATACGACCGGCACGCACAGGCAGTGAAGCGTCTCGAAAATGCCATGAGCCTTTGGGAGATAGCCTCGATGGAACTTGAGCAACTCTCAGAAACTGTTTAAAATTCTAAGGCAAAATTACAGCGACCCCTGGCGGCGCTGTAATTTTATGAGATGGAAGCCAAGAGTGTGTTAAATCCAAACACTCTAAACCACTGCCGTCTGTCGAGCGTTTTAATGTGAGTACAAGCATTCACGTTACAACTGCAAATCACTTATGTCACCCAATGTATCTATCAATGGCAAGCGGTGGGTGTACGGCATCCTCCATGTGATTATTCTCATACTGTCGCTGTTTCTGGTGATCAGCATATCGGTCGACACATTCAACAACGTGCCGTTTTACAATCAGCCGTCATTCATGAAAGTGCAGTTCTGGATCTGCATCGTGTTTCTGTCCGATTTCGTCATCGAGTTTTTCATGGCCGACAACAAAAAGCATTATACGCTGACACGCATGGCATTTCTGCTCGTGTCGATCCCCTATAATGCAATCATCAGTCACTTCGGATGGCACTGTCCGGCCGAAATTGCCTATCTGCTGAGATTTGCCCCGCTCATACGTGGTGGTTATGCCATGGCTATAGTTGTCGGATGGTTCACGTCCAATAAAACGGCTTCACTCTTCGTGTCATATCTGCTGGTGCTTGTTTCCACGGTTTATTTCGGAGCGATGGTGTTCTACGTTGTAGAGCACAATGTGAATCCCGGTGTGGAGAATTTTTCCGATGCCATGTGGTGGGCGGCCATGGACACGACCACTACCGGATCAAACATCGAGGCTGTCACACCTATCGGACGTGTGCTTTCTGTGGCTCTCGCTTGTCTCGGCATGCTGATGTTGCCCCTCTTCACCGTTTATCTCTCATCGATGATCAAGCAGCGCACCCCGATATTCGCTCCGCATGTGGCTGTCGGTAAAGATCGGACGTCGGCAACAGATTCCGCCGATCCCGTGACGTCTGACTCAAAATGACAAAAGGGGCTTCATCTCACGATGATCCCCAATTGAATCTACAATCTATAAAAACATATTTTTGAAAAAACGGTCGAAAAAAAGTCGTCTGTAATCCCTGCGTAACTTGCTTCGCGTGTCCAAAAGTAGATACTATTTGTGGCGTGGCCAAATAAAGTGCGCTATTTGACAGCATATCTCCACAGTGATGTTTTACAGCATACGAAAGCCGGAGCTTATATCCATCATGGATATGCTCCGGCTCATATGGCTATGTTGTTGTCGGTCAGCGTGCCGACGAGCTGTAATTAGGTGCCTCGCTCGTGATGGCTACGTCATGTGGGTGGCTTTCGGCCACACCGGCATTGGTGATGCGGGTGAATTTTGCCGTGTGCAGACGGTTGATGTCGGCAGCGCCGCAATAGCCCATTCCGGCTCTGAGGCCACCGAGCATCTGGTAGACCACCTCGTAGAGCGATCCCTTGTAGGGCACACGTGCCGCGATTCCCTCAGGCACAAGCTTCTTTGCGTCGGTCTCGCCGGCTTGGAAGTAGCGGTCTTTCGATCCTTTTTCCATTGCCTCGAGAGATCCCATGCCGCGGTATGTCTTGTATTTACGTCCGTTGTAGATGATGGTGTCACCGGGCGACTCCTCCACACCGGCCAGCATGCCGCCAAGCATCACGCTCCATGCTCCTGCTGCAAGAGCCTTCACGATGTCGCCTGAATAGCGTATGCCGCCGTCGGCGATCAGAGGTACTCCAGTGCCTTCAAGAGCCTTGGCCACATCATATACAGCCGACAGCTGTGGCACGCCCACGCCGGCGATGATTCTCGTGGTGCAGATCGATCCCGGACCGATGCCGACCTTCACACCGTCAGCGCCGTTGTCCACCAGATAGCGGGCTGCCTCGCCGGTGGCTATGTTGCCTACAACCACATCGATATGCGGATATTTTTCTTTGATCGATTTCAGCACACCGATCACACCACGGCTGTGTCCGTGGGCAGTGTCGATGACTATGGCATCGACTCCGGCTTCGACAAGTGCATCGACGCGCTCCATCGAGTCGGCCGTCACACCTACGCCTGCCGCTACTCGGAGACGTCCGAGCGAATCCTTGCATGCATATGGTTTGTCCTTGGCCTTTGTGATATCCTTGTAGGTTACAAGCCCTACCAGACGGCCGTCGGGATCCACTACCGGCAGCTTCTCGATCTTGTGCTGTTGCAGTATGTCAGCCGCTTCCTCGAGATTGGTCGATTGCGATGTGGTGACGATATTCTCCGATGTCATCACCTCATCGACAAGGCGGTTGAGATTGCGTTCGAAACGCAGGTCACGGTTTGTGACTATGCCTTTGAGCAGGCCTGCTTCATCGACCACCGGAATGCCGCCGATGTGATATTCCTCCATCATCCGCAGGGCGTCGCGGACAGTAGCACCAAGTCTGATGGTTACCGGATCGTAGATCATGCCGTTCTCAGCACGTTTCACCTGATGAACCTGACGTGCCTGCTCGGCTATGCTCATGTTCTTGTGGATCACACCGATGCCGCCTTCGCGGGCGATCGCTATGGCAAGTGCAGCCTCTGTGACTGTGTCCATCGCGGCCGACACCAGAGGCACGTTAAGGGTGATGTTGCGTGAGAATTTTGTTGTGAGATTGACTTCGCGTGGAAGCACTTCGGAATAGGCCGGTATCAGAAGGACGTCGTCAAACGTCAGGCCATCCATTTTTACTCGATCTGCAATAAACGACATATCTCTATGGTGGATGATGATGTTTTGATTTTATTGCATGCAAAGATAGATATTTTCAAGCAATTTTCGATGATACGCTGCGTTGATTTTTGGGCAAAAAATAAAAAACGACTAATTTTGTGAAATGAAAACACCGCGCGCGTTTGTTATATCGCTTTGTACAGCCGTTGCAGGCATGACGGCCGCAGCCTTGGCCGGCGATCAGGAGCTGTTGCCTTGCGAGGCCATCATTGATATTATAAAAGACTATCAGGGCACAAGTCCTGCCAAACTGCCCAAGCTCGAAAAACGCAGCGAGATCGAGCGTGTCAACTCGTCTGTCCCCGGTCGGATGCACATGAAGAGATCTATAACAGTCAATAAAGATGCCCGCAGGCTATATCTTTTCAATGCACTTGGCGACACGATGCTATGCTTCCCCGTGTGCTCGTCGCTCAACCGGGGTCAGAAGGTAAAGGCCGATGACTGCAAGACGCCCGAGGGCACGTTTCCGCTCTACGGTATTTATAATTCCACCGACTGGACATATAAAGACACCGACTCAAAGTGCTACGGCCCGATATTCCTGTCGATCAAGACTCCGCGCTACTGGGGCATTGGCATCCACGGCACAAATGCCCCGTCGTCAGTGCCAGGCCGATCGAGCCACGGTTGCATGCGCCTGCATAATGAGAATGTGCTGCGCCTGAAGCCGATGGTGCAGAAAGACCTGTGGGTGACAGTGTTGCCCGATCCGGTATGAACCCTTTGATGCCGTAGGTCGTTATTATAGACAGATACAGGCAGCCATCGTGTTGCCATAAATAATGGCTTATGACGAAAATCTTCTCGGTTATTGTCAGTGCCTTGCTGTCGTTTGTGATCATATTGGCCGATCCAGCCGCGTCGCGCGACAGCCGGGCGCAATATGAAGCGGCAATAGCTGTAATCAAGAAATATGAGACTATGCACCGTCCCAAGGATTGGCCATACATTGGCTACGGTCACCGTGTGTGGCCGGGTGACCCATATAAGCGGGGTGTACAGCTCACCGAAGAGCAGGCCGACAAGTTGTTGCGCGAGGATCTTGACAAACTGTGCGCGCGCTACCGCTCATTCGATGCCGACTCTCTTTTGCTCGCCACATTGGCCTATAACGTGGGTCATGGAATGGTCAACAGATCGAGCATCATTTCAAAATTGCGTAACGGCGACCGCGACATCCGCGATATATACATATCCTACAACCGCTATAAGGGCAAACCGCACAAAGGTATCAGAAACCGGCGTGTCGAAGAATTCGATTCACTGTTCGTTCAATAATTAATCCCGCATGTCTACTCGTATAAAGAGTTTTAATCAGTTTGTTATGAAGGTGACAGATTTGCAGAAAACGGCAACGGCATGTGCCATGGCAGTGGCAGTGCTGGCTGTTTTTCTCACCTCATCATGTGGCGGTGATAACGCCGGAGTTGCCGCAGATGCGACGAAAGATGCCGCCACAGTCGGTCAGACAGCCGCTGTGGTTGCTCCTCCTAAGGAAGTTGCCGAGATTGTCAGTGCGGTTACCCGTAACGATGCGCGGCGCTTTGCGTCAGCGGTGAGCTATCCCCTTGAGCGTCCTTATCCGTTGCGTGATGTGGATGATTCAGTGAAGATGGCCATATACTATCCGGTGATGGTCGATGACTCGTTGCGCAATGTGTTGCGCAATGCGTCGGCCGAAGAATGGTCGCAGAACGGTTGGAAGGGTTGGACTTTGCAGGATGGCCGCTATCTGTGGATTGATGATAAACTCTACGCACTCAACTATATATCTGTAGCAGAGAAAGCAATGATCAATACTCTCGCCCGTGAGGAGATCGGATCACTTCACTCTGATATGCGCGAAGGATGGACTCCGGTTTTCTGCCTGCGTGGAGTTGATAACGGTGCGGTCTACCGTGTCGATGCCCGTAGCGAGGCCGACGATGATGCGGAATCGCCATATCGATTGGCTGTGTATGAGCATGGTGTCGACCTTCATGGTCGCCCTTCGATGAGCATGCGCGGACATCTTGAAGTCGATGGCTCGGCCGGAATGAGAACATTCATGTTCAACGGTCGTGACGGCTCGCGGGCATGTTATGTCTACGACCGTCTGTCAGAAGATGACCCTCATCAGATCGTGCTAATCGGTGTGTCGGGTGATTCTGTGGCTCATCGGGTCGAGCGTGCATACTGGCGTGACTATCTTACATCACGTGTCGGTGCTGTCGCTCGTGCTGACAAATAAATTCCCACGAAAGATTAACCAATCGATTATGACACATTTTGAAGAAGAATGGCATAAAATGCTGTCGGGAGATATATACGATGCTGCTATGCCTGAGTTTCGTGAGCTGCTGATGGCTACACGTGAGCGTCTGTGGAGGTTCAACAGCATCTCTCCTGCCGATATTGACGGGCAAAGGGCGATTTTGAAGTCATTGCTCGGAGGTTGCGGCGAACGGTTTCATATCAATCAGCCTTTCCGGTGTGACTACGGGTGCAATATATATGTCGGTGAAGACTTCTTTGCCAATTTCAATCTCACAATCCTCGACGAGGCAGAGGTTAGAATCGGTCGTAACGTGATGATTGGCCCGAATGTGAGCATCTACACGGCATGTCATCCCCTCGATCCTGAGCAGCGCGCCACTTTTGCCGAATGGGCCGAACCGGTCATCATAGGCAACGATGTGTGGATCGGTGGAAGCGCCACAATATTGCCCGGCGTGACCATCGGCGACGGATCGGTGGTGGCTGCTGGTGCCGTTGTCACACGCGATGTCCCGCCGCGTGTGCTTGTGGCAGGAAATCCGGCACGTGTCATCAAGACCGTCTGAGACAGGCTCTCAGCTTATGTCAACATATGCTGTGCCGTTGTCGAGCTTGCGGTTTTCTCTCCGGCGCTCTTTGTCGGCAATCCATCCCCACTTGAAGAAATAGCGTATCATGTTGGCCATATGGATGCGAAGCATGCGTCCGCCGGCATAGCTTTCGGCACGATGGTCATGAACAATTTGCTCATGAGGCCAGTAGAGTGTGACATAGCTCCGGTGGATGCGACGTGTCAGATCTATATCCTCGGGATACATGAAAAATCGCTCGTCAAACAATCCTGTCCGCCGCAGTGCATCGGTGCGCAACAACATGAAACTGCCCTGATGATAGGGTATGTTCATCGGACGGTTGTGGTCGAGGTGCTTGAGCAGATACCGGTCATTGCGTCTGCGTGTCCACGACTGTGGCAGAAATCGGCGTCCTATCAGATCGATCGGTGTAGGCAGACGTCGCACTGTCCATTGCATGCTGCCGTCGGGGTTGATTACACGTGGATGTAGCTGACCCACTCCGGGGTGACGCTCCATCAGATCGATCATGCGTGGTAGCATTCCGGGGTCAAACTTTATGTCGGAGTTGACAACAAGATGATATGCAACGTTGTCGGCCATGATACGCCTGATCGCCACATTGTGTCCCGCACCATAGCCTTTGTTTTCACTCGGTATATACACTACCTTGGGATAGTTTAGGCAAAACGATCGCATTGTTTCCTCTGATGCATTGTCAACCACATATATGGCTTTGACGCATGGGCTGTCGAGTGATGACAGACATCCGGCGAGCTCTTCGTGTGAGGTGTGGTATGTGACGATAGACACTGTCAGCATAGGCAGACTGATCATGGAATATGAAGTACTACAGGTCGGCTCTCGATATTGACACGCGACAGCGATGTTATGGCCACTGTGCCGCGGAATCCGTCGGGCAGACGGCATTGGCGCTCACGTGTTATGGCATGGATCGATGTCGGGTCGCTCATATTGGTTTCGTGGTTGCCCGGGAAAAGATACACGACCCAAGCTATTGCATCATCGGTTTTGCCGAGAGGTTCATGTGTGGCCCAGCTGAGCATTTCGCCGTTGTATCTCGGCAGACTCACCGGCTCGGGTGTGTGTTCCGACAGCGACGGATATGCCGGTGGTAGTGCCGGGTGTGCATGAAAGTCTCCTTCGAGACGGTCGGCGATGCCTCCATGATTCGATGTGATAAGCGCTGCCGGCCACCAGCATGATCCATCGAGGCGTGGAAGTTCTCTCGTGCGCTTCACCTTGTGGTCGAGTTCACCGGCATCGGCGGTGACTTTGACATCTTGTCCGATAAACACCAGACACGATGGGCTGACAGCCTTATCCCACCAGTCGGCAAGTTTGTTCCATCCGGCCAGCCGATGGTCTGTCGCCCAATATATCTGAGGCACAAGATAGTCAATCCATCCTTGCCCGGCCCATGCGACCACATCGGCATACAGATCATCGTAGTTCTGCAGTCCGCGTGTGTCACTGCCACGTGGATCGGATGCTTTGTTTCTCCATATGCCGAACGGACTGATGCCGAATCTCACCCATGGTTTTATTTCTTTTATAGCCGCTGACACTTGCTCGATGAGCATATCGACGTTGTGACGCCGCCAGTCTGCGAGCTTCATGCCATTGGCTGACGCTTTGTAAGCTTTTGTGTCATCAAACTTCTGACCTTTCACAGGGTAGGGATAGAAGTAGTCGTCGAAATGAATGGCATCGATATCATAACGGCTCACAATATCTTTGATCACATCGGTTATCCAGTCGCGGTTTGACTGAAGCGCCGGATTGAAATAAAGCCGGTTGGCATATGTGACGGTGCGTTCGGGATGGCGTCGCGCTATATGTCCTGAAGGCAGTGTCTCACTTTTCGAGGTAGTGATGCGGTAGGGGTTCAGCCACGCGTGAAGTTCCATACCTCTGGCATGGCATTCGTCGATCATGAATTGCAGAGGATCCCAATCTGCATCTTTTCCGCATTCGCCTGACAGGAAACGGCTTGTTGGCTCAATGTCGCTGAAATAAAATGCATCGGCCGATGGTCTTACTTGAAATACAATGGCATTGATGCCTGAGCGTTGCAGGGCGTCGAGTTCGTCGCGCAGCCACTGGCGGTTTTCGTCTGCCGAGCGTTTGGCATAATGATCCTGATAGACAGTCTGGATCCATGCACCGCGGAATTCCCGCTTGGGTGCTTGGCATAAACCGGCGGTGAATGTAATGATTCCGGCAATTATCGATAGCAGTGTGCGTCGGATCATGGTCATGCTTTTTCGTCGAGTTCGAGCCAACGTAATTCCTTTTCGTCAAGCAGTGCCGACACCTCGGAATAGCGCTCGCTTTTCGAGGCTATTTCATCGGCCGGAGCACCGGAGGCAAAGAGGGCTTCAAGAGCCGCTTTTTCAGCTGTCAGACTATCTATCTCGGCTGTCAGCCCCTCATATTCACGTCGTTCGGCATAAGTGAGGCGCGTCGGACGCTCGCTGCGTGGTTTGGTCGGACGAGGTGCGGTGGCCTCGGCTGTTATACGTTTCTGGCGCTCCTGCTCGTCACGCCACTGACGATATTCGCTGTATGTGCCCGGGAAATCCTTCACACTGCCGTTTCCCTCGAGAACAAAAAGATGATCCACGATCGAATCGAGAAAAAATCGGTCATGGCTCACCACGATCACGCATCCGGCAAATTCCCTCAGATATTCTTCAAGTATTCCGAGGGTGACTATGTCGAGATCGTTTGTCGGCTCGTCGAGTATCAGGAAATTCGGACTACGCATCAGCACAGCTGCCAGATGCAGACGGCTGCGCTCTCCGCCGCTTAGTGTCGAGATGTATTTTTGCTGATCGGCCGGAGAGAACAGAAAATGGGTGAGAAACTGCATCGGGGTGTAGTGCCGGTCGCCGTTCACCACCACATCTTCGGCTATCTCCGTGATGGCGTCGATCACTTTCTTGTCTGCATCGAGCGGTATTCCCTCTTGTGAATAATATCCGAACCTTACGGTCGTGCCTACATCCCATTCCCCCTTGTCGGGCTGTACGAGTCCCTGCAGCATTTTTATGAATGTGGATTTGCCCACACCGTTCGGGCCTATGATGCCAAGTTTCTCATATCGTGAGAATGTGTAGGTGAAACCATCGAGTATCTTTTTATCGCCATACGATTTGCTCACGCCGCGTGCTTCAAATATCTTCGATCCGATGTAGCCGGCTTTCACCTCGAGGCTGACATTACGCTCCGTCAGATTGACGCGCGAACGTTCCTTGAGATCATGAAATGCGTCGATTCTGAATTTTGCTTTTCCGGCACGTGCCTGTGGCTGGCGGTTCATCCATTCCTGCTCTTTGCGCAAGGTGTTTTTCACACGTGCCAGTTCCGCACCCATGGCCTCGATGCGTTCGGCTCGGCGGCGCAGATAGAGATCGTAGTTGCCCTGATAGGTGAATATCCGTTCCATGTCGATCTCGATCACTTTGTTGCACACGCGGTCGAGGAAATAGCGGTCGTGTGTCACCATCAGCAATGTGATGCGTTGGCGCGAAAGGTATTTCTCCAGCCATTCGATCAGTTCTATATCGAGATGGTTGGTAGGCTCGTCGAGTATCAGCAAATCGGGTTCGGAGAGCAGCATGGCCGCTATGGCCACACGTTTGGCCTGGCCACCTGACAGTGTGCCGACAGTGGCATTCAGGTCAGTGACCCCGAGCTGAAAAAGCATCTGCCGCATGCGGTCGTCAAAATCCCATGCCTGTCGGTCGGCTCCGGTGGCGCATTCGCGGCAGGCATCCGTCACACAGAGCGAAGGATCGAGCCGTGGGGTCTGTTCGAGATAGCCGGTGCGTATGCCGTCGGCGAATGTCACTTTGCCAGAGTCAGGAGCTTCGCGGCCTGCGATGATACTCAGCAATGTCGATTTACCGGTGCCGTTTTTGGCTACTATGCCTATCTTGTCGCCTTCGTTTACTCCGAAGGTCACGTCTGCGAACAGCATGCGCTCGCCGTAGCTCTTGGTGAGATTCTCAATCTGTAGGAAGCTGGCCATTGGTGGTGACTGTAGTGGTTGATGGAATAGTATCGGCCGGTTCAGCCGGTTTCTTTTTCTCCTTGAGTTTGCGCCGCAACCGGCGTGCGAAGTCAAAAAGGTAATCGAAGTCGCGTTTGAACATCACACCCACACCCTGTGTGGTCAGTGCCGATTTCAGGTAATAGTTCTGATCGTTGTAGCGGTTATAAGCTTTAAGTCGTATCGACCCCGACCGGTTGAGCAGGTACTCGATGTCGAAGTCGCCGATAAACGAGTTGTTGTTTAGCGATTTGTCGCGATAACCGAAATTGCCGTTGAGTAGCAGCCGGTTGTTCAGCAGATGGCTCGAAAGGGCTACATCAAATTCCACGTCACTGAAATCTCCTCGGTCACTGCGTATCGAAGGCGCGATACTGAATTTGTCGCTGAGTTGGCCGAGTATGTTGCTAAGCTGCGACGATATGGTCGACGAGGCCACAGACACCAGTTCATTGCCGCGGGTAGCATCCATATAATCGGGCGTGTAGAACCGGTTGAGCGCAAGCAGATAGATGATCTGGCGGTTCATCATGTCGTCAGTCGATACTATCGATTTCACCTTGCGGTAGGTGTCCTGTGTCAGAGTGGGAAACTCGAGGTCAAACGATATGTCGGGAGAGCGCATGTCGCCTGTCACATACATGATGGCGTGCACGGGCACATTGGTGCGGTTGAGTTCGCGGTCTTGCAGGAATGATTCGTCCAGATCGCTCAGATTGGCATTCAGCGCATAGTGGGCGCGTATATTGAGATTTGCTGAGTATGGATCGCCGAGAAACGAGATCGAACTGCCGTTGTCGATCGTGAACTCTTTGATGATGATGTCTTGCAGCGTGAAGTTGTATGTGCCGTGCTGCAAGGTGTATGTTCCATACATCTTCATTTCCTCGTTGGCCGAGTCATAGCTCATGCGCATGTTGCCGCTGCCTGTGGCTCTGATCTTGTCACCGCCGACCGGATCCATCACCAACGTGATGCGTGCCTGTGGAGTGACATCGATGTTGAATGTCATGGCATAGGCTGTCGGACTGCTTTGGGTTGACTGACGTATGCGTTCGCGCAGCATCCTGACGAGCATAGGCTCTGTGTCGGTGCTGTCTGTCTCATGCTTACTGGTCTTGTCCTCCGGAGTCTTGTCGCGGAACGTGATGAAGCTGTAGTCGGCGGCCACTTCCTCATCCGACAGCACAAAAGTGAAGTCGGTGCCTTGTCCCGTCGACATATCTACCAATATGTCGACCGTTCCGGGTTCGCCGGTGACAGTCACTGATCCGGTGCCGTAGACTTTCCCATACCATGGATGTTCGTTGTTGGGTTTGATGTCGTAGGCGAGTATATCGCGGGCATCTGTCACGCGGAATGTAAATCGTGGTTCCTTGAAATCTTTATGGGTCAGAAGTCCCGACAGTTTTGCCGATTTGCCGTTGTCGTCGGTTATGGTGATGTCGTCGAGCTCGATGCGCCCCGGAGATATGTGCACCGAGTCGGTGGCATGGTATGTGGTGTTGGTGAATCCGATGTCCATTGCCAGATTCTCGGCGTATATGTCACCCGACATGTCGAGCAACTTGAATGTTCCGTAGAGATGTGCGTCACCCGATGCATATCCTGTGATTCTGTCGCAGAATGCCGACATGAACGGTTGCAGGAAACCGACAGGCGCACGGTCGGCGCGGAAACGGAAATCAAGCAGTTCCTTTGTCGGATGTATCGATCCGTCGATATAGCTTTTGCGCCCTTGCGGCTCGTCGATTACAGCATTGATGGTGATGTCACCCGCTCCATCCGGATGCCATGCGCTGCGTATATGGCCATCACCCATCACACATCGGTTGTAGCTCAGGTTGCGGACAAACAGATTGTCGGTATATGCAACCGGAGCACGGCTGAACAGCTTCGATGCATGGAAAGTGCCTGTGGCATCGCCGCCGAACATCACGTTGGGTATGTTCAGTGTCTCGAAAACATAGTCGAGATTGATGTCGCGCAGCTTGAGTGTGAGTGTCGATGTCGAATCGGGCGAGGCCGTGCCGTTTATCGACAGCAGCTGGTCGTCGTGGCTTACCCTGAAATTGCCGATGTTCACGCGCTTGTCGGCTACGGTGATGACCGATGGTGCTACAGTCCACACCGTGTCGTTGAACACGATGCGACCCGGATTGACATCCACTCGCGTGGTCAGACTGCTGTCGCGGCTGAACGATGTCGAAAACCTCAGGTCGCCGTAGTTCGGCCTGTTGGCCACCGACCATTCAACCTGAGTGTCATGGCGGCCGTTGATGCCATGACTGTCAATGAGCAGACTCATCGGGCCGGCTTTCGTCGGAAGCAGGCTTGCTGCATGCAGCTCTGCTATGCGTTGCGATGCTTTGGCTGTGAAACTCAGCGTTGTTCCCTCGATCAGTTTATCTTTCTGTTGCAGATATGGAGCTGAAATAAGTGCTGTGATGGTCTCGTCGGCTGAATTTATCTCGCCATTGATGGTTACAGGCGCGATTATGCCTACCGGGAGGGTGATGAAGCGCGTAAGCGGATTGTCGGGCTCGATTGTCAACCTTAGTTTCAGATCGTTTTCAGGCAGTCCATCGCCGTCGTTTGTCACAGTTGGAAACAGTTCCGGATTTATGCGTGCCAGTATGCCTTTGGCTGTAGGCAGCAGGCTGGCGAAACTGAAACGTCCCGATATACCGCCGTTCACCACATCACTGTCTATGGTGATCTGTCGCCCGATCGAATCGACCGATGCTGTCACATCGATCCTGTCGAGAAGCAGCTCTGGACTCGCAGTGTCGTCAGCGTCATGGAAATGAGTGTCAGCCACACTCACGTGGCCGGTGACATCGTCAATGTTGTGCCCCGAGATGTCGGCTTCGATATGAGTCGTCAGAGTATATCCGGGATATTTGTCGTATATGCCGAGTGCCGATGGATCAAAATCGCTTATATCAGCAGTCAGCGCTATATTTGTCTCGCCGGGAGGCAGCGAGGCATGTCCGTCGGCTGTGAGTGTGATATTGGGATCATCGATCCCGATGCTGCCCTCTATGTCCTGCCCGTTGAGAGCGACATTGGCGATAATGTCGGAATAAGTGTAGCTTTTCCATGTAAGATTGTGTATCTCACCGTCAAACAATCCGCTTCTCGACGATGCGTCGCCGGGCGTGAATGCTATCTGTGCGTCGAGTCCTACCGGAGACATTTCGCCAATTCCGGGAATCAGCATGGCAATATCGAATCCGTCGGTCGACAGATGTCCTGCCACAGATGAGAGCTTGCCTCCGGCGATCGCCAGACGCGCATCAGACTCTATCGATCCCGCGTCGGTTGAGATGCCGCATCGCAGTTGTGATTCTCCATGTGTGATTGTGCCGTGAGCTGCCACATCGATCGTTCCCATCCTGCTGATGATCTGCTCGGCATCAGCCTTGATGGGGGCAAAACATTTCACGATGTCTGTCACAGTCGTGGCATTGGCTTTGAGATCGAGACGCTTCAATTCGGCAGACGCGTTTGCCAATCCGTCGGGCAGTCCCGACATGCGTCCTTCGATGTCAAGCCACAATGCGTTGTCCGGTAGCGAGACTGACAGGTTACGCACTATAAAGTCCGACGGAGTGCCCTCCACATCAAGACCTATCTCTGCCGGAACTCTCAGATTCGCCAGCTCAGGCACGAAGGCCGAGAGATCGGCCGGTGTCACTTTGCAGCCTTTGAGCAATGTGACCGCTAACGGCATATCGCGCCATGGCGTGTTGAGGCTTATATCGACAGATCCCAGAGCCAGATGGCTCCCCGGCATTTCTATGTCGAGATTTGTCACACCCACTGACGTTGGTGTGATTTCGGCGCGCCCCGACAGGCTTTTGACAGCAAACGCACTCGCTGTCGTGAATGCGAGTCGTTTGAGATCGATGATGGTCAGATCATTGGATATGCGAGGCAACGATATATCGGCCTTCAGGTCATGCACGGCAATGTGCGACGGACAAAACCTGTCGCCGCATGCCGGTGCGTCGAGCACATCATAGTGAAGCTCCGACTTGCGTATCACCACCGTGTTTATCGCAAGGTCAAAACGTGTCGGTGGTTTGTTCTTGTCCTTGGGCTTGAAACGGTCGATGATCGGCTGTATGTTCAGTGGCATCCCGTCTGACGGACGGCTGATGCGCGCATCAAGACCCGACACCTCCGCGTATGTCACACGTATGTCGCCGGTGATCAGACGCAGCGGATCGATGCCGGCTCCGAGACGCTTCACTGTCATTATCTTTGACCCGGCTGTATCGGCCACTTCGACATTCATAAGTGTGACGCTGCTCACCGGTGATATTGTCACACGCCCGATGCTCACATCCGTGCCCAGCAGGTTTGTCAGCTCTTTCTCTGCGACACCGCGCAAGCGGTTCTGCACCGACGGCAATGACAGCCCGACAAACAATATGGCCGGAAGCAACGCTGCTATCACGAGCGTTGTCACAAGCACGCTGCGTATCACCTTATAGCACCATTTAAGCACGGTTATCATACCGGATCTACGTCGTAATAGATTATTATACCTTTCATCATTCCCGAAACATGCATCTCCTCACGCAGCCCACGCAATATCTCTTTTACTTTTTTCATCGATGCCGTGGTCTCGATCTTGAGCATTATGCGTCGGATAAACAGGTTTTGCACACGCGCCACATACGGGCTGTCCGGGCCTTGCACACGCGTGCCGAACAATATGCGCAGACGCTCGGCATAGTTTGCCGCAATATGCGAAAGTGTGGCCTCGTCGCGATGTTTGAGATAGATATATATCAGTCGGGTGAACGGCGGATAGTTGAACAGACGCCTCTCCTCGATCTCATGTTCATAAAAGCCCAGATAGTCGTGCGACAGCAGATGCCCGAATAGCGGATGCTGCGGCGAATAGGTCTGTATGGCGACAGTGCCTGGGGTCGATCCTCGTCGGCCGGCGCGGCCGGCCACCTGCTCCATCATGCTGAAAGCCCTCTCCGCCGAACGGAAGTCGGGAATGTTGAGCAGCGAATCGGCATTGACTATACCCACCACGCTCACTCCGTCAAAATCGAGTCCCTTGGTCACCATCTGTGTCCCCACGAGAATCTGCGATTTACGTTGCGAGAAATTGTTGATGATGGTCTCATAGCCATCCTTGTTGCGGGTGGTGTCGAGATCCATCCGTGAGATCTTCACATCCGGGAACATAAAGTCGATCTCATCCTCCACACGCTCCGTACCGTAGCCGAGCACCTCCACTGACGGCTCGTGGCATGCCGGACAACTGCGTGGCAGCTCGTAAGGTGTGCCACAGTAATGACACACAAGCTTGTCGATGCGGCGGTGATAGGTGAGCGTGACGTCGCAATTCTCGCATTTGGGCACATAGCCACACATCTTGCATCGCGCCAATGGTGCGAATCCCCTGCGGTTGAGAAACAATATGGCTTGCTCTCCGCGGTCAGTGGCCTCCTTTACCATACGCCGCAGACTGTATGAGAATGTGCCTCCCACCTCTTTCTTCTTCCTGGCAAGAGTCATGTCCACAAGCTGCATCGACGGCATGCTCACACCCTCATAGCGCTGTGTCAGACTCACGAGTCCATATCGGCCGGTTGTGGCCTTGTGATACGTGTCGACCGATGGTGTGGCGCTCCCCAGCAGGGTCTTGGCGCCATGCATCGTGGCAAGCACAATGGCAGCGTCACGCCCGTTATATCGTGGAGCGGGATCCTGCTGCTTGAAACTCGGTTCGTGCTCTTCGTCGACAATGACGAGCCCGAGGCTGGCAAACGGCAGAAACACCGCTGAGCGCGCGCCGATGATCACACGCGGCGTGTTGTCGTTGAGCATCCTGCGCCACAATTCCACCCGGTCGTTGTCACTGAACTTCGAATGATATATCAGCACCTTGTCGCCGAACACCCGTTGAAGACGCCGCGTGAGCTGTGTGGTCAAAGCTATCTCCGGCACTAAGTAAAGAGCCTGACGTCCCTCACGCAGCACATAGTCTATCAGATGAATGTAGACTTCTGTCTTTCCGCTTGATGTGACGCCATGCAGCAAAGTCACTGACTTCTCTATCCACGAATTATGGATCTCGCGCAACGCTTCTGCCTGTGCATCGGACAGAACAGGCAGCTCGCCGGTGGGAATATCAACCGGATCAAATCTGCTGATCACCTTGCTTGTCTGTCTGACGATGCCACGTTTCTCGAGCGCGCCGATTATGGCGGCCGACACTCCCGAGCGCTCCATAAGCTCTTTCTTGGTCACATCGCGGAGCGGTGCTGCGCGTTGCATGAATCCGCTTAGCTCAAGCAATGTCATCAATGCTTTCTCCTGACGTGGAGCACCGCTGACAGTGTCAAACGCCTTGTGGAGCGCCTGCTGGTCATTACGGTCTATATCCATCGTCACATAGCTCTCGCGTCTGGCATGGTATCGTTCTACAAGTTTCTCCGACACCATCACCGCGCCACGCTCCACGAGCCTCGATGTCACTGCGCCTACGTTTCCAAATCCCATGGCCTTGTCGAGCTCGGCAAGAGTCATCGGTTTTTCGTTGTGTGCGAGTGCCTGCATGATCATCACCTCGCGTTCGCCCAGACGTTCGCCGGGATTTTCCTCGAAGTCGCCGCACAATTCCACCAGTGTCTCGCTTTCGATCTTCAGTCCGGCTGGCAGCGCGGCTTTGTATACTTCTCCGGTCGAACACAGATAATAATCAGCAAGCCACTCCCAGAATTTGATCTGGGGGTGGCGCACTATCGGTGTATCGTCGAGAATCTGAGTCACCGGTTTCACCTCATATCCTTCGGGTGGGGTAGGGGTGAGTCCGGTGACTATGCCGGTGTAGAATTTCTTGCTGCCGAAAGGCACAATGACGCGGTGGCCGGGACGCAGACAGTCTGACATCCCGGCAGTGATGCTGTAGGTGAAAGTGCCTGACAGCGGTAGCGGCAACAGTACCTCGGCAAACACGCGCGCTATCTATCGGTCAGACTTTTCCTTGTCCGTGACAGTTTTTGTATTTCTTGCCGCTGCCACAAGGACATGGATCGTTACGTCCTATGCGCGGACTGGCCTTTGCAGGCATCGGGCGCTGTTGCTGACCCTGTGGCGCTGAGGCTGCGGCACGTTGTGCCGACGCTGCATTTGCAGCGTCATCCTTGTTGGTGCGATACTGCGAATAGTCCTCGCGGCGCTCAGGCATCGCACGCTCCACCTTCGGCTGGGGTTTCGCCGGCTGTTCAGTCTGGTCAGCAGCACCATTGCCCTCGGCAGGAGTCTCGGGCACACGTGGCTGGGGAATATAGATCTGGCCACGCATGAGAGTCGACATCGCCTTCACATTCAGGCGGTTTAGCATCTGCTCAAAAATGTGGAACGATTCAACCTTGTAGATCACCAGTGGATCTTTCTGCTCATACGACGCGTTCTGCACGCTCTGACGCAACTGATCAAGCTCACGCAGGTGCTCTTTCCACAATTCATCGATCGTGAGCAGCAACACGGCTTTGTGCCATTCCTTCACGATAGCTTTCGAGTCGCTGTCATAGGCTTTCTTAAGATCGACAACAAGATTGAAATAGCGTTTGCCGTCGGTCATCGGCACGGCTATGCGGCCGTCCATGTTGCGATTTTCGACACAGTCGGTGATCACCGGACGCGCCACCTCGATAATGCGCTGGCTCTTGCGCTCGAATGCCTCGTTGGCTGCGGCGTGGATTTTCTCGATCGCATCCTCTTTGCGCATGTTGCGGTATTCATCCTCGGTGAATGGAGTCTCGATCGTGAGTATCTTGAACAGCTCCATCGACAGATCTGAATAATCGGCCGGTGTGTCATGCGTGTTCACCAGATTCTCTATCACGTCGTAGAGCATGTTGGCGATGTCGATGCCAATGCGCTCGCCCAGCAATGCATGGTGACGGCGCGCGTAGATATATGTGCGCTGCTTGTTCATCACGTCGTCATATTCAAGCAGACGCTTGCGTATGCCGAAGTTGTTCTCCTCTACGCGTTTCTGCGCACTCTCTATCGCCTTGGTGACCATCTTCGCCTCTATGCGCTCTCCCTCCTTTAGCCCGAGGGTGTCGAGCATCTTCATCACGCGGTCGGTGGCGAACAGACGCATCAGCTGATCCTCGAACGACACATAGAACACCGACGATCCAGGGTCGCCCTGACGGCCGGCTCGGCCTCGCAGCTGGCGGTCGACGCGGCGGCTCTCATGACGCTCTGTGCCGATAATGGCCAGACCTCCGGCATCTTTCACCTCCGATGGCAGCTTGATGTCCGTACCGCGGCCTGCCATATTGGTGGCTATGGTCACTGTGCCCGGTTTGCCTGCAAGTGCCACCACCTGTGCTTCCTGCTGGTGAAGTTTGGCATTGAGCACATTGTGCGGTATATGGCGCATCGTGAGCATGCGGCTGAGCAGCTCCGAGATCTCAACGGATGTCGTGCCGACAAGCACCGGACGTCCGGCGTTGACAAGCTCCTCGATCTCTTCGATCACTGCGGCATATTTTTCTTTCTTGGTCTTGTAGACACGGTCATTCATGTCGATTCGCGCCACCGGACGGTTCGTAGGTATCGTCACCACATCGAGCTTGTAGATATCCCACAGCTCGCCGGCCTCAGTCTCTGCCGTACCGGTCATACCGGCAAGCTTGTGATACATACGGAAATAGTTCTGCAACGTGATCGTGGCGAATGTCTGTGTCGCAGCCTCTACCTTCACACCCTCCTTGGCCTCTATTGCCTGATGCAGTCCGTCGCTGTAGCGGCGCCCTTCCATGATGCGTCCGGTCTGTTCATCGACAATCTTTATCTTGCCGTTGTCGATCACATACTCCACATCCTTTTCAAATAGTGTGTAGGCTTTCAGCAGCTGGCTCACAGTGTGCACGCGCTCGGCCTTCACCGCATAGTCCTGCATCAGCTGGTCTTTCTTCTCCTGACGGGCGGTCAGGTCGGCTATATGCTCTGTCTCGCTGAGCTGTCCTGCTATATCGGGAAGCACGAAAAACTGCGGATCGCTCGTCTTTCCGGTCAACTCATCGATACCCTTGTCAGTCAGATCCACGCTATGGTTCTTCTCATCGATCACGAAATAGAGCGGCTCGGTGGCCTTGGGCATCTCGCGTGAATTGTCCTGCAGGTAATAAGCCTCGGTCTGGAGCAGGATGTTCTTCATTCCCTCCTGACTGAGGAATTTGATCAACGCACCGTTTTTGGGCAGACCTTTGTATGCGCGGAAAAGCGCGAGCGCACCCTCTTTCTGCACATTCTTGTCGCTGTCAGCAAGCTTTGTCTTGGCTTCGCTCAGCAACTGTGTCACAAGACGGCGCTGTGCCTGCACCACCTTCTCTACATTGTATTTGTACTCGTTGAACAACTGGTCATCACCCTTTGGCACAGGGCCTGATATGATCAGAGGTGTGCGGGCATCGTCGATAAGCACCGAGTCAACCTCGTCGACAATGGCATAGTAGTGCTTGCGCTGCACCATGTCATCAGGGCTCATGGCCATGTTGTCACGCAGATAGTCGAAACCAAACTCGTTGTTTGTGCCGAATGTGATGTCGCAGTTATATGCACGGCGGCGCTGAGGTGTGTTGGGCTGGTGCTTGTCGATGCAGTCGACCGTCGAGCCATGGAACATATACAGCGGCCCCATCCACTCGCTGTCTCGCTTCGACAGATAGTCGTTGACCGTCACCACATGCACTCCGCGGCCCGAGAGAGAACGCAGGAACACCGGCAGTGTCGCCACAAGTGTCTTACCCTCACCGGTCGCCATCTCGGCGATCTTGCCCTGATGGAGCACAATGCCGCCTATAAGCTGCACATCGTAGTGGATCATGTCCCATGTCATGTCGTTGCCGCCCGCATTCCAATGATTGCGGTATATGGCTTTGTCGCCATCGATGCTCACAAAGTCGCGCCCTTCGGCGGCAAGATCGCGATCCATCTGCGAGGCGGTCACCACTATCGTCTCATTGTGGGCGAATCGTGCGGCGGTCTCGCGCAGTGCGACGAACACCACCGGAAGATGCTCGTCGAGCTTCTTCTCAAGTATGTCGAGTATGTTTTTCTCGTGGCGGTCGATGTCGTCCCACAGCGGTTGGCGTTCGTCAAATGGCAGATCATCGACTTTCGAGCGAATTTCGGCGATAGCATTCTCGTCATCGGCTATGGCCGACTTGATGTCGGCACGCACGTCGTTGATCTTGCCGCGCAGGCCGTCGTTGTCCAGACGCTCCATCTCGGGCCCGAGGGCTTTGATGGCATTGACTGTCGGCTGTATTTCCCGCAGGTCGCGCTGCGACTTGTTGCCGAATATCTTGCTTAAAAATGAATTGAGTGACAAGGTTATGATGTTTTTATTATTATCGTGATTGAAAAAAAGAGAATAGCTGGCATCTGTGTGTGCCGGCGCTCACTGTGCGGTTTTTGCCACTGCCAGCTTTCAGTTCAACCGCAGTGGTGCCGACGACGCCCCGTTGGGCGATCGTATGCGCAGCAAGCGCGACACTGTCGGCGCGAGCACACATGCGTCAACCGGCACGGTAATGCGTTCAGCCTCGAGACCTGGAGCAATTATATAGGCCGGATATGTCTGTGTGGCCAGTCGCGACACCTGCGGACGGGGTTTGGTCGATGAGCGCCCTTCGGCATCGTCGGCTATCTCCCAGCCCGGTGCTACAGTCAGTCGCACATCACCGGCCGTGGCCAGAGCTGTGTTGCGCAGCAATGCCTCGCTTTGCGATCCGGCACGTCCCGATGTGATGTCGTCGATTGTCCAAGCCTCCACCACACCGCTCATGCGGGTCAGGAAGTCGGCCGTCTCACGACGCAGCTGCGCACGGTCAAGATTGCGCTCCTTTATCAGGTCGCCGTTTAGAAATATCTGTTTGTCGTGATAGCCTCCCACCCAGTCGCCGTTGCCATGCAGTGCCATGAGATACATGTTGAGCAACGACACTGCTTTGCGTGGCGAGAACTGTCCATATGGTATGCGGAATCTCTCGTCATCCCGTTTGCCCGACGGTGGCGACGGTATACCTGCCACCCACACCATCGTGCGTGGCATGCCCGGCCCGTTGGTGTCGATCGTGCGGAAAAGCCGCGCCAGATCGGCGTCGAGTCTAAGATAGGCGTCGAGAGTCTCCAGACGCGAGTCCGGATCTTTGCTCCAGCTGTAGGGTGTGAGCGTGTAGGCGATATTGAGCATATCGGTCTCCTGCTCCTTGCCCATGCTCATCGAGGTGATGAAGTCGATAGCCACATTTGTCACCTCGGTGTTGGCTGTCGCCGACTCCTTGAACGCACGGTAACGGTCTGTGGCGTTGCGCTGGAACACATGGCGGAACGGATATGCTTTCTTATAGCTCGGTATGCCGGGATACTTGGCAGCATCCATCACCGGCGACCATTTCAATGTGTCGAGCCTTGTTGCGAGTGGTGATGAGAAATTGCGCTGTGTCAGTGAGGTCGGCACATCTTTGTAGTAGGTCGTTGTCGACCAGTTGCCGTTGACGTCGTTGATCCAGAATGCGGCGTTTCCGGCATGTCCTGCAAGCAATATGGCCTGTTGTGGATCGGGGGCGAGTGAATACACGCGGCCTATCCCGCCGCCAGCCACACGCAATTCATCCGAAAGCGTGCTCACCGACAGCACTTCCGGCGAATAGGTCTCTGTCGTAAAATTGCCGATTGTGTTCGGATCGAGCATCAGTGCGCGGCTGCGGCGTGTCACAGGGTCAAACACCGTGGCACTTTGCACTCCGGTGATTGCCGGCGGGGCGCCGGTGACAAGCATGGCTGTGGCAGCGGTGGCATCCGCGCCCGGCCCATACTCGAGATCATGGATCACCACGCCTCCGTCGGTGAGGCGGCGGAATCCCTCTTTCCCGAAGTAGTCGCGCAGCAGCTCGAGATAGTCTTCCGACAATCCTTCGATGGTTATGCCCACTACAAGCCCTGGCCGCTCCGATGGGGTGCGGGCCGACAGAGTGAATGTCACCAGCGACGCTGCGAAAGCGGCGGCAAGGCGCATGCTCAGGCTCAAAGTGGTGGACGTGCTGCGTTGCATCTGTATAGGTAAATATATGTCATAGACCGCATAATGTCGCTGAACATCAGCGGCCAAAATGCAGCGTTCAGGCTCTGGACGCCATAAGCGCCGAGAACTCCGAGGGTCAAAACAAGTGCAAAGTTAATAATTTGCAGCCAATAAACCGCGTGCGACCATTTTTTTATCCAGACACCCGCGGCGATAAACAGGCACATCGGATTAAGCCACAGATACAGCCAGTTGGGTGATGTGGCCTCATGAACCGACACGAAGATCAGGAACGTCAGCACAAGTCCGGCTATGCCCGCCATCCCGAAAAGCACCGTGTCCATCACACGCGACAGACGGTGGTGGATGAAATTGCGCCATGACACGGCTATCGTTATTCCCAGCGCGACATATGCCCAGAACACCGGAGTGAGCCACCATGGGGTAGGGGGGAGGGATGCGCCTCCGGGACGGCCGTTGACCATAACATGGGTCGCACGTACCAACGGCACGCGATTGCCGCTTCCGTCATCGACAAGTGCAGTCGAGGCAATATGCATCAGATCGACAGGGGCAAAGGCTTTCTCACGATTGCTTATCTGACGGTCGATGCCGCAGCCCAGAGCCATATCGATGCCGAACTGATACCATGGATATGCAGCGTGATAGTGGCGCATGGCCTCTCGGAATGTATCGCCGTTTCCAGTGTATGGCTCGAGTGTGAGGGAGTCACCCGATGCCCGCTCGATCAGATTGAGAGGGCGCGTGGCGCAGTTGTCGAGCACATAGTTATAGCGGTATACACGGTTCTCAGGCCGCATGTTCGTGTCGATCAGGCGTATCAGACGCGCGGTCTGGTCTTCGTTGAGATTCAGCTCCTGCTCGACCACTCGCCGCCCCGAATCGGCATAATAGCTCAGGAAAAGATCAGTCGGGGCTGCCGCAACCATATAGTCGGTTTGGCCGCTGACAAACCGGTAGACAAATCCCGGTGCGAGAAAGTCAAATGTGCCCCAGTTGTAGGCCGTGTCGCCACGCCCGTCCACCACTCGGAGCGCCGTGTGACCCTCAAGCTCATAAATCTCGCTACCCGGGAAAAAAGTCAGCAGCGACACCCTTGGCGATGCGTTGGCGGCTGTGATGGCCAGAATACTGATTGCAATTTGTAGTAGAGTGCGTATCATCCGAGCATTCGTGTGATTTCTTCAAGACTGAGTATGATGAATGTGCGTTGTCCGTCAGGAGTATAGCCCGGAGAGGCGAGTTTCATCAGTTCGCCTGTGATGCGGTCCATCTCGTCGCGGCTCAGAGCCTGACCCGGCTTCACCGAGGCATTCTCGGCCATGGCTATGGCAATGCGTTCGCGAAGGTTGTCGCCGGGCATACACCCGCTCTCTGTCGCATCTTCCACCATCATCAGCATCATGTCGCGTGGATTCAGATCGGCAAGTGCCGCAGGCGATGCGTTGATGCTCCACGTGTTGTCTCCGGTCGGTGTCAGATCAAACCCAAGGTGTGTGGCTTCGCTGGCAAGGGTCTCCATGATCGCGTTTTGCGCCGGCGAAAGCCTTAGCACTTCCGGAAATATCAGACGCTGTGATGCGAGATTGCCTTGCGTTGCCGACCGCAGGTAGTCCTCATATAGCACGCGCTTGTGCGCCCGGTGCTGGTCAACTACCATAAGCCCATCGCGTGACGGACTCAGTATATAACGGTTCTTGAGCTGCATCACCGACGGTGTGGCGGGCGAGAGATCAAGATCAAGCTCTCCTTGCAGTGCGTGGCTATCCGCCTCGCTGTAGTTGTCGTCAGCCGTTATGTCTATGGCCGATGAAAGAGCATCGGCACGCCGCGAGTTGAAGTTGTCATACAGCTTCATCCAGTCGTTAGGCGCGCCCGATCTGCTGTGTTCAACCCTGAACGGATTGTAACCCGGTTCGGTGTCTATGTTGTGCGATGCCGTGGCATCAGGGGCGAAAGCCGGTATGTCGGGCACATCCTCACGGTCAAAATCGATTGCCGGGCCGGCATTGAAGCGCCCAAGCGACTCTCTCACGGCAGCGGCCAGTATCTGCCATATGGCCTGTTCGTTCTCAAACTTTATCTCGTGCTTTGTCGGATGGATGTTGACATCGATCGTGTCTGGCTCGACCGTGAAGTTGAGAAAATAGTTCGGTTGCTGGTCAGGTGGAAGCAGTCGCTCATAGCACGATAATATAGCCTTGTGGAATGGCGGATGGCGCATGTTGCGGCCGTTGACCGTCAGATATTGCAGCGGATTGCGCTTGCGGGCGTGTTCCGGCAGACCGACATAGCCCTCTATGCGCACTATCGAGGTGTCGCTTTCCACCGGTATGAGCTGTCGGTCGAGATTCTTGCCGAACAGGTCGGCTATCCTCCGCAACATTGGCGCCGGACGAAGTGAATGCAAGGTCACATCATTGTGCACCAACGTAAATTCGCGGTCGCAGTTCACGAGTGCCAGACGCTCGAATTCGCGCATGATCTGGCTAAGCTCCACAGAGTCTTTTTTTAGGAATTTACGCCTGGCCGGCACATTGTAAAACAGGTTCTTGACCATGATGTTCGTTCCGGCCACACATGCCTCGGGTTGCTGGCTTTCCACAACCGACCCGTTGATGATGATGCGTGTGCCCATTGAGTCGCCATGACGCATCGAGCGGAGGTCGATCTGTGCGATAGCGGCGATCGATGCCAGAGCCTCACCGCGAAATCCCATTGTGTGCAGGCTGAACAGATCGGAAGCATCAGTGATTTTTGATGTCGCGTGGCGTTCAAATGCCATGCGTGCATCTGTCTCGCTCATGCCCGAGCCATTGTCGATCACCTGTATCAGCGTGCGACCTGCGTCCTTGATCACAATGGTGATCTGGGTACCGCCGGCATCGACTGCGTTCTCAACCAGCTCCTTGATGACCGATGCAGGGCGCTGTATCACCTCGCCTGCGGCGATCTGGTTTGCCACTGAATCAGGCAGTAGTCTGATAATGTCACTCATATCACGCAAAGATACGATTTTTCATCGAATCTCTGAGTGTGAAGTCAAGATGACTTCTGTGTGTTAAAAGTAAACACACTCTCTACAGACCGAGTTTTTTCAACATCTCCACCTGTTCGGGGGTGAGCTGTATCACCTTGAGGTTGAGCAGATCTTCGTGGCGGTCGTATTCGCATGGTATCTCGAGTTCACCTTTGGTATTGACTGCACCCCACTTGTCGCCCATTTTAACAATTGCATACCCGCGGTTGAAGTCCATGACCGATGTGAATTGGCATTTCACCAGGGTGCGGCCGCGTTTGTCGATGAAACCCCATTTGCCGTTGATCTCCACTGCGGCGAAGTCTTGTCTGAACTGGCGCGCGTTGTCATAGATCGGACGGATCAGATAGCGGCCTTTCTGGTTTACATAGCCATATTTGCCGTTGTAGCCCAGCTGCACTCCAAGCAGCCGATGGTCTTCGGCCAAAGCGACGAACACCATCAGAAAAGAGATGATGATAGCGAATAATTTTTTCATAATAAGTTACTTGCTTGATGAAGAGTAAAAAGGCTGCCTGACGATTCGTGACTGTCAGGCAGCCTGTGAAACTCGATCTGCTGATCAGTATTTTTCGTTGCCGTCGGCAAGGTCGGCGGGAGTGGTTTTCTTGCGATCCATCGAATGCCATACATAGGCGATATAGCCTGCCACGAAGGGTACAAGCACCGACACGCAGCTCATCACCTGCAGGGTGAACAGCGACGACGAACTGTTGCGTATCGACAGTGAGCTCGACGGATCTGTAGACGGATAATAAGCTGTGTCATTGTATCCTGCTACCCAGAACAGTGTCAGCACAACCAATATCGTGCCTATGCCGGTAAACCATATGCCCTGAGTGAACGGCTTTTTCTGCAAAACGGTGCGGCCGATGCCGTAGAGCACCAGCAGCACACCCGCAAGCAGCACGGGTATGCACCACCACATCTCCACATAATTCATGAAATACTTGAACGGCACGGCCTCGAACGCATGCAGATTGTCAGGCACACCGTTGGCCGATACTGCCTGATACCCGTCGCGGCACAGCAGGCATGTCATGAACGTCAGGAAAAGCACCACAAATATCAGTCCGTTGACCAGCACTGAGCGGCGCAGACGCTGAAAAAGCACATCGTTGTCACGTATGTTGTTGATCAGGTATAGCGACCCCTGCGTGCGGGCGAGGAAAAGAACCGTGAAGCCGAGAAGCAGATTGAACCAGTCGAATATCGCCTCCAGACCATGGGTGGGTGCCCAGCGGGAGATCACCGGCGATCCGCCGTCAAGTATGTTGGCCATCCTAACGGTGAAGTCCGACGGATTAAAAAACATGGCCACAGCCACGCCCAACAGCACACACCCCACGCAGCCGTTGATGAACAGAAACACATCATAGGTGCGGGTGCCTAAAAGATTGCCCGGCTTGGAGCGGAATTCATAGCTCACCGCCTGGATTATGAAACTGAATAGAATCAGCATCCACAGCCAGTAGGCACCGCCGAAGCTGGTAGAGTAAAACAGCGGGAATGAAGCGAAAAACGCGCCTCCGAAAACCACAAGTGTCGTAAACGTCAGTTCCCATTTATGTCCAAGCGAGTTGACGATGAGCTCGACGGGCATCGAACGGTCGTCGTCGCGGCGGAACGAGAGCAGTAATGTCTGGCCTCCCTGCACCAGCAGTAGAAACACCAGCACGGCGCCAAGCACCGAGATGAGCAGCCACCAGTAGGTCTGCAGATGTTCAAGTTCAATCATCGTTGTCAATCTGTTAAGGTTTCGTAATCAGTTTTTGATCCTTTCGATATCTGTCGCACCATTATTCCCACCTCAGCCACAAGCAGCAGAGTGAACAAAATGGCGAACATCGAGAATGTGATCACCACCGTCGATGTCGATATGCTCGACACGGCAGCCTTCGTGGGCATGATGTCCTGTATGATCCATGGCTGGCGGCCAAACTCGGCTGTGAGCCATCCACACTGGCTGCACACATAGACGGCCGCTATCGACAGCATGCCCACCCACTGTAGCCAGCGTTTCTCGAGAATTGCCGGCTTCTTGTAGGCAAGCACGAGCATCGCCACGATAAACAGCAGCAGGTATCCGCCGAAAGTCACCATCAGGTGAAACGTATAGAACGTCACTGCCACCGGCGGAATCGCTTCCTCTGGCGTATCAAGATAGCCGTAGCCGAAATAGCGGTAATTCTCCTTCAGCACCGCCCGGGCCGAATCCATGGCGCTCTGGTCGCCTGCCACCGATGCAGCGTCATAGGCGCGCAATGCCTCATGTGCTGTCCGTCCGATGGCTATGCGTTCGGCATAGCTCTCGGTGCGCACCGTGTCGCCCTCCTGCGTCAGCTCTATTCCATCTATAAGGTCGTAGATGCCCGGCACAAACGCGTCAACATCATGTGTGGCCAGAAACGACAGACCTTTCGGTATGGATATGTCAAACAAAAACTCATCCTCACCGTTCTCAGGCGTCCACGACGGATTGAGTATTCCGAATGCGGTGATCGCCTGTCCGCACTGACCGCGGTTCAGACCCTCCATGGCCGCAAGCTTCATCGGTTGCACGCGAGCCACATCCACAGCCGATCCATCGCCCGTCCACAATGTGATCAATATGCCTGCCAGACCGGTCCATCCGGCCACCTTTATCGAGTCGATGGCCATGGGCATATTGCGCTTCTTGAGCAGAAACCAGCAGCTCACCCCGATCACAAACACCGAAGCCAGCACCCAGCCGCTGAGCACCGTGTGGAAAAACTTATGTACGGCCACAGGCGACAGTGCCACATCAGCGAAACTTACCATCACATTGCGCATCTGTGCCGGATCAAACTCCATTCCCACAGGATATTGCATCCATGCGTTGGCAACGAGAATCCACAGCGCCGAGATCGTGGCGCCAAGTGCTGTCAGCCATGTCGAGGCCAGATGAAATCCGGCACTGACCTTTTTCCATCCGAAAAACATCACGGCGATAAACGTCGACTCCATGAAAAAGGCAAGTATGCCTTCGATCGCAAGCGGAGCACCGAATATGTCGCCTACAAACCAGCTGTAATTCGACCAGTTCGTGCCAAACTCAAATTCCAGAATGATGCCCGTCGCCACACCGATGGCAAAATTGATGCCGAACAGCCGCATCCAGAATTTTGTGATAGCGAGCCATCGCTGGCTTCGCGTGCGGTAATAGATCGTCTCCATGATGGCGACGATTACAGAGATGCCGAGGGTCAGGGGCACGAACAGCCAGTGATACATGGCCGTCAGGGCAAACTGGGCGCGTGACCAGTCGACAACACTCATTAGATCGTCCATAAGCACAAAATGATTAGGGGATTATTGTATTCTTTCATGGTTGGGTGGTGGTGTGCTGCCTGTCGAGAAGAGTGTTGCGCACCGCGGCCGCACGTTCGGTGTCATTATCATAGTCTCGTTTGAGTATGTCAGGGAAAAAAAACAGCTTGAACACAAAAAACAATATGAACAGCTTCACAAGAATTATACCCCATAGCCAGCGCCCCACCGTCATCTCGCGAAATCCATCGAGATAAAAGCGGATTATTCTGGTTAATAGTGGTTTGCGCGCGCTATGGTGCGAAGCCTCATTCATTGGTTTGCTCATCTGTTTTCTGGTGAAGATTCTTTAAGCCTCCAATATTAACAAATCACCACAGAATACAATGTCTGCTTAACTTTTTTTAACTCAAATGCGCTCTTTTCCATTGTAACTTTCCTCATATCTTTCGTCGTCTAATAGTCAAAACAGCTACTTAAAACCATCGAGTCATTATGAGAAAACTCATCCCGCTGATAATCATTGTAAGCATCACCTGCCTAATGGCCATCCCGGCTCACGCGGCATCCGGCAGCCGATCTGTTGTTGTAAGCACCGACACGCTTTCTACTGTCACCGTTGAAGCCACCGACACTCTCGACACCATGACCGCTGTCCAGATCATGGCAAGCCCGGCCGGAGAGCTCATATCCGACCGCATTGAGGAGATCATCGAAGACAGGCTCGCCGACCACGACTACAGCAAGCCGATCCTCGGAGGCCTTATCAAAACCTCAGTCATTGGCGTCATCGCGGTTTTCGGGTTCCCGTTCATCTTCTCCGTGCTCGCTCTCATCCTCAGCCTCAACTACATCAACCGACGCGGTGAGCGGCGGGCTAAACTCATCGAAATGTCGATCAAATGCGGCCAGCCGCTGCCTCCCGAGTTTTTCACTCGGCGCAAACGCGACAATTTCCAGTCAGGCCTGACATGGTTGGCCTGGGGCGCCGGTTTGATGATATTCTTCATTGTCACCGGCACAAGTGGCACGGCCGCTCTCATGTCAGTGCCATGTTTCATCGGAATCTCCAAAATCGTCACCGTCCTGATCGATTCGCGCAACCGTGGCCGAAATCAGTAAAATCGACGAACTGACCCTCATAGCCCGTTCGCTGGCTATGGACGACACCCGTGCCTTCGGACGCCTTGTCGATGCCACGCGCGAGCCATTGCGCCGCTTCCTGTTCAACCTCACCGCCGGCGACGCCTCGCTTGCCGACGATCTCGCGCAAAACACCTACATCAAGGCTTGGACCAACCTTTCGTCATTCCGTGCCACATCGCGTTTCCGCACATGGCTCACATCGATCGCCGTCAACGAATTCTACTCCTGGATGCGATCCGAACGCACTTACGAGGCCATCGCCGACGACACCGCCGACACCCTTGCCGACACATCGTCCGACCACGCCCATTTCACCGACACACGCATTGATGCCGCCTCGGCCATCTCTCGTCTCAGTCCTGTCGACCGCAGTCTGGTACTGCTGTTTTACATGGAAGACATGCCTCTCCGTAAAATCTGTCGCATGACGGGTCTCACAGAGTCAAATGTCAAAACACGCCTTCACCGCGCCAGAGCGAGAATGGCACAATATCTCTCATCCGAATGAAAAAAGAAACACTCTCAGATAAACAACTGTCCCGTCTGCTCAAGCACGACCTGCCGCCTGCGCCTCAATCGCATTGGTTCACACGCAAAGTGCTCAACCGTCTTCCGGGGCGCACACCCTCACCCATCGAGCGCATCGCCTACGCCATAGGCATTCTGGTCTCGGTTTCACATGCCGTATGGTCGGTGGTCGAGGTGATGAGAACAGGCGTCTTCACTGTCGGCATGCTGGCGGGAGTCATAGCGGCATCTGTCATAATCATGGCAATTGTCTGCAACATCATCGGCATAAGGCTCGCACGTGTCGACGACGCCGCAGACTACCCCGGTGTGTACGCCGACGCACAGCCACGCTCTTAGTGTTAAACCCGGGACACGCTCTTAACATTTTTTGTGCTCAAGCGGATGCAATGACTCTCGATAAATGCCTACCTTTACAGATTGTAACCAAATCCGCACCGATTCATGTCCAACAAACCATCACCAGAAGCGTCGGCGCGTCTCGAGGAGCGGTTGCGTGACCCGTCTCAAGCCCGAAAGGCATTCGGCGACGTCATCGCAGCCTACTCCGAACCGCTATACTGGCAGATTCGTCGAATGGTCAACAACCACGACGATGCCAATGACCTGTTGCAAAACACTTTCATGAAAGCCTGGCTGTCGCTCGACAATTTCAGGGGCGACGCCCGCCTGTCGACATGGCTCTACAAGATCGCCATCAACGAAAGCCTCTCTTTTCTCGAAAAAGAAAAACGCCGTGCCGGTGTATCCATCGATAGCCCCGATGCACGCGCCGCATCTGCAAGCCTCAGCGCCGACACACACATCGATGGCGACACACTGGCTCTGCAACTGCGTCAGGCCGTGTCGCAACTCCCCGAAAAACAGCAGCTCGTGTTCAACATGCGCTACTACGACGATATGAAATACGAAGACATGTCGGCCATCCTCGGCACTTCGGTCGGTGCGCTGAAAGCGTCATATCATCTCGCCGTCAAAAAAATCGAGAAATTTTTTGCCGGAGAGGATTAAACTGTACCCCTCCACCACGGTCTAATCATGTAAATAATCTTCAACACGATGGAAAGCAACAACAGCAACAGCATACTCGACCGTGTCGGCCGCCGATCGGGAATGACCGTCCCCGATGGCTATTTTCAGGACTTCGCCGACCGGATGGCCGCATCCCTCCCGGTTCAGGAGTGGGAGCGCGATGCTGCGTCATCGCCTGCCCGGCGCTCTGTCTGGCAGATTGTCCGTCCTTATGTCTACATGGCCGCAATGTTCATGGGCGTATGGTGCATGATGCACATATTCAACCACGTCAGCTCGTCGCCCGAAATGACAATCGAAGGCAACACTGTCCTTGCTCAGGCAGTCGGAAGCGACACATTCATCGACGACTACATACTCGACGACGCCGACAGCGCCGACCTGCTCGACGACGTCTGGAATGAGTCAATCTAATCACACTCTAAGACCCACACCTATGAGAAAAAATATATTCATTGCCATTCTGTTGGCGGTGCTGGCCATGGCTCCGGTTGCCAATGCTCAGAAAAATAGCGCCGAACGCACAGCTTGGCTCAAGGAAATGACTCGCTATAAACACGACTTCATGACCAAGGAGCTGAAACTCACCGACGAGCAGCGCAAAGCCTTCCTGCCTCTCTACGACGCTATGGAGGCCGACACCAGGCGCACAGCCGGCGAAGCAATGAACATGGCCAAAAAAGTGATCGAAAAAGGCGACAAAGCCACCGACACCGAAAAAGAAAAAGCCGCCGAAGCGCTCTATGAGATAAAAGGCAAGGAGAATGCCATTGAAATGCGCTATTTTGCGAAATTCAAGACCATCCTCACCCCCGACCAGCTCCTCAAGCTCAAGAAGGTCGAGCGCAAGTTCAACCGCCACATCCTCAAACAGCACCGCAAGCACAAGGCCAAGACTGTCAAAAAATAATCATAAGTAACTCGCACAAATAAATGAATATATAATTACGCAGTATTTTTGAATGATTTTCAAATTTGAACAAAGGAGTTTAGCGAGCTAAACGACTGCGTGAAAATTGGAAAAGCAACAAAAAGACAAGTAAGGATATATTCACCCGCAGGGCAAAAAATAGTCATTCATATTAGTTTATTTTTGTGAGTTACTTATCCCCCCTCCGTTTCTTCACCGTGGCATTCCGCCAGGCAACTTTTTTGCCCGGTCGGCCGTTCATTGCTTATGACATCGTTCACAACAATATCCGACCGGTTAATTTTCTCAACATATAACTAACTTTTGCCTATGAGAGCACGTATGATCGCCATCTTCATGGCGATGACTTTCTGCATCGTTGCAATCGCGCGCGACAATGTCGACACCCCCGATTTCGCTTTCCCGCGCAAAGTCATCAAGCAGTCCGAAGCCGCCCTACGCACTGCCCTCCGCAAGTCCGACGGGCAGGCCACCGTCTCGGCTTTGTTGAAATACTCTATCGCCGAGACCTCCATCGACAGAGACAATGTCGGCAAGACCGTCGCATTTATCGACAGCGTCCGCTCTCAGGTCTCCGATTCGGTCACCGTCGCCATCATCGATCTGCTTGAGGCCGAACTCTACCACCGGCTCTACCAATCCCGCTCATGGGAATTCAACCGCCGCACACTCCCCCTCACGCCTATGCCCGACGATCCCTTGCAGTGGAGTGGCGATCAGTTCAGGGCGCGCATCGATGCTCTCTACGGCCGCGCGCTCGCCAATGCCCGTGATCTGCAGCAAGTGCCCGTCGCCGATTGGAAAAGCGTGCTCCAGCTTGGCAAACTCACCCACATCTACTATCCGACGCTCTACGACTTCGCCGTCTCACGGGCCATCGACACCTACCGCTCCATCTACTCTATCGGCAATGTCGTTCCACTGCGGGCACTTTCCCGGCCAGCCGGACAAGTGCGGTTGAGCGATCAAGCCGCATGGCGTGTGCTGTCGCTTTACGACGATCTCATTGCCTTCCACCACAGCGGATCACCTGCACCGCGACTGATGGCTATGACAGGCCGTCTGCGGTTTCTCTCTACCCATCTTTTCGGCAACGACGGTGAAAACAATCTCATCTGCCGTTCTTTGCGCGACATCTATGAAAGCAACCTCTCGACAGAGTTCTGCGCCGAACCCCTTTTGGCTTATGCCGACTTCAGCCACGGCAACGATCCATGGCTTTACGATGCCGCTAAAGCCTTCATAAAAGCTCATTCGGCATACCCACGCATCGGTTGCGTGCGCGACATTGTCGCCCGCCTCGAACAGAAATCGATCGACGTCAGCATGCCCGAGAGCTTTGCCCCCGGAGTGCCGGTCACCATACGCGTCAAAGCCCGCAATGTCACCGGCGGCCGTCTCGACATCTACCGCATCCGCCGTCAGCCTGACAATGGTCTGGTACGTTTCAACCCATCGACTGGCGCTTCAGCCAAAATCGGCGATATTGCCGTAAGTGTGGGCGACACCATTCTATGCGAGGGTGTCATGGAGATTCCCTACACGTTCAAAGACGAGGGTGTCTACATCATCGTGCCTACGGTCGATGGTCAGCTGTCCTCCGTCACCTCCGGCTACGATCCCGTCTGGTGCACGCGTCTTGCCATGGCTGCATCCTCTTTCGATGGCAAGAGGGTGTGGGCTCTCGATGGCATCGATGGCTCGCCGGTAGCCGACGCCGGCATATTCGCATACGATTCCCGCAGTGAAAGATATTCCAAGGCCGGTCTCACTGACCGCTCAGGCTTGCTGCGCTTCCCCGACGATAAGAATTGCCAGAGGGTCTATGCCGTCAAGGATAATTCCACCTCCGTCCCTATGTGGGTTTCGTTCTACAGTGGCATCTCCGAAGGCAAATCCGAGCCTCATCGTTCCGCTTCGGTTCTCACGTCGCTGCCGCTCTATCATCCGGGCGACACGGTGCGTTTCGTCGCCGTGGCCTACAGCGTCCTCGGTCAGTCGCGTGCTTTGCTCGAAAATGAGCGCCTTAAGGCATCGCTCACAGCAGCCAATGGCGAGACTGTCGGTGATATTGAGCTTGTCACCGACAGCTTTGGACGTGCCGAAGGCGTTTTCGTATTGCCACAGTCAGGTCTCACTGGCGACTATGGCCTGAAGCTCACAGGGTCAGGAGGCATCCGTGCCTACCGGTCATTCACCGTTTCCGACTACAAGTTGCCCGTCTTTGCCATCTCGCCCGCCCCGGCTGTCACCTCCGGCGGCTCGGTCACTCTTAGCGGCACGGCCGTCACCTACTCCGGCTTTCCTCTTGCAGGTGCTCAGGTCAGTGTCTCACTCAGGGCTGTGCCGCGGTTCCGATGGTGGCTCGATAGCGGTCAGGGCACACCTTTCTACACGCTCAGCGCTGTCACCGATGCCTCAGGACGCTATTCCGTAACTGTTCCGGCCGACGTGCTCGATGGCTCTCCATCTCCCGACGGGCCATGGAGCGCCGCGGTCACCGTCACATCTCCATCGGGCGAATCGCAGCATACTTCCGACATATTCACCCGCAGGGAGTCCTACAGCCTTTTCGCAAACATTCCGTCGGCCATCGATGTCGATCGTCCGGTGGTTCTCAACATCAAGGTCACCGACGTTTCCGGCGATCCTGCCACGGTCAATGTCACATGCCGCATTCTGCGGGGCGACAGCTTGCTCTCTACCCTCACGATCCCTTCGGCATCTCCCCGGGTCGATCTCAGCTCTATCCCGTCTGGACCGGTCGAGATGCGTTTCAATGTAGCCGATGGCGATTCGGCAACCGTGTCGACAGTGCTCTATCGGCCAACCGACACAGCCTGTCCCGTCACCGATTGCGTGCTGTGGTCTCCCCAGAGCGCTCTCACCCCCGATGGCAGCAGCGGATCAGTTCTCGTAGGTGCTCCGGCCGACACGCATCTGCTCTACACTCTTTCGTCCGACGGTAAGATTCTCGAGCAGCGATGGGTCGCTTTCCCTGCCGGCATGCGGCATGTCGGTTATTCTCTGCCCGATTCTGTTTCAAAAGCCACTCTGTCTCTCAACGCCGTGGCTCAATTCCGCTCATCATCGCTTGAGTTCGGCATTACTGCGCCATCCGCCCGCCATTCGCTCGTCATCCGTGCCGAGTCCATGCGCGATCGTCTGCAGCCCGGCGCTCACGAGACATGGACTTTCACCGTAGCCGACAGTTGCGGCAGCGATCCCGGCCGCTCTGCGGTCATCCTGTCGATGTACAATGCATCCATTGATGCTCTGGTCAGCTCATCCCGGTCATTATCGTTCAACAGCGGCTATCAGCCTCATTGGAGCTGGCGCTCCGGCGCCGGAGGCTCTGTCAGCGGATACACTGCTTCGCGCGTGAAAAACTACGGTTGCATCTCCATTGGCGAGCCAATGCTGCAGACCTATGGCCGCTCATTCTCAGGCGCGGTGATGTCTCGTGGCAGACTCTACAATTCTGCCGTTTCGATGGATGCTGTTGTCAATGAATTGAAGGAGGAAATCGCAGTGACCGAAGACGAGGCTGTCGCCACCGCTTCGTTCGACATGGCGGTGAAAAAATCAGCCGGATCGGCCGCCGATTCCGGTCAGGAGTCAGCTGTCGATGAATCTGGTCACGATCAGACTCCGTTTGCCTACCGCGACAAGGAGGTGCCGCTCGCATTCTTCAAACCGATGCTCACCACCGGCGACGATGGACGCCTTGCATTCTCCTTCACCGTGCCCGACGCCAACACCACTTGGCGGTTCGATGCACTGGCGTTCACCCGCTCTCTGTTGTCAGCATCCATGCAGCGCAGCATTGTGGCGTCAAAGCCTGTGATGGTGCAGCCCGATCTGCCTCGCTTCCTGCGTCAGGGCGACCGTGCCGAGGTGCGTGCTCTGGTCATGAACAACAGCGATGCCGACCAATCTGTCGCCACCGCAATAGAGATTTTCGATCCCGCTACCGGACAGATCCTCCAGTCAGCAGGTCAGACCGACCGCATCGCTTCCGGTGCATCCGCTGTAGCGGTCATCACCTTCGATGCGCCATCAACCGTCACAATGGTCGGCTATCGTGTCAAATCATCCATCGACGCATTTGCCGACGGCGAGCAGGCTCTCATACCTCTGCTCGAGTCCGCACAGCCGGTCATATCCGCCAGTTCGTTCTACATCCCTGCCGGGCAGACTCTCTTCACCACCTCTTTGCCCAAATGGTCAGATGGTGCGCGCGTATCTCTCGAATTCTGTGAGAATCCCGCATGGTATGTCGTCACGGCGCTTCCCTCTCTCTCGTCAGCGCCGCTGAACAATTCGGTCGATGCTGCCGGAGTGATATTCTCCGCCGCTGTTGCCGATGGCATCCTGCGTTCCAATCCTTCTGTGGCCAAGGCTCTCCGGCAATGGACATCTACCGATCGATCCGACTCCACTCTCGTGTCGATGCTCCAGCGCAATACCGATCTCAAGATCGCTTTGCTTCAGGTCACACCATGGATGATGGACGCACGCTCCGACACCGAGCGCATGGATCGTCTCGCCCTGCTGTTCGACCGCAAGTCCACATCACGGGCCATCTCGCGCGCCGTCGACCTGCTGACTCGTCTGCAGGTCAGCGGCGGAGGCTGGGGATGGAATGGTGGCGACACCAAGGCATCCTCTTGGGCTACGGCTCGTGTGCTTGCCATCTTGGGCGATCTCAACCGTCTCGGATGGCTCCCCGACGACAAGCGCCTCTCTGGCATGATCGGCAATGCCTTGCGGTGGTTCGATGCCGATGTCGCCGACGACTATCGCCGGTGGCCGTCAGGCAACTACACCGAGTATGTCTACATCCGCGATCTCTTCCCCGACATCCGTCAGTCTTCAGCTGCCGAGCGTGTAAGCTCGGCAACAGTCCAGCAGCTCATAGGCCGGTGGCGCGATCTCAATGCCCCCGCAAAGGCGGTTGCGGCGATCATCCTCGACAACCACAACTACACCGCCACTTCCCGCCATATTCTCGAATCTCTCCGTGAATATGCCGAGTCTTCTCCCGAAAAAGGCATGTGGTGGCCGGGCATCGCGCAGGGTCTGTGGTCAATGAATCCCGCAGCTGCCACATCTCTCATCCTCGATGCTTTTGCCCGCATTGAGCCGCAAAGCCCCGATGTCGACCTCATACGCCAATGGATCGTGATGCAGAAAGGGGCGCAGGACTGGGGCAACTCAGTCAGCGCATCGCGCACGGTCGCTTCATTTGTTGCCGCCTCGGGCAAATGGCTCGCTCCCGCCCATGGCACACAGTTGGCTATCGCTGGCAATCAGATCGATGTCACCCCCATAGACCGCACTCTCGGCTACATCCGCACCGACATATCCGCGCTATCCAACTCAGGCGCTTCTCTCACCGTGGCCGGCAGTGCCGCCACCCCCTCGTGGGGCACCGTATTCTGTCAGCAGATCAGCGACATGGCCGCCATCGAGCCTCATAGCTTGCCCGACCTATCCATCGACAAGCAATGTTTTGTCGTCAATGCCGACGGCACGGTGCGCCCCCTCAATGGTCGCGCTCAGGTCGGACAGCGTGTCCGTGTATCGCTCACCATCAAGTGCGGACGCACCATGGACTATGTCACCATTGCCGACAACCGCCCTGCATGTTTCGAGCCTGTCGAACAGATGCCCGGACGCGTATGGTGCGACGGACTTCCGTTCTATCGCGAGAATTCCGATGCTGTCACATCCTTGTTCATCAACCGGCTGACTGTCGGCACTTACGTACTCACCTACGACATGTGGGTCAACTCAGCCGGTGTCTACACGATGGGAGCGGCCACAATCCAGAGCCAATACAATCCCTCGCTTGTCGCCAACACCTCCGGCGCGAGCATCGCCGTCAACTGATCAATACTGAAGCGACAGAGCTATAAAAGCTAAAGCAGCTAAAAAATCGCGCACGATGTCGGTCACAGGCATCGTGCGCGTTCTATCTTCGCGGCAAAAGGAATAGTCATGCTCCCCACCGTCCGCGACATACGCCGCAGCCTCCCTCCCGGCTCGCCCCCTCTCGGCTACCACTTCCGCAAGTGGTACGGCCGACCCATGTCGCGTCAGCAGGAAGCCATCCTCTTCTGCCTCGAGAAACAAAGGGTCATCGACAAAGTCGCCCCCTATCTGCTGGTCGACGACCGCCACAGCGACGAGCAGATCAAATTCTTCCTCATGG